>DKCU01000074.1:0-44677 GCA_002451555.1 Candidatus Segatella albertsiae
ACTTTTTCAAGTGGACTCATAATTTATTCTCGAATCTATTCTCTTTTCCCAACCTACAGTCTCAGGATATCTATAATGTCCCAAGTCTTTTTCCCAAGGATTGGGCTTAATGTATTTGTCATACCACCAACGTTTGTATTCGGTACTGATAATGCCATAATCTCTGGCTGCAATACAAAGAGAAGCCAATGATATGCCATAGAGTTCCTTGATATCTATCATCTCTTCAAGAGTCAATGTTTCCCGATGTGCTCCTCCCAACTCCTCAACATAAGAGCTCTTGGGCATTAGCAAGAAGCTGGCAAACAGGTCACATCGCTTTTCTACGCCAAACTCAGAGTCTTCTGAAAAATTAAGGAGCAAATGAGCCAACTCATGGCAAGCTGTAAATCTCAAACGCTCTATTGTTGTCTTGTTTGTTCGGATATCCAACACCATCAATGGATGTCTCCTATCCGCCCATGTACTCATTCCAAATACTCCATCTGGCAGTTCCGCCACCAAAATCTTGATGCCTTTTCTTTCCAACAACCGAAGCACACTGGCTATCGGACCATCTCCACAATGCCATTTACCTCGAAGCAAGTCGGCAGCTCGGATAACCTCTTCCAAAGTGGAAACATTCGTTCCTAGAATCGGATTTTCATATTTTGCGACTATCCCTGCTTCACGTTCCTTGGAAAGGTATTGCTCTGCCCAAAAAGAAAGTTTGGCTTCCAACACTTGTAGCTCATCTTCAGACAATTTGTTTCTCGATGTCGTTCGAAGCATGGGTACATCTATGCTCAAATTCGCTCCCTTGAAATAAGCTTCACTGATTTTCAATGCCTGCGATAATGAAGCCAATGCATCATGTTTGGGCAACATATCTCCTTTTTCGTATCGAGATATGCTCTGTTTGGTAATGGCATAACCTGTACGTTCAGCAAGCTTATCCATGCTGAGTCCCATTGCAAGCCTTGCCTCATGTAACCTTATCGAAAATTGGCCTTTAGTCATTTTACGTCTTTTGTTGACAAATTTATAAAATACTATTCAATAAGTCAACTTTTAACAACACTATTTAACTAAAAACTTTGATTAGCACGTGTACACTCCTATATTTTCCAATAAAAAAGCACGCTACACCTTATTATATATAGAAAGTTAAACCGATATATAAGAGGTAAAACTAAGACATAAAAAGTAAAATCATCAAGATAGAGAACCTAAAAAACAAGAAAAAGGCTACGCCCTTGGCCTCGTATGCCTCAGGTGTAGCCTTAAATCATCTTTTTATACTCATACACATATACTTAGGATATTTCTTTTCCTAATAATGTGCTGTAAATTCTACTCATGGGTAGCGAATCGCTGCTCCGCCAACTTCTCATACTTGGTGCCTGGCTTGCCATAATTGGCATAAGGCCAAATGCTGATGCCACCACGAGAAGTAAATATTCCTGTTACCTCGATGTACTTCGGCTCCATCAGCTTGATGAGATCCTTCATGATGATGTTGACACAGTCCTCATGGAAGTCGCCATGGTTGCGGAAACTGAAGAGATAAAGTTTCAAGCTCTTGCTCTCCACCATCTTCACATCAGGAATGTAGCTGATGCGAATCTCAGCAAAGTCTGGCTGTCCCGTAATCGGACAAAGCGATGTAAACTCAGGGCAATTGAATCGTACCCAGTAGTCATTGCCCGGATGCTTGTTGACAAAAGTCTCCAGCACCTCTGGCGCATAATCCATTTTATATTCGGTCTTGGCTCCAAGAGCCTGCAAACCATCTTGTTTTCTATCCACTGTCTTGGTAATTTGATAAATATTGTATGTTTAGTATCGATGCCGAAAGACATCCCTATTTAGCTGAGGCTGAATATCTTGAACACATTGTAAGAGATACCATTGTCGTAAGTATCCTCACCCGCATGCTTCTTGGTAGCATTCACGATGCGAATAGTCACTGGCAACACGATGATTTCATACACGGTCTTCAATACCACCTGCCAAAGCATCAGCCAAGGCAACTCGGATGTAGGAACCACACCGCCCAACGCCAATGGGAAGAAGATGATGCTGTCACAACTCTCTCCTGCCAAGGTGCTCAATATGGCACGTGCCGAGAAATGCTTGCCTCCATCTCGTATCTTCATCACGCTCATCACATACGCATTGGCAAAGGAACCTACGATGAATGCTACAAACGAAGCTGCGGCTATACGTGGTGCCAAGCCAAAGATGGCATGGAATCCTGCATCGTTCGTCCAATAAGGGGCAGCAGGGATGGCATCGCAGATGGCACCGAGTGCCACGAAGAAGAAGTTCATGGCGAAACCTGTCCATATCAACAGACGAGCTTTCTGATATCCCCAAACTTCACAGACTACATCATTGATGATGTAACTCACTGGGAACACGATGAGACCTCCCGTCAAGGAGAAAGGTCCAAATGCGATTTGCTTTGTTTCGAGCACGTTAGCCGCTATGAGGCATACGCAGAAGAGAATGCTGAAAAGCATAAACAGCACACTCACTTGAGTTGTTTTCTTTTCCATTTTTCTTGTTTTTAACGAGGTTTACCAAGCACTCAGATTTGACTATTTGCCATGAACTTGTATAGTCCATACGCAAAAGCGGCTGCAAAATTACTATTTTTTTCCGAAATCTCCAAAATTTCGTGTCAAAAAGTCAACACTTTAGCTTTTTATCACATTTCTAAGGTTTCTTTGTTTCCTTTTCGTATATTCTTGTTTACAAAAACTCCACAAGTTCTTGCTACCTATAAAAATCCCCAAGCGCAATCTGCGTCTGGGGATTTTCTACCTAACAACCTTTACTAACTAAAACCTAATTGTATGAACAAATACTAATCCTATTACTAATCTATTAATTTAAGAGAGAATTTTCAAATATATCGTTTATAAGAGAGAGCTTTCTAAATTTTACCCAACCGTAATCTGGCGAGCAATTTTCTGCTCTTCCTGAGTCATCTTAGGCAAACCGATGGTCAGCACGCCATCAGCAACCTTTGCGGAAATCTTCTCTTTATCGACATCGTCTGGCAAAATCAATGTCTGCTCAAACTTTGCGTATGAGAACTCGCGACGAAGATATACATGCTCTTCCTGTTTCTCGTTCTGTCGCTTGTTTTCCATCTTGATGTGCAAGTCGCCATCCTCATTGAGGTTTACCTCAAAGTCCTCCTTGCGCATACCTGGCGCTGCGACTTCTACTGTATATTGTGTCATAGACTCCTTGACGTTGATAGCTGGGGCTGTAGCATTAGCCTTTGGCATATAACCTTCATTGAAAAGTCCATTGAAGACTTCTGGTATCCAAGAATTTCTGTCCATCATAATCTTTATCTCCTATCTTTATTTGTTTATTTTCTAGTTATTTATCTCATGTAAGGACTCCTTGCGTTATCGCTTACATTTTCCAACATTACAAGATATGTACCAAGTGCTTTCTTCGTGACATTTCGACAGAAACATCCGACATTTTGGCGGAAATGTTAGAAAAGGTAGGAGGTAGTTTATAGGAAAAAAAAGAGGATGTGCCATAAGTCATGTCCTTTGCGAATTTTAGGCAAAATACTTATGACACACCCTCCTTATATATAATAATGTATAGGAATTACTCTGCGGCAGCTTCCTGCTCCTCACGGTCATCTACGTTGTCGCCCTGAGTTGGAGCCAAAGTAGCCTTGAAGTCTGTGATACCCGCCTTCACGAGGATGTTGTACCACTGGAGCAACTTCTTGATGTCGCTGTCGTGTACACGATCACGATCGTAGTTAGGCAAAACCTCTGCGAAGTAAGTGTGAAGTTCATCAGCAGAGCACTTCTTATAGTTGAGGCTGCTTGCCTGGCTGTTCTCCTTCTTGCCTACGCTCTCCAACACCTCCCAAAGTGCAACTTCGTCTGCATCGGTGTACATGGCAATGTCACCAAGGCTTGTCACACGGTCGGTAGCGAAAGCTGGAATACGCTTGTGAGTCTCATCGAGTGTCTCCACGATGAGGTTTCTGTTTCCACGAGATACCAGTTTATAAAGGCCTGGCTTGCCTGCAATTGAAAGAATTGTTTCCATTGTCTTTTTTATTATTCTATTTTTATTATTTCTATTGTTCTGTTCTTAACTATTTACCTTTTTAAATAATTCCGAGACTTGTTCCTCCAAGTCTCTCGCCCCATCGTTGACGATTTCAAAGTCGGATCGAGCCACCAGCTCTTCCTGGGGAATCACTGCATCTATCCATTGCTGCGCCTTCTCTCGTGAGATATGGTCACGCTGCATGATGCGCTGTAAGCGCACAGAAATGGGAGCCGTGACGCAGACCACATAGTCAAAATGGGTGCGGCGATCGAAACCACTATCAAAGAGAATAGCACTCTCCAACCAGTCGCAGTCGCTCTGCTCGAAATCACGAGCCACGGCAGGATGCACCACATCATTGACCGCCTGCTTATTTGCCTCGCTCGCCAAAAGGAACTTGGCAAGCACAGGCTTTTGCAAGATACCTTCGTCGCTATACACGTCGCCGCCAACCAGCTGCATCAAAGCTGTCTGCAAATTGGCATCCGAGCGCATCAGCTTTTTAGCCCCCGCATCGCAGTCGTAAACCTTGACACCGTGCTTCTCCAAGATGCGACATACATAGCTCTTACCGCTACCTATGCCTCCCGTAATTGCAATTTTCTTCATCGCAACCCCTTACTTCTAACTCCTAACTTAAAAATCATTGCTGCTCCAACAGGTAATCCACTTTATCGATGTCCAATCTTGCCTTGCTGACTGTATGAGGCACGCTTCGTAGCTGCAACGTACACTTGTCGGAAGGATTGTCTGAAAGTTCTTCGTAATCGACCACCACTTTAAACTGGTCAGGACGAATGGTTCTGAACAAACTTGCACCGATGGTAAATCGCACTGTCACCCTAGAAGGAAATGTTCGAAGCACCATGCCATCAGGCATATTGACCGCCGTAACAGGAACCTCGACCGACTCTTCCGTCAGCACATCAGGATAGACAGAAAGACGCACCGTACCAGGAACAATCTTAACACCCCTTATCTTCTGCAAGCGAACAGTTTGATGAATCGTATCCTGCAAGTTGCGAAAAGAGAACGGCTCTATCTCCACATACTTCAACTTATCGAGTTGCTTTTTGTTGGCATAGACCGTCACCGTACCAGGCAAGAACTCCGTATGTGCCAGATAGTAAGACTTAGTCGTGGTAATATGCCCCCTAAACTTCACCGGCAGCTGCTTCGAGGAGCCATACGTGAAGTAGAAGTCCATCTTCTCGGGTCTCACGGACACCAATTTGCTAGAGCCATAAAGTTGGGATTGCACTTGCTTGACAACATCGGTGTTAGGAATCACCCCATGCCCCTGGTCTTCATCCGCATAAGAAGCAAACTTGAACGAGAGAGGGCGAAACCACTTACCATACTCATACGTAACAAGCGTAAAGCCCTTGTCCCTCACGACAACCTTCACTGTATCAGGAAGTTCCCCTGTAACAACGGCATTTTTCGGCACCCCAACAAGGCGCACAGGAATATCGAATTCCTTCTCATAAGTCTCATTGAGCGACATCATTAACCAAAATGTGCCACTGAGAGCGAGAAAGAACAAAAAAATCAGAAACTCCTTGTTCAAAGTACTGAACAAAAAGTTTCTAATTCCCTGAAATATCTGTTCTAGATTACGCATTAGGAGTCTGAGCTGTAGCGTCGGCGAACACATAGCTCTTGGCTACAGTGATAACAACACCACGAGCCACTTCCACCTCAACAGTATTCTGTTCCAAGTTGATGCGCTTTACTGTGCCATAGACACCACCACCCGTAACAACCTTAGAACCTTCCTGCAAAGAGTTCTGGAAATTGCGGATTTCCTTCTGTTTCTTCTGCTGAGGACGAATCATGAAAAACCACATGATAACGAAGATGGCCACCATCATGATCAGAAAGCTCATGCTACCACCACCTTGTGCTTGCAATAATAAATTCATATTACCTTATTATTAAATGTTATTACTTATTTTCTATTTTCTCCCATAGCCGAATGCCGAAGACCGACAGCCGATTTATCTTTTATGTTCCTTGCGAGGAGGCAACTCCTTGAGGATAATGCCCTTTTCGATGAGGAATCTTCCGATATTGTCGAGCATACCATTGACATATCCACCACTACGAGGCGTACTATACACCTTCGCCAAGTCAACATACTCGTTGATGGTAACGGAAGCAGGGATATTAGGGAAGTTGACCAACTCTGCAATGGCAATCTGCATGAGAACCACATCCATGTAAGCCAAGCGAGAGAAGTCCCAGTTGCGAGAAGCATCGCTCATATAACGCTGATACTGATCGCCATTGAGGATAGTGGCGCGGAACAATTTACGTGCGAATTCACGATCCTCGGCATCCTTGTACTCAGGAAGCAATTTCTGGTTAGCCTTGTTAGACTCCTCGAAGCGCTTGATGGTCTTCAGCACGAAAGTATCTACCACATCCTTGTCATCATTCCAATAAAGGCTCTTCTCCTCCAAGAGAGCATCCAAGTCATCATTGTTCATAACAAACAACTTGTAGAACTTGCGCCAAGCCTCGCGGTCGGCCTCATAGTCATTCTCTTCCGCCTCCATATACTCCTGGAAAACTTCACTAGAGGTGATGTTTGTATAAAGTTTACGAACAAATTCAATGTCCTCGTCCCAAGTGGAGTTTTTAGCATCCACCCACTCACTTAGCATTTTGTTTTCTTCCAACTGAACAGCCAAGCGATTAAAAGCAAATCTCTGCGAAGGAGCCTCTGTTCCCTCACGCTGAGCACGAGCCACCTCCAAGTCGTAACGTTTACGAGCCTCCTTAGTTACAGCCACAATGAGTTGCAACATGTAGTTATACAAGTCGTACGCCTTGGAAAGGCTAAAAAGAAGTTCCTTCTCAGCATTATCCATGTTTCGATTGCCGTTTTGATAGTACGCATAGGTTAACTGCACAATCTTTCTTCTAATTAAATCCCTATTAATCATTCTCTAATAATTTAAAGGTTTAAATACATTCATGTCATACTTTGACACGGCAAAAATACATATTTTATAGGAAACTAGCAAGAAAACGGCAAATTATTTCTACTTTTTTAAGGTTATAAGGGGATTTTCTTACCAAAGAAGACATATATCATGAACTTTTTCGCATTTTTCTCCTCATAAATTTGTTCAATTCAAATATTTGTTGTAATTTTGCACCCGCTTTTGCAAAGCTTATCCGTGTGATGGCGAGTTAAGGCACTAATTATTAATACTTAATTTAGAGTAACACAAATGAAAGAGATTAATGTAACAGGTCAGAAGCGTACAGACCTTGGCAAGAAAGCTTCTAAGTCATTACGTAAGGAAGGTCTTATTCCTTGCAACTTGTATGGTGAGAAGAAAGGTGAGAACGGTGCTCCAGAGGCATTGTCATTCGCTGTTCCTTTCTCTGAGTTGCGTAAGATCATCTACACTCCTCACGTATATGTCATCAACCTCATCATCGATGGTGAGAGCCACACAGCTATCATGAAGGAGATTCAGTTCCACCCAACAACAGACGCTCCTTTGCACGTTGACTTCTACGAGGTGAACGACCAGAAGCCTATCACTATCGGTATTCCAGTGAAGTTGGTAGGTCTCGCACAGGGTGTTCGCGATGGTGGTCGTATGAACCTTTCTATCCGCAAGATCAACGTTACTGCTCCATACCAGCAGATTCCTGAGCACCTCGACATCGACGTTACTGCTTTGAAGATCGGTAAGAGCATCAAGGTAGGTGACCTTTCATTCGAGGGTCTTGAGTTGGCTACAAGCAAGGCTGTTGTAGTTTGCTCTATCAAGATGACACGTAACGCACAGCTCGCTGCACAGCAGGCTGACGACGCCGCCGCTGAGTAATCTTGTTTAGACAACCCGTAAATTTAAACCTTTTAGATTTTTCAAATTGGATAAATATTTGATTTGTGGTCTTGGCAATCCTGGTGATGAATACGCAGGAACAAGACACAACACGGGATTTATGGTATTGGACGCTTTTGCTAAAGCGTCCAATATTCATTTTGAGGACAAGCGTTACGGCTTCATCGCCGAGACTTCCATCAAGGGGCGCAAGGTTTTCTTACTGAAGCCTACCACCTTCATGAACCTCAGCGGAAATGCCGTCCGCTATTGGCTCAACCAAGAGAAGATTGACCAAAAACGATTGCTTGTCATCAGTGACGAACTTGCCTTGCCACTAGGTGCCTTCCGCCTGAAAGCCAATGGTAGCAATGGTGGTCATAATGGTCTGGGACACATTCAGCAACTCATCGGTCAAGACTATGCCCGCCTTCGCATGGGTATCGGCAACGACTATCCTCGCGGCGGTCAGATAGACTGGGTGCTGGGAAAGTACAGCGAGGAAGACTTGAAGCAACTCCAACCTGCCATCGATCTCGGCGTTGAAATTATCAAGAGCTTCGTTCTCCAGGGCATCGACAACACGATGAACCAATACAACAAGCTCGGTAAGAAATAAAAGATTATGAAAGAATCGGCAAGAATAGACAAGTGGCTTTGGGCTGCACGCATCTACAAGACTCGCAGCATTGCAGCCGATGCTTGCAAGAACGGTCGTGTTACCGTGGGAGGTGTCACGAGAAAACCTTCTTATATTATTAAGAGAGGTGACGTCGTGAGTGTAAAGAAAGCTCCTATCACCTACTCTTTCGAAGTACTCGACTGTATAGAGCAACGTGTGGGTGCCAAGATGCTGTTTGGTGTCTATAAGAACGTGACCGACCCTAAGCAATACGAGCTGTTGGAGATGAGTCGCATCAGCGGATTTGTTGACAGAGCCAGAGGAACAGGACGCCCTACGAAAAAGGAGCGTCGAGCACTCGATGCCTTTGTCGATCCTGCCATGTTCGGATTCGATGACGACGAGGATGAGAATTGGGACTCCATTACGAATGACAATACCTTTTCACGATAACTTGCAAGAAAAACGGCGATTAATTTTAACATAACTATTCTATAACGGAATAAAAAAGCGATTTTTTGGTAGAAAAAGGAAAATAATTGCCAAAAAGTTTGCTTTGTATTAATATTTGCTATATCTTTGCCCTCGCTACCAAGATATAGGGAGCTAGCGAAATGACTACTCCCGATAGGATCTACTAGCAGAATTCTAATTATATAATAAGATAAAAGTAAGTATTAACTAATTTAAAATTAGAGATTATGAAAAAGTTTTTCGCAATGGCAGCCCTCATGCTGTCTTCAATGGGTGCTTTCGCACAGTATTCAGCAGGTGATTTCACTCTCCAGCCAAAGGTTGGTTTGAACTGCTCTTCTATCACAGGCGACGATGACGCTGATTATAAAGCTGGTTTCGTCGGCGGTCTTGAAGCTGAATACCACGTATCTCCATTAGTGGGCATTAGCGCAGGTGTACTTTACTCTATGCAAGGTGCCAAGGCTACACTGGAAGGTAAAGAACTGAAATACAATATGGATTACGTCAACATTCCTATCCTCGCTAACTTCTACGTTGCTAAAGGTCTTGCTCTGAAGGCTGGTATTCAACCAGGATTCAAGGCCTCTTCATCAGTAAAGTATGCTGGCGTAAAGGTTGACGACGAAACAGGTGCTATCAAGTCTGTTGACTTCTCTGTTCCAGTTGGCATCTCTTACGAGTACATGAACGTTTGCTTGGATGCTCGTTACAACATCGGTTGCACCAAGGTATTCAAAGAGGGTGACGGCAACCACTCCGTATTCCAGTTGACATTGGGTTACAAGTTCAAGCTCTAAGATTTTTGATTTTCATACCGAAGGGTTCTTGTTGATGAGCCCATCAAAAAACATAATTCCCCAATAGCTTCGTCACCGATAGCTATTGGGGAATTTCCGTCTCTGCCTGTTCGTTTTCAAGAGGCACTAGACCTAACAAGCCAACTATTTCGATGTCTCGTCCTTGATTTCCTCAATATAAGAACCTCCGTCACTAGATGGAGTAGTCGAAGAGCCAACCTCCTCAGCTTTCGTCCACTTTCTCTTGTTATTGGCAATCTTGAAGGCATTGACACACTCCACGACACCATAGACGAGCATTGCCCAGCCAATCACAAAGAGAGGAGCCGACGCAATGGCTGACGGTTTGATGACAGCAAGCAAGCCCACCAAGAGTATGATGGAAGGGAATATCCAATAGACAATTCCTACTCCACCCATCTTGCGAGCCATGGCAAGATTCATAAACTGTGTCAGTGCTCCCATGATGAGAATCACCGAGAGGATGAACATCAGGCTATTGATGAACGTGTTCGGCATCAATGTCAAAATCAAGCCCAGACAGAGGCTGCCGATTCCCACAATAGGAAAATTTGGCTTCAGACCTGTAAGTTGCTTGCCATTGGCATCATACACCACAGCCACCTTGTCGAAGTTGCGCTTGGCACTGAAATAAGTGGCAACCGAGATAACACCTGACAAGAAAAACAACACACCGATGGCAATCGTTATCCAAGTAACGGTCTGCTCACGATATTGGATAAGAAGTGCTCCCACGATGATGGCACAGAGAGCACGGAAAAAAGAACTATGTACTACTTTCATATTCTATGATTTTACAAATATTCTACAATTCTCTAAAAAACTTCTACAAAAATACAAACTATCTTTGATAACTCCAACTTTTTTTGTACTTTTGTGAGCAAATTTAGAATATTATGACAAAATTATATCTTGTACGCCACGGCGAGACCGTGGACAATGTAGCTCAGATACTACAAGGACAGACTCCAGGCAAGTTGAACGACAAGGGTATCGCACAAGCTGAGGAAGTAGCCAGGAAGATGGCAGACGACCACATCGACGTATTCATATCAAGTGACTTGTATCGCAGTTTGCAAACTTGCGAGATTATTGCGAAGCCACACTTCCATGAGGGTGCAGACATGACTACGAAGGAAGCAATCGTCACCACCCCATTGATACGTGAGCGTGACTGGGGCGACTTCACAGGCAAGTTCATACCTTCTCTCCCCAAAGACCCGAAAGACTGGCCCGACAACATCGAATCGTTGGAAAAGATGAAGTCTCGCGCACAGAATTTTCTCACGTGGCTCAAGGTGACCTATCCCGACAAGACTATCCTCGCTGTAGGACATGGCATTATCAACAAAGCCATCCAGAGCGTGTATTTCAAACGCCCGATGAACGAAATCGAGAAAATGGGGAACGCCGAAGTCAGAGTTTTGATACTCTAGTCCATTCAAGTTTCTCTCATAGAAAAGGAAATCCCCTCTATCCCGACATAACACTTAACATTTAACACTTAACATTAAAAACAAAAATATCTCTCTTATGGCAAACAAGATAGCACTTATCACAGGAGCGACCAGCGGTATCGGAGAAGGTTGCGCCCATCGTTTCGCCCAAGGAGGTTACGACCTCATCCTCACAGGCAGAAACACTGGCAAATTAGAAATTCTCAAGAAAGAATTGGAAAAGAAGTACGGAATAGATGTCTTGGCGTTGGCCTTCGATGTCAGAAACCGAGAGGCAGCCAAGAAAGCTGTGGATTACATTCCTTCGTACATGAAGAACATCGACGTGCTCATCAACAACGCTGGTTTGGCACGTGGTCTCGAACCTGAATACGAAGGCGACTTCGAGGACTGGGACCAGATGATCGACACCAACATCAAGGGACTTCTCACGATGACTCGCCTGATAGTACCTGGCATGATAGCTCGCAACCATGGGCATATTATCAACATTGGCAGTGTGGCTGGCGACGCTGCATACGCAGGTGGCAATGTTTATTGTGCTACCAAGGCTGCCGTCAAAGCGATTTCCGACGGATTGCGCATCGACGTGGCTCACACCAAGGTACGTGTAACGAACGTGAAACCAGGTTTGGTGGAGACCAATTTTTCCAATGTTCGCTTCCATGGCGACAACGCCCGTGCCGACAAAGTATATGAAGGAATCACTCCTCTCAATGGCAACGACATTGCCGACGTAGCCTTCTATGCCGCCAGTGCTCCGGAGCATGTCCAGATAGCAGAAGTACTCGTGCTTGCCACCCATCAAGCCAACGGCACTGTGATACATAGAGATAGATAAGTCTCAATCAATACGCCCTGAAAGGGCAAAAGCATTGATAACAAGATGCTTTTGCTCTTTCAGGGCGACTTTCTTGGTGTAATCATTACACAGGGCGTTGCCCTGGACTTGGGGCTTTTGAGCTTTCAGCCCTACTTATGACACCCCCTTCTCTTCCTTTTTATTTCTATATTTCTCCTTTTATTTTTCTTTCTTTTATTTCTTCTTTTATTTCTCATCCAGCCCTTCCACGAGTCCCGTGACATAGCTGCAAAGGATGCCGATACCCTTCTCGTTCTCACCTCCCTGAGGAATGATGATGTCGGCATAGCGTTTGGTAGGCTCGATGAACTGCTCGTGCATAGGCTTCAAAACTTTCAGGTATCTATCCACCACCATAGAAACCGTACGACCACGGTCGATGGTATCACGCTGGATGTTACGAATCAGTCGCTCGTCTGGGTCAGCATCCACGAAGACCTTCAAGTCCATGAGGTCACGGAGTTTCTTGTTGAGCAAGGTCATGATACCCTCTATGATGATGACAGGCTTTGGCTCGACATGGATGGTTTCCTTCTCACGGTTGCATTTCAAGTAGCTGTAAGTAGGTTGTTCGATGGCAATGCCATTGCGAAGGTCAGCCAACTGCTTGTGCAAGAGTTTCCAGTCAAAGGCATCTGGATGGTCGAAGTTGATGGCATGGCGCTCCTCTTCCGTCATGTGACTCGTATCGTTATAATAAGAGTCCAATGGCACCACTGCCACATAGTGAGGAGGCAAAGCCTCGACGATTTTCTTTACGACGGTGGTCTTGCCCGAACCAGTACCACCTGCTATACCGATAATGGTAATCTTATCTTTGTCCATTGTTTTTTCTTTAATTTATTACATAAATAGTTATCTGTACCAAGACTATATATAAATATGTATGCGCGTACATATTATAATCATATCAAAGCACATTTTATAATTATATCAAAGCACAGCATCAAACATCCCCTTATAATATTCCGCTTTCTTATCTACCGCAAGCGGATAAGCCCGACTGCTGCTTGGCATCCGATAGAGCCTCAACGTGCGATTCTCGAAAGCGAACTCCACATATCCGCCCATCTTGGGAGTCTCCGTAATGCCATAATGCTCAGAGAACACCTTGGTAGCCAACTGACCTGCGGTCAACACCGCCTTGCACTCAGGCAAAGCTCTCAGCATCCCGTCCAAGTCGGAAGGCTCCACAATCTGAAGGTCTTTATCGGAAGCCGTATTTTTGGTACGTATCACCTTCTGCGCCGTATCAAACAACGCCACTCCTTTTTCTTTCAAGAACTCCTTGATTGCCTCCAGACGATAAGTCTTCTTATCCACATCCACGAAGTGCAGCTTATCCCCGAAGAATATGATGCCGAAGATGCGCCACATATCATTCTGGAAATTAGGATAATACCAAGGCATACACCACCGCTTGGAAGACGGTGGAAACGTACCTAGCATCAAGAGATGCGCATTCTTCGGCAACCAAGGCTCAAAAGGATGATTCTCAATCTGCATTTACTTTTTTACCTTTTTACTCTTTTACCTTTTTACCTTTAAAATCACTTCGCCTCCTTGACGAGATACATCACCACAGGCAAGTGATCGCTGAAGCCGTTGAGCCATCTGCCACCAGCCTGTGTACGGAGAGGAGCGCCCTTGTACTGGCCATCTTGCTGGATGAGGTAATCACGACGGAACACCTGATGAGCAAAGTACTTCAAGGTAGAGAAATCCTTGTGCTTAGGATCCTTGTTGAGCAAGTTAGGAGTCACCACGATTTGGTCGAAGAGATTCCAACTGCCATTATAGAACAAGGTACCCTTACCCTCCTTTGCCAAGATATTATACCAAGGATTGTACATATCGTCAGGACCAACTTGGCTTATCTCAGGCTTTGCCTGCAACACCTCGTGCATACTCTTGTTGGTAGGGTCGTCGTTCATATCACCCATCACGAACACCTTCATGTTCTTGTTGATACGAAGAAGACTGTCCTTCACAGCCTTGGTTTGGCGAGCACCTGACTCACGATAGAAAGAGCCAGAGAAGCGACTTGGCCAGTGGCACACAATGACAGCGACATCCTCGCCACCCAGTTCACCACGCACGGTCAAGAAGCCACGAGTATAGAAAGTACTATCCTTCGCCTTCTCCTGCACGTAAGGCACGAGCTTGACATTCTTCACGGTGAAGAGAGCAGGATTGTAAAGCAAGGCACAGTCGATGCCACGGCGATCAGGTCCCTCGATGTGACAGTACTTCATGCCACGGGCCTTCAGAGGCTCCTGTTCGATGAGCGCATCAAGCACTTTGTGATTCTCCACCTCAGCCATGCCGATGAAAGCGCAGCCCACCTTAGGCAACTTGTCGGTACCCATGTCGGCGAGAGCCTTGGCCATGTTCTTCAACTTGTTGGTATATTTCATACCATTCCATCCCTTGGCAGGAAGATACTCATAGTCGTTCTTGCCCTCGTCGTGGCAAGTGTCGAAGAGATTCTCCTGGTTATAGAACCCCACCGCATAGAGATTGTAACGTTTCTGCCCTTGGGCGATAGCAGCCAAGCTGACTATCAGCAAGGCGGCAAACATCAGAAAATTTTTCTTCATGATTTATTTCTTTTTACTAATTTTTATCATTCACAAAACCCGCATTATGTGCGAAAGCACGCTATCAGAATGCAAATATCGGCATTTTATTTGAGAAAACCGCATATTTCATCAAAATTTAATCAAAAAAGCTTTCATTTTTAAAAATTATTTCGTTACTTTGCACACCATATTAGTAATTAAACTATAAACTATGCAACAAAAGGTAAAATTAGCAATGCTTGCGCTCTGCTACAGTCCGATGGTTTTTGCCCAGAACAACACTGAGCAAAAGGTGGCATCGAACCTAGACGAGAACGCATTCACATTCACCGAAGCACAGTTGGGCGAGGATGACGACATGTCACAGAACGTGACTATCCTCAACTCTAACTCTAACGTCTATGCATCGGAGGCAGGCTATCTGTTCTCCCCGGTGCGTTTCCGTTACCGTGCTTTCAACCAAAAGTACAATGATGTCTATATCAACGGTGCTCCTGTCAACGACATGGAAAGCGGTCAGTTCCGTTTCTCCAATATCGGCGGACTGAACCGTTTCTCTCGCAATGTGGATTTTGCGCTCCCATTCGAGGGAAACAACTATTCCATGACAGGCATGGCTGGAAGCAACAACTATGATTTCCGCGCAGGAAGCATGCAGGTAGGCCAGTACGCCTCCATCGCCGCAGCCAACCGCAACTACACCCTTCGCGGAATGTACACTTACAGCAGCGGCTTCAACAATCGTGGATGGGCCATTACCGCAGGTCTTACCTATCGCTGGGCTAACCGTGGTTATGTAGAGGGAACCTTCTACAATGCCTTGTCTTATTTCTTCGGCGTTCAGAAGAAATGGAACAATGGCCACTCCCTCAGCTTCTCCACCTGGGGCAATCCTACCGAGCGCTCTACCCAGGGTGCTTCTACCGATGAGGCTTACTGGCTCGCCAACGACTATTACTACAACCCTTATTGGGGCTACCAGAATGGTCACAAGCGCAACTCTCGTGTCGTAAACGACTTCGCACCATCAGCCATCGCCACATGGGACTGGGACATCAACGACAAGATGAAGCTCACCACCTCTGTGTTTGGCAAATACTCGATGTACAAGAGCACGAAGCTCAACTACAACAATGCCGAGAACCCACAGCCAGACTACTGGAAGAACATGCCATCCGCAAACTTCTACGTATGGGGAGACTTCAAGAACGGCAACAACGCCTACAACTGGGATGCTTGGAATAGCGCCATAAACTATTGGACGGCTAGCAAGGCCAACCGCCAGATAGACTGGGATCGCCTCTACTACGCCAACCAACAAGCTTCCAAAAATGGACAGGAAACCATGTACTACGTTCAAGCTAAACACAATGACAATCTGAACGTAACATTGTCTTCAACCCTGAACACACAAATCAACAAGAAATCGAACTTGGCTTCAGGTTTCATGTTGGCCAAGAACACCAACCGTCACTATCAGACAATGGACGACATGCTTGGCGGAACTATCTTCCACAACTTAAATTCATACGCCATTGGTACCTATCCTGTTACCGACCCACGTGTGCAATACGACCTCAACACCGCAGGTCCTAACAACACCGGTAAGTTGATCTATGAAGGCGACAAGTTTGGCTATGATTACCGCATCGAAGTACTGAAAGGTTTATTATGGACTTCATATACCGCAGAGGTAGGCCGATTCCAGACCAATTTCAGTGCCAAGTTGGGGCAAACCAATATGCGTCGTCACGGTTTCATGCGCAATGGTATGGCTGCCGACAACTCATACGGCAACAGTGGCATCGCTCGCTTCGGCGAGGGTGGTGCCAAGGGAAGTCTCAGTTTCGACGCAGGTCGTGGCCATGTTTTCAAGATTGGTGTAGGCTACGAGTGGCAGCCACCTAAGGCTACAACAGCGTTCATCTCTCCAGAAATCAGCAATGACTACGTGTCAAACCTCAAGGACGAACACGTATTCAGCAGCGACTTCAGCTACCAGTTCCAAAACGCATGGATGCACTTCAACTTGAACGCATACTACAGCCGTCTCGACCACGTTACAGAATGGCAGAACTTCTACAATGACGACGAAAACTCATTCACATACGTCAGCATGACAGGTTTGAAGAAAGAGTACTATGGTATCGAAGCTGGCTTGAAAGTCAAGTTAGCATCATGGCTCGACTTCAAGACCTTGGGAACTATCAGCGAGGCAAAGAACATCAACAATGCCATTGCCAACTACATGGTTTCCAAGAGTGCCAAGGTATATACAGACAAGGCTTACGTGAAGGACATGCGTGAAAGCGGCACTCCACTCACCGTAGGAAGCATCGGCTTGGATATGCACACCAACGGATGGTATATCGACGTGGCAGCCAACTACTACGACCGCATCTACCTTTCTTATTCGCCAAGCTACCGCTACGAGCAAGTACTGTTGAACCGCCAGTCTGCCCACGTGAAATATCCAGAGATTTTCCCTGCTGTGGTTTCAGAGGACGGCAATAGTTTCCTTCCAGAGGCAGTAGCACAGGCTAAGGGTCATGGTGGATGGATGGTAGATTTGAGCATCGGAAAGAGCGTAAGATTGAAGAAGGGGTCGCTCAACTTCAACCTCATGATTACCAACCTCTTGAACAACCAGAGCATCGTTTCAGGTGGATATGAGCAGAACTCACGTTCTGGTTACACCATCGACTCATCCACAGGCGAGGTGAACAACCCACGTATCTACCAGTTCTCCAAGAATGCCAAGAAGTATTACGTATTTGGCACCAACGGCATGTTCCAGGTAGCATACAGATTCTAAAAGAGGACTTTCTTCTTGATATACATATTTAATAAAGAACACGAAAATATGAAAAAGATAAAATTCATAGCAATGGCATTCATGGCGATGGCAGCGCTAACCCTCCAGTCGTGCATGGGCGACAGTTATGCCGACCCAGACTTGACCGAGAAGGTGCCAGCCTCCCCTTGGGGCAACAACAAGCTGAAGGAGAAGAATGTCATCACGATAGCCCAACTCAAGAGCGACTATGCCAGCCCGATCAGCAACGGCAGTTTCAAGCTCATCGACAAGGACATCATGCTCAAGGGCGTGGTGACGGGCAACGACATCAGCGGCAACCTCTACAATGAAGTTTCACTCGAAGACGAGACAGGTGCCTTGCTCGTTTGTGTCAACGCAAGCGGGTTGTACGGCTACCTACCTGTAGGCGCAGAGATTCTCATCGACCTCAACGGTCTCTATGTAGGAGGCTACGGCAAGCAAGCTGAGATTGGCGGTGTATATACCAATCTTAAGACTGGTGCCACCAGCGTGGGCAAGATGGATCGTGCCACTTGGAACGAGCATTTCAAAATATTGAACCCAGGCGAGTCTGATGCCAGCACAGTGGTTCCTACAGAGTTCGACAAGAGCAAGTTGGGTGATGCTTCTTACTTGGAAGCTAATGCAGGTCGCTTGATGACTATCAAGAACGTGAAGTTCTCATCAGCCAATGGCAAGACCGTATGGGCAGCCAACGACGAGACAACAAACCAAACTCTCATCGACGGTGCGACTGGCAAGATGATAAACTCTGGTCAGCTCGTAGTTCGCACATCGGGTTACGCACGCTTCGCCAACGAGGCTTTGCCTGATGGTAATTACGACATCACAGGTATCTTCACAAGATACAACAATGTATGGCAAATCTTGGTGCGCAGCACAGATGACCTCGCCACCGTCGTACTCGACAAGAGTGGAACGGAAGAAGACCCATACACCGTATCAGAGGCTCTCAACATCATCAATGCCGGCACCTATACTTCCGACAAGGTTTACACCACCGGTATCATCGTAAGCGTGGATGACGTAGATACAGGTTCTTACGGCAATGCCACCTACACCATCTCAGAGGATGGCAAGGACACGGCAGGCAAGACCATCAAGGTATTCCGTGGCTACAACATAGGTGGTGCGAAGTGGACAGAAGAAACCAAGGGTACACTTGCCGTTGGCAAGAAAGTTGTCATCCTTGGCGCATTGACCCTATACAATGGAACGCCAGAGATCAATTCGGGCAACAGCCTCGTAAGCATCAAGTAATATTTTACACATTATTATATATAACATTAATCAAGAATACAAGATTATGAAAAAGCATATTTTTTCAGTTTTGATGGCGGCGATGGCTGCCTTCACATTCAGCAGTTGTGAGGACGTACCAGAGCCTTACACACAGCCTGAGAGACCTGAGCAAGGCGAGACCACCACTGGTGAGCCAAAGGGTACAGGTACAGCAGAAGACCCATACAACTGTGCTGCAGCAATCCAATACTGTCAATCACTAGATGGAGCAGAGAGTACTAACGATGTGTACGTGAAAGGTAAAGTACAAAGCATCGAGGAGCAATTCAGCAGCAACTATGGTAATGTTTCCGTAACTTTAGTAGATGAAGATGGAAGCACTACTTTCAAGATTTGGCGTGCCTATTATTTCGATAACAAGAAGTGGACTACTGGAGGTAAAGAAGTTGCTATAGGTGACGAGCTCGTTTTCTGCGGAAAGGTTGTCAACTATAGCGGAAACACTCCTGAGACCGTACAGGGCAAAGCATGGCTCGTATCCATTAACGGCGAGAACGGTAGTGGAAGTACGACACCTGACACACCTGCTACAGGCAAAGGCTCAGAGTCTGATCCATACACGGTTACAGAAGCTATCGAAGCTATCAAGGCCGGTGCACCTACTACAGAAGTTTATCTCACAGGCATAGTCTCTGAGGTTTCTTATTACAATGAGACATACAAGAGCATCACTTACTACATCTCAGACACAGGCAAGAGCAATGATATGCAGGTTTACTCTGGCAAGGGCTTGAATGGTGCAGACTTCACATCTAAAGATGATTTGAAAGCTGGTCAAAAAGTAACCATCAAGGGTTTCATCAAGAAATACACCGACAAGAACGGTAATGACATCATGGAGGTTGATAAGACCAGCTCTATTATCAAAATAGAAGATGGTGGCGGTAGCGTAACACCAGAGCCAATGCCTTCGGGGGATAATATGAATTTGACAAGCCTTATTAACGGAAAAGTTAGTTCAGAAGACTTACCTGAGAATTCTTATGGAAGCCAAGCTACAGCTACAGAAAGCACTTGGTACTCCTGGAAATTTGACAATATCACTTATAAGGGAGCAAGAATCTGCAAGGCTACAACATCAGGCGACTTTGGTGGCTGCATACAAGTTCAAGGCGATGCATCCAAGGTTGAAAAACAAGGATTTCTTTTCAACAGCACAGCTTTTAGCAAAGACATCAAGAGTGTAACCATAGTTGTACGTGGAGCAGCAAAATATGATACCCCAACAACATTTACCGTTTACGGTGGTTCTACTGCGCATCCTACAAGCAGCGAAATCAAGGGAACATATACTACAGAAAAAGGTGAGTCTGTCAACACCTTCACTATGACTTACGATTTCTCTGCAGGTAGCAACAAGTACTTCACTATCTGGAACAATGCTATTGGTGCTCTCTACATCGAGAAGATTATTGTTACCTTGAAGTAACAAACAAAAATCATAGATATGACAAACTTCCCCATTGCTCTCTTCGGCAATGGGGATTTTTTATGCTACAACCTCAAAAACATACCAAAATATTTGGAAGTATTGAAATAAAAGTGTATCTTTGCATCGAAAACTACAACATTCATAAAATTAATAGAATTATGGCAACACCTATTAGAGTTATTCCTACGCTTCACGGAGAAGAAGCAAGGAAATTTATTGAACGAGCAGAATGGGTAGAAGCTCATCCTGGTCAAACAAAAATGGATCCTGCCTTCATCAAAAAAATGAAAGCATTTTTACGTGAAAATAACATGGCTTAAAAGTATGACAAGAATAGATTTACTGAATATGTGCAAGTTTGAGGAAATAACTCCTCAAAAACTTGCTATATGCGAACCATTTGAAAGCGAAAACAAAGACTTGAATGATTTCTTTGCTAATGATGCTGTAATATATGCGAACCGTTTACTTGGAAAAACATATGTTTTTTGTCTTAAAGACAACCCGAAAATGATTGTTGCCGCATTTACCGTTTCAAATGACAGCATACGCATGACCAATAAGTTGAATGAAGAATCCAAACAAACGTTTTTACAAGACACATCATTGAAAGACAAAAGGCTAAGAAGATTTCCTGCTGTTCTTATAGGAAGGCTTGCTACAAACAAGAAATTTGCTGGGAAAGGAATAGGAACAGGTGTGATGGACTTCATTAAATATTGGTTCAGACTAGGAAACAAGACTGGTTGCCGATTCATTATAGTTGATGCTTATAACAGCGAAGCAACCTTGCACTACTATCTCAAAAACGACTTTAAATTTCTTATTGAAGATGAAAGACTTGAGGCAAAATACGCTGAAATTGGCGTAGGAAGACTCCCCCTTCATACCAGGCTCATGTATTATGATTTATTAGAGCTGATTCCTACTGAATGAAATAATCCTACAAATATTTCTTAAAAATATCAAAAGAAATTTGGCTATATAAAAGAAATATCGTAACTTTGCACCCTGAAATTGTCAACAGGCTATAGTGGGCATGCCCCGATGAGGGACACGAATGATGCTGACGATAATATGCATCCCCACAACGTCTATATTTAATAACCCAATAAACATTAAAAAAGAAAATGAAAAAAGGTATTCATCCAGAGAATTATCGTCCTGTAGTATTCAAGGATATGTCTAACGGCGATATGTTCCTCTCTAAGTCAACTTGCAAGACTAACGACACTGTTGAGTTCGAAGGCGAGACTTACCCAGTAGTTAAGATTGAAATCTCTAGCACCTCTCACCCATTCTATACAGGTAAGAGCAAGCTCGTTGATACTGCTGGTCGTGTTGACCGCTTCATGAACCGTTATGGTAAGTTGAAGAAGTAATATACCTTTTCTCTAAAAGGATATATTATAACTAAATAGGAAGTGCGTTCCAACGTAGTTGCATATACGTCGGAATGCACTTTTTCTCTTTTTATACTATCTCGAAACATAAACTTAAAAGCATTTTACGAGAAATGAAACCTACTAAATTATTCTTTGTCCTCTCGCTCATGGCAGCGATGACATTCTCAGCTTGTGGTTCAAACGACGACTTGACCTTTGGCAACAAACAAGAAAACAATGGTGGAAGCAACAGTGGCAGCACAGGAGGCGATAGTGGTAACACTGGTGGTGGAAGCACTGGAGGAAATGGTGGAAACACCGAGACCCCTACCGACAAGGACAACACCAACAAGAACGTAGCTACCACCAATATGCCTACAGTGGTAAAAAATGCCATTGGCGGATTGGAGTTCCCTAAACTTAAGGACAATGGCACAAGCTACACCATCGTCCACATGGATGGCGACGTGGTGAACTACTCCACCGAATGGGATGATAGCAAGAAGAGCCAAAGATGGAGCTGCTATACATTCAACACAACCAATATCGCACAAAATGTGGACCGTTGGAAGGCAGACACAAGAGTTGAGCGCCAATATCCATGGGACACAGACCTTCAAACCCAATGGGGCATCACTGACTTCACGGAAGACCCTACCCCAACGAGTCAAGGCTTCGAACATGGGCACATCTGTCCTTCCGCCGACCGTAAGCAAAACCTCACCCAGCAGAAGCAGACATTCTTCATGACCAACATGCAGCCACAATATTCCAACTTTAACCAACATGGCACATGGTACAATATGGAAAACGAACTGCGCAAATTAGCCCCAAAGATTGACTCCGACACGCTCTTCATCGTCAAGGGTGGAACGATCGACCAAGTGGGTGATAACAGCAACATACTCGGTTGGAAAAAGAATGGCGCATCAAGCACCACCCAACTTCCTGGCTACATCCCTATACCTAAGTACTTCTTCGTTGCTGTACTGAAGAAAGAATACAATAAGACCTCAGGCAAATATACTTACAATGCCTTTGGCTATTGGTTCCAACACGAAAACAAGTCTATGGCATCAGGCGACAAGTTGAGCAACTATGTGGTCAACATCAAGACCTTGGAGAAGAATACAGGCATCGACTTCTTCTGCAACCTTCCCGATGACATAGAGAAACAAGTAGAGGAAAAAGATGTCCAAGCCATCAAGAACATCTGGGGATTCAAATAACATAAAGTTATCTTCCAAATAACATAAAAGCTCGCAAGACTAAACACAAGTCTTGCGAGCTTTATTATTTTTCCAACAAACCTTATTGAATTATCCTTCTGTCCTTGATTTAATTGTTTACGAACCCTTAAAAAGGTTTGCGACAAAGACTTTGTTTCTATATTCAAAGACTTTGTTTCTACATCCAAAGGCTTTGTTTCTACATTCAAAGGCTTTGAATATAGAATAAACATTGATGCAAGGACAAATAAAAGGTGCAGAAGATGGTCCTTTTCCCAATAGAACTACCTTCTGCACCTTAATAATTTTACCTTCTTTTAGCCTTTATCTGACCGACCAAATAACTTACTTGCTTATCTTCTATTATTGAATCTCGAAGTTGTGCCCTTTATAGGATACAAGTGAGTAGCATTGCCAAACGATTTAACTCCCTTGACAGCATCCACACTACGAGTTACAGCCTTGGCACTATTCGTGTCATTCTTACGTTCGAAGTCAATATAAATGACATCACCCTTGACAGAGCCAGTACCAATCATATAACCAAAGAATGTATCATAGTTCTTACCTGTCTCTGCTCCGAGATGGAAACCTGACTGAGACGAGCCATAATCCATGACAAAGGTCGCACCACTCTTCTTGTACTTGATGTAGATGTCACCATTGTCCTCTATGTACCAAGAGAAGTCCAATGTCTGGCTTTGGTCTTCAATGACATTGCCTTGTGAATCCACCTGATAATCAGTCTCAACACCTTCACCACTATAAGAATTGGTATTCTGATTATACTGGAAGAACTTCATGTCCGTATAATAAACCTCCGTGGTGCGAGACTGTCCATCCTCATTTAGGTAAGAGTAATCCATTCTTCCATCCCATTCTCCACAGAGTACCTGAGCCATCTGCGAACGAGTGTCTCCTTGGTTTCCACCATTACCACCTTGATTCCAATAGCTATTGTCCCATCCCCAATTGCCATAGCCATCATACCAACCATATGGATCGTCCCAAGGATCATCGTCACAACTTACAAATGTGAAGGACATCATTGCAATAGCAACAAACATCCCAATAAGCTTCATCTTTCTCATATCTTCTAGTCTTTTAATTAGTAATTCATTTAAACTGCTGCAAAGATAGTGCATTTTTTCATACCTGCAAAGGAAATTATGGCATATTTGAGGGAGAAATCCCTATGGATAGATGGATTTTCCCTAAAACTATTTGGAAGTTACATGATTTTTACGTATCTTTGTCAGCAAATTAAAAGAAATATCTCTAGCAAAATAAAAGTAAAGAATGATCAAGAAATCCTTATATACACTATTACTCGCTTTATGTTCCATCATAGGATGCGATGCTACGCCTTATTGTGACATCAGAAAGTTCTCCATTCTTGATGGACTCGCTGCAAACAACATCTCCGACCTCTGCCAGGGAGCAGACAACATGATGTGGTTTGCCACCTATAACGGTTTGTCTTATTACGACGGATATACCTTTCATACATTCCGCGACAACCCTGACCAAACTGATATTCTCAGCACCAACAGAATCCTGTCCATACACCCTTGTACCAACTACGACTTGTGGTGTATCACATACGACAGACGGTTGTATGTATATGACACACGACTCTGCGACTTCAGAAACATCGAGAAAGAAATCAACGAGAAGTTCAACATCAACCTATATGCCAACAAGATTTACACACTGAACCCACAGGCTACGTGGATAACCACGACCGACCACCAATATGCCATCAGATTCAGCAGCAAGGAGTTCAGCGAAAACAACCCATTGCTCATCAAGGCTGGAGAGAAATCACTGCCAAGTGGCAACATTTGGTTTATCACTGCCGACAAGAAAGGGAGAGAATGGATTCTCACCGACAAAGGCACACACATCTATGGCACGCATTTCACCACTTCCCTACCTTTCAAATGGTTCAGGCAAGTGGGCAACACGGTATATCTAGCCACCATGGATGGCAAAGTGGCTGTATTCGACGAGGCGAGAAACCATATCTCCATGATTCCGATGCCACCTGGCGTGACTAGAATCAACGAACTGAAGAATACTGGCTTTCAACTACTGATAGCCACTAACTTGGGCGTAATCGTCTATAATCCAAGGACTTTCAAATCGGAAGTAGTCAGCGTTCAGAATCCTAACCAACCTGTGGCGGAGGTCAAAAAGATATATGTGGATATGTATAACCAGATATGGGCATTCACTGACGGCATGGGCGTAACCATCATCAATCCAAACACATTGGAGAAGAAATGGTTGTTTGCAGACCAGGATGACCCTACCTTACGCACAGAGAGCGATAAGAATTTCATCATGCAAGATGAACATGGCACTCTGTGGGTCATTCCGAATGGCGGTACTTTCAGCTACTATGACCGAAAGAAGAAGGAGTTGGTACCTTACTTGCTAAAAAGCAACTCTTCTGCCAACGCTCTGATTCCGAAGATCACCAAATTCACCATCTCAGACCAGAGCATCCTATGGTTGACCGGCATCCACGACCTCACGCAAATCAACTTCAAAAATCACGAATACACGCTGAGCCAAATCGAGAACACGGAAAAGGAAGTCCGTGCGGTCGCCCTCGACCACAACCACAATTATTGGGATGGATTTGCCAATGGCACCATCAAGATCAGCAATGAACTGCATCAAAAGTTAGGCTACCTCACACCTGGTGGTCAGCTCAGTCCTACCCCTGTCGCCTTCTCTACAGCAGGCATCTATTCTCTATACGAGGATAGCGAGGAACGTATGTGGGTAGGAACCAAGGGTGATGGTCTATACATGATAAAGGATGGAAATATACACCATTTCACTTACAACCCCGCAGCCCCATACTCCCTGCCAAGCAACAACGTCTATGACATCGTCAGCGACCGAGAAAGCAGAGTGTGGATTGGCACATACGGCGAAGGTCTGGTTATGGCAAAGAACATCGATGGCACATTCAAATTCTTATCTCGCAAAAACAAGTTGAACTGGCCGAAAGGCTTCGACTATGCCAAGATACGACGCATCACCTGCACCAGCAAAGGTATCATTCTCGTAGCGACCACGGACGGCCTCATCACTTTCTCAGACGAATTCAAGAACTCCTCAAAGATAAAGTTCTATAAGTCTTACCACATCGACAACGACACCACTTCGCTCATGGCAAGCGACGTCAACTACACCTTGGTACGCTCCAACGGCATCACTTATGTTTCATCCATAGGCGGATGCTTGGCCATGGTAACAAGCAAGAGCCCCCTACAAGACAACATCAAAGTGGCCAATCTGCACAACATCAACCTGGACGAAGGCATCGTGCAGGGCATGATAGAGGACAACTCGGGCAACATCTGGATTATCAGAGAGTCCAGCGTCGATAAGTTCAATCCAAATACAGGCAAGATAGACGTGTTCGGCCCCAACGACTTCGACTACAACATGACATTCACCGAATGTCGCCCTTTGCACGACCCATCCACTGATTTCATCACCCTAGGCACACCGATGGGCAGCATCACCTTCAATCCGAGGACGCTGGCCAAGACCAACTATCAGCCAAAGGTGCTGTTTACGACGCTCCACTACAATGGCGAACCAGGCATCATCCCAATTCTCCATCGTCCAAAGTTGGTCATTCCATCCAACAAGCGAAACTTGACCATCAGCTTCGCCGCCTTGGATTATACCCGTAAATACCAGACCTACTATTCCTATCGAGTAGAAGGCATAACACCGAAAGGGGAATGGATTTCACTGGGAAGCCAAAACATGATAGGCTTCAACCATATTTCACATGGCGACTATGTCTTGAAAATCAAGGCAACCAACACCCATGGAGTATGGGGAAACAACATCGCAGAACTTCCCATAGAGGTAGAGCCTACCTTCTGGGAGAGCATCTGGGGCAACATCCTGTTGTTCCTCATCTTGATTGGAGCTGTAGGTATGCTCTTCTACATGTACAATACACGCCAGAAACAAAAACTGGCACATGAGATGAGTGTCATGAAAAACAATTTCTTCAGTACGGCATCCCACAAGCTGCGAACTCCTCTCACTCTCATCGGCGGACCTGTCAACGCTGTACTTGAACGAGAGGAAGGCCTGTCTCCTGAAGGTAGAAATATGCTTACCATCGTACAAAGAAACGCTAGGGAGATGCTGGATATGCTCAACAAGATACTGAAGTTCGACAACAACAGCAACTTCTATGTAAATGGAGAAGCAGAAGATATCATCATGTCTAAACAAGCCTATGGTGACATCGAGGACTCCAATGCCAAAAGCTATCTCAGAGAAACCGCCATAGACTCTGCCCAGGAATTTGAGAACGGCGACAAGGACATCACCATGCTTGTCGTAGAAGACAACGCAGACCTGCGCACGTTCCTCCACACTATCCTGAGAACCGACTACAATGTAATATTGGCAGAAAACGGCAAGAAGGGATTGGAAATGGCACGTAAATATATACCAGACTTCATCTTGACCGATGTCACCATGCCTGTAATGGATGGTCTGACCATGGTACATTACATCAAGCAAGACTATAACATCTCGCACATTCCTATCATCATCCTTTCCGCCAAGGCAAGTCTGGAAGATCACCTTAAAGGTTTTGAGGAAGGCATTGACGGCTATCTCACCAAGCCATTCTCAGCCACCTACCTCAAGGGACGCATCGAAGCTGTCATCAACCACCGCAAGGCTCTGCAAATGGAAATGCTGAAGAACATCCAACCTGGAGCGGAAGTACCAGCAGGAGTTAAAGTACCAAAGCCACAAGAGGAGGAGACACACATCACTGTAGGCAACTCCACCATCAGCACGCAAGACCAGACTATCAAGAAGGCGGTCAAGTTTATCACAGAAAACATATCCGACCCAGATATGAAGATAGACGACATTGCGCAAGCCATGGGCATGAGCCGCAGTGTGCTTTACGGAAAAATCAAGAATGCAGTCGGCTTGACACCGATAGACTTCGTAAGACACATCCGAATCATGAAGGCGATAGAAATGCTCAAGAACACTGACGAGACCTTGACAAGCATCGCTTATGCCGTCGGCTTTAGCGATCCGAAATACTTCTCCAAGGTGTTTAAGAAGGAAATGGGTATCATTCCGAGCGAATATCGAGAAAAGAACAAATAAAAAACAAGTTCTTACACCACAAAACATAAAAAATCCTCCTACTTATCAAGAATTTGTTGTACTTTTGCAACAGTTCTTAGAAAAGTTAAATGATAGATTAAATGAGAGACTTCTCTTAGGTAAAAGTGTTACCAAGAAGAAGTTTCAAAAGTTAACCCAGGGTTTGTGAAAATCCTGGGCTTTTTTATCCCCTCCTTCGTTTTCTTTTTAGAAAAATTATAACTCATAATTCATTCATCTGAAAGAAAAATAGTATCTTTGCACTCAAAAAGAAAGAAACAAGTAGAAAAAATAGATAGAAACTAAAATGAGAACTGTTTACGAATTCTCTGTCAAGGACAGAAAGGGAAAGGAAGTTTCCCTCAAAGAGTACGCCAACGAAGTACTACTCATCGTCAACACAGCCACAAAATGTGGTTTCACTCCACAGTATGAAGAATTGGAGAAGCTCTACGAAACTTACCATTCACAAGGGTTTGAAGTTTTGGATTTCCCTTGCAATCAGTTTGGTCAGCAAGCTCCTGGTACTGACGAAAGCATCCATCAATTCTGCAAACTAACTTATGGTACAGAATTTTCAAGATTCAAGAAAGTTAAGGTGAACGGAGACGACGCTGCTCCTCTGTTCAAGTTTTTGAAGGAATCAAAGGGATTCGCAGGCTGGGACGAGTCTCATCCTCTCTACCCAGTTTTGGACAAGATGCTCAGCGAAGCCGATCCGAACTATAAAGAAAGCAATGACATCAAGTGGAACTTCACCAAGTTCTTGATCAACAAGAAAGGTCAAGTCATTGCACGCTTCGAGCCTACAACCAGTTTTGAGGTGATAGCCAAGCAAATCGAAGAACTGTTGAAAGCATAAGACAACACGTTAGTAACGTTGCAACATAAAAAAGCCCCAGAGTTTGCAAGAAACTCTGGGGCTTTTTCACTTTTCACACTATTCTTACATATCCACCTTAGGTACGTCAGCAAGGAACTTGTTGATTTCCTCATCACTGACGGCATAGTTCTGCAAGTCGCCATTGATATAGCTCTCATAAGAAGGCATATCTATCAATCCATGACCTGACAGACAGAACAGGATGACCTTCTCCTCGCCCGTTTCCTTGGCCTTCTTCGCCTCACGAATGGTAGCAGCTATCGCATGGCAACTCTCAGGAGCAGGGATGATACCCTCTGTACGAGCGAAGAGCATACCTGCCTCAAACGACTCCAACTGCGGAATATCCACACCATGCATAAAGCCATCCTTGATCAACTGGGAAATAATCATGCCCGCACCATGGTAACGGAGGCCTCCTGCATGGATGTTGGCAGGCTTAAAATCATGTCCCAAGGTAAACATCGGCAAAAGAGGAGTGTAACCTGCCTCGTCACCAAAGTCATATTCAAACTTACCACGTGTCAACTTAGGACAACTCTCTGGCTCGGCAGCGATAAACTCCGTATTCTTCCCCTCCTTGAGATTATGACGCATGAATGGGAAAGCGATACCTCCAAAGTTACTACCTCCACCAAAACAAGCGATGATGGTATCAGGATATTCACCAGCCATTTCCATCTGTTTCTCAGCCTCCAAGCCAATAACCGTCTGATGCAAAGCCACATGATTGAGCACAGAACCCAGGGTATATTTACAGCCTGGAGTCGTAGTCGCCAACTCAACAGCCTCACTGATGGCAGTACCCAACGAACCTGGATGATGAGGATCCTTGGTAATGATATTCTTTCCTGCACGAGTACTCATCGAAGGAGAACCTTCCACTGTAGCCCCAAAGGTACGCATGATGCTAGAGCGATATGGCTTCTGCTGCATGGTTATCTTTACTTGATATACCGCAGCTTCCAGTCCGTACAACTTAGCTGCATAAGACAAAGCTGCACCCCATTGTCCAGCTCCCGTCTCGGTCGTCACATTCGTATCGCCCTCCTGCTTGCAATAGTAGCACTGAGGCAAAGCTGAATTAATCTTATGCGAACCTAAAGGATTGGTGCTTTCATTCTTGAAGTAGATATGCGCTGGAGTTCCCAATGCCTCCTCCAAAGCATAAGCTCGCACCAATGGAGTGGAACGATAAAACGTATATTTCTCCTGTACATCCTCAGGGATATCTATCCAAGGATGTACTTGATCCAACTCTTGCTTGGAGCACTCCTTATTAAATATATGCGACAAATCATCAGCCGAAAGAGGTTGGTGAGTTTGAGGATTCAATGGTGGCAATGGCTTGTTAGGCATATCTGCCTGAATATTGTACCACTGTTTAGGGAGATCTTTCTCTTGTAGTATAAATTTCTTCTGTCTCATGATATATATCTTTTATTGATTAAAAATCAGCCAAAAATAACAGACTGTAAACTAATACATTCTATTTTGCGACAAAGTTACAAAAAATATCTGATATTTAGAAAATATTGAAAGAAATTTCATCAAAAAAAAGAAAAGAAGTTGAATATAAGAAAAGGAACCAACCCAAGTGAAGAAAAAAGATTCTTCGTAAGACAAGGAAAAAATCAAAAGGGACAAAACAAGAATGTAAACGAAGGAAAGAGAGGAAAAACTATTAAAGCTCTTTGATTTTTGTAGGAAAAACCATTTTTTGATGCGATAAAATAATAATTACCCTATAAAAAGTAATAATTACCCCCAAATATGTTATTTTATCACTACCTTTGCATCAGTTAAAACAAGAAGGCGTTGTGAAACGCTGAGAATCATCTTTTACTTATACAATATATATTAGAGAATATAAAGAAAGAGTGCAATGTTTTGTGCTCTTTTTTTATTTTATCATAAATCTTTTTTTTAATGGACTCATATTCTAATATGCTCACGCACCTTAAAACACAAGTCCACTAATTATACAAATAAAACTTTTACTAAACATCTTAAATACTCAATAATTATCAAATCTTATATGTTCCCACATAATATATCAACTTATTCATTATTTTTTTGATGGTGCAAAGATACACCAAAAAGAGATACCCCTTATGCACAATTTGTTTTTTTAATCTACATTTTTTGTTAACATTCGGTTAAATCCCCATGATTTTGTGCAAAATTCGCTAGATAGATAATAAAAATCCACTAGATAGATAACAAAAATCCACTTATTGACTTATCTCATTCAATATTTTTACAGCAGACTCCACACTATCCACATCTGATATTCTGAGGTAACGCTTGGTATTTTTCTCCTTCAAGTTGCAGCGCTTCACATGCGTGGTCACATATTCCAATATCTTGGAAAATATGGCACTCTTATAGAAAGGGCTCTGTGCATTGCTGACAAACTGCATCTGGAGGGTTTGTTGCTTGAGAATGATTTTCTCACATCCCAGATGCTTGCCCAATCGGCGCAAGCTTACCACATGCATCAATTCTTCACCCTCGCGAGGTACAGGACCAAAGCGATCAATCAAACGTTTTCTGTAAGCAGACAAATCATCATCATTCTCAATACGGTCCAACTCTCGGTAAAGCAGCATACGCTCACTGCTTCCCGGCACATAAGTATCAGGAAAGTACATTTCCAAATCACTCTCGACAGCACAATCATCTACAAAGTCATCGCCCGTGAGGACTTTTCCCTGTTCCGCCTCTTCTTGATAGAGGTCATTAAACTCCTCATTTTTCAACTCTATGACGGCTTGCGAAAGTATCTTCTGGTAAGTCTCATACCCCAAGTCCTCCATAAAGCCACTCTGCTCCGCACCGAGCAAATTGCCTGCACCTCGAATGTCCAGGTCTTGCATGGCAAGATTGAAGCCACTGCCCAACTCGCTAAAAGTCTCCAATGCCTCCAACCGCCTACGTGCTTCCGTGGTGAGGGCACTCTTGGGAGGTGCTATCAAATAACAGAAAGCCTTTTTGTTGCTTCGGCCTACCCTACCACGCATCTGGTGCAAATCGCTCAATCCGAAATGGTGCGCATCGTTGATGATGATGGTATTGGCATTAGAGATATCAATGCCATTCTCCACGATGGTAGTAGAAAGCAGTACATCATAGTCATAATTGATGAATCCCATAATGATTTTCTCTAATTCCTCAGGCTTCATCTGCCCATGCCCAATAGCCACCCTGCAATCTGGCACGTGCTTCTCAATGAGTAGCTTCAGTTCTTCGAGCTTAGATATTCGGTCATTCACAAAATATACCTGCCCATTTCGACTCATCTCGAAATTAATGGCATCCGCTATGACTTCCGAGCTGAAGGACACCAACTCCGTATGGATAGGATATCTGTTGGGTGGCGGTGTGCGCATGATACTCATGTCCCTCGCTCCCATCAACGAGAACTGCAAGGTACGAGGAATCGGTGTAGCACTCATCGTCAAGGTATCCACATTGACTTTCAACTGACGTAACTTTTCCTTGGTACTGACACCAAACTTTTGTTCCTCATCAATGATAAGCAGACCTAAGTCTTTCCATTTTACGCTCTTTGAAATCAACTTATGCGTACCAATCAATATATCCACCTTGCCATTAAGTAAATCTGCCAAGATTTGCTTGGTCTCCTTGGCAGAACGAGCACGGCTTAAATAATCCACTCTCACGGGCATCCCTTCCAACCTAGACTTGAAAGTCTGATAATGCTGGAATGCCAACACCGTAGTAGGCACAAGCACAGCCACTTGCTTACTATCGCACGCAGCCTTGAAAGCAGCTCGTATCGCCACCTCTGTCTTTCCGAAGCCCACATCTCCACAGACCAAACGATCCATAGGACGCGCACTTTCCATATCAGCCTTCACCTCCTGGGTAGCCTTGTTTTGGTCTGGCGTGTCCTCGTAGAGGAAAGATGCCTCCAACTCATGCTGCAAGTATCCATCCAGACTGAAAGCGTATCCCTTCTCCTTACGTCGCTCGGCATAAAGTTTGATTAAGTCACGGGCAATGTCCTTGATGCGTTTCTTGGCTTTTTCTTTCAATCTGTCCCAAGCCCCTGTTCCCAAAGTGGATAGGCGTGGGGGCTCACCCGTATCTCCGCTCCGATACTTGCTTATCTTGTAAAGAGAATGGATGGAAACATCCACCTTGTCATTATTCTTATAGATGATACGTATCATCTCCTGATAACTGTCACCTGTTGGGACACGTACTAGTCCACCAAACTTACCTATACCAAAATCGACGTGTACAATAAAGTCACCAGGTTCCATCTCTTGCAATTCCTTCATTGTAAGAGCCATCTTGCCCGCACGAGCTGAATCTGAGCGCAAGTTGTACTTATGGAATCGGTCGAATATCTGATGGTCGGTAAAGAAACAGCATTTCTTATCCGTATCTATGAATCCCTCATGCACCGTCTTATCCACAGGCACAAAGGTAATATGGTAACGACATAGTTCTTGGCTATCAAAGATATCCTTCAATCGCTGCTGTTGCTTGGTGCTGTCCGCCAATATATACAAGGTATATTGTTGGAGTAGATAATCCTCCAAGGTTTTTGACAGCAAATCAAAATTTTTATGAAACAAAGGCTGAGGCAAAATATGAAAAGAAATCTTCGCAGAAGAAATCGCCTCGGTCTTATTGGCATGATTGTCGGAAGAAGAACCAAACTCGATTCTCACACGTTCAGCAACATCTTGCTGGAATTGCGAAGCCGAGCAAAGATTCAGCTCTCTCTTCATATCATGCTGAATCTGCGCCGCTTCCATCTCCGTAGCACCCTCCAACTGCTCGGCGAGACTCTGAGAAGAAAAGCCATCTTGATATATCTGTTGGATACGATCATAGACAAAAGTAAAATCCTTCATCACCAACAGCGTCTCCGAACTCAGGAAGCTCAAGAAAGTTTGAACGTCCTGCGCTTGCGTTGAAAGTTCAGATACAATATCTGCATGATCGCGCTTATCCTTAGAAAGTTGATTTTCTACATCGAAAGTTCGAATCGAGTCTATCTCATCTCCAAAGAAATCCACACGAAACGGATACTCACAACTATAAGAATAAACATCCAAGATGCTACCACGGACGGCAAACTGTCCCGGCTCATAGACATAATCTGTTTCCGAGAAGCCTGAAGACCTCAAAGAATGAGCAATGTCAGTCAAGGAGATTTGCTGTCCAACTTTCAGTTGAAGGATGCAATCATTCAATTGATTCTTCCTAACAACCAACTCAGACAAAGCGTCGGGATATGAAACGATATATACGGGAGAGTTCTGAGACAAACGAGCTAGGACCTCCGTACGCAATATTTCATTGGCAGAATCCTTTTGTCCATATTTGATGGCGCGACGATAGCTAGAAGGAAAAAAAAGCACATTTTCCTGTCCCAAGCCTTGCATCAAGTCATGGTAAAAATAACCGGCTTCGTCAGCCTCGTCCAAGACAAAGAGAACCGTTCTCTGAAGTTTCTGAAATATAGAAGCAAAAAAGATTGGTGCAGAAGAACACACCAATCCCTCCAAGGAAATAGACCTGACCGTCTTTTTCCCTAATAAATCGACAAGAGCTTTCGCCTGAGGCGACTTTTCATATACTCTTTCTATTTCTTGTATAGTCACAGTTTAATCTTTCTTAGGATATTTTTTAAACCATCCGTCCAAGCGAAGGCGCATCACTCCGAAGAAAGCTTCTCCAAAGATTCCACCATTCATCTTGCTGACACCTTCACGACGATTGACGAAAATAACAGGCACTTCCTTGATTTTGAATCCTATCTTATGTGCGGTATATTTCATCTCAATCTGGAAAGCATAGCCTTTGAACCTCACATTATCCAAGTCGATTGTCTCCAATACCTTACGACGATAGCAAACAAAGCCCGCTGTCGTATCATGCACTTTGAATCCTGTCACCACACGCACATACTTAGAAGCGAAATAGCTCATCAGCACACGTCCGATAGGCCAATTCACGACATTGACGCCAGAGACATATCGAGAACCGACAGCCACATCAAAGCCTTCATCATGCGTAGCGGCATAAAGACGAGGCAAGTCGTTAGGATCATGGCTGAAGTCTGCATCCATCTCGAAAATAAAATCATACTGATGCTGCAATGCCCACTTGAAACCTGTAATATACGCAGTTCCAAGTCCCAACTTCCCAGAACGTTCCAATATATGAAGACGACCTACAAACTCATTAGCCATCAGATTCTTGACGATAGCAGCCGTACCATCAGGGCTTCCATCATCAATGACTAGAATGTCGAAATCCTTTTCGAGTCCAAACACGGCCCGAATGATTTTCTCTATATTTTCCTTCTCATTATAAGTAGGAATGATTACTATACTATCGCTCATCATAATTGTTCTTTTTATCGATAAAAGCCACTTTCAATACTTATTTTTTTTGCAAAGATACGATTTTTCCACAAATTTTCAAAGATTATTGGTCAGGATTTTCAACAAATCCCTGAAATTCCTTGTCCAAGCCACCCATTATCGCTTCATAACTTAAGGTCATTTGGTTTTTGACGTTGTCTGCGCCCTTGCCTATGGGAGCAATCGGCTTATGAATCGTCAGTTTGAGAGGATGCCAAAATATCCAATACATATCCTTCATGCGAGGTTTCACCAGAAAACTGCCATTGATGGTCAGAGGGCAAACAGGCAACTGCAACTCATCTGCCAACATAAAAGCTCCACGACGGAATACGCCCATGTGCCCCGTGAATGTCCTAGCCCCCTCAGGAAACACGACAAGCGACATACCCTCTTTCAGTTCCTCACGCGCCTTATCGTAAGAGGCACGTATCTTGGACGGTCCACTTTTATCCACAAAGATGTGATGCGCATATTCACAAGCGATGCCCACCAAAGGTATCTTACGCAATCCCTTTTTCATCATCCACTTGAAGTTTCTTCCCAAGAAGCCATAGATGAGGAATATATCGAAAGCCCCCTGATGATTAGCCACAAAGACATAACTCTGGCTCTTCTCCAGATTCTCTCGCCCTTCCACCTTAACAGGCAAAAGCAATATTCGAATCCAAAGCTGAGACCACAACTTACCAGGATAATATCCCCAAAAATGTCCATTTCCCAGCATACACCCCAAAACGGTAGCAATGCTGGTAACAATACTTGCCACCAATAAGATAGGCAAGCACACTAACAGTTGATACAAACGATATAAGTATTTCATATCTCAATTATTTTTTTCTTAATGTGATAACTACAATTTCAGCTGTAGCTCCGATACGTATAGGAACTACACCACCTAGTCCTGCAGTGGTATAAAGTTGACAACCCTCACGCTCATACAAGCCATAGTCGTAAGCTGCAAATAGGGTTGGACGCAAGCCCAACACCTCCACTTGTCCTCCATGGGTATGACCGCTCAAGGTAAGTTGCGGTGCTACCAAGACTGTATCAGGAGAACCATAAGTCTCATTGATCAGAGAAGGCGTCATCTCTTTCCACTGAGTAGGGATATGCTGCAACATCAGCACGAAATTACCAGGCTTGATGCCATACAGAGCCTTTGACACGCTCGTACGTTTTGGCTTGTCATAGTTCTCCGTGCCTGCCACATAGATGGAGTCCTTGCCTCTTCTTATCACCCGGTGTTCATTGTTAAGCAAGCGCCATCCCAAACTCCGTTCGAAATTTTGTACCCTCTTCTCTATAGATACACCTTCCAGAGAATCAACATCTACGTAATAACTATAGTCATGGTTTCCCAATATGCCAAAGACCCCGTCCTTAGCCTTCAAAGAACTCAACATCTTCCTATAAGGAGGCAACTCCGAAGGATGAGCATTTTGCAAATCACCCGTAAAGCAAATCATATCCGCATGTTGTGCTTGAATACTATCAATGTCACGCTGCGGAATCCATCCTCTCCAACCATAATACGAACCCAAGTGAATATCACTGAACTGAACGATACGATACCCATCGAAGCCTTTAGGCAAATCGGACAGATAAATGGTCACATGCTTCACTTCCAACTTTTGGAAACCTACAGTAAACCCATAGATAAACGAGCCAAAGGCTAACAGCGACAAAACCATGCCCATCCAACGCCCATAATTCCTTGGAGAATGAAAGCAACGCTGGCAACACCACCCTATAAAACTGCAAAAGGCAAAAACAAACTGAGGCACAGCCGCTATCGCCATCAATCCGAACCAAAAGTCTATCAGCATCGGATTCTTGGGCACAAAACCTGGCAAGACTGCCAAATATACGCTGTATCCCAGGAGCAACATGGCAGGAATCCAAATAAGGATTCTTTTTTTGACTGTCATTTCAGAACACTCTCGTCTTTCTATCCAAAGATACGGAAGTATCGTACCAAGAAAGATGAAGAGCAAGATTCTATGTATCATGTTGTTATTTTTTCATCAAATATGATTGAACAAACCTACGCATCAACTCCACTGGTATTCCTCGTCTGTGCGCATAATCCTTCAATTGGTCTTCCCCTATTGCCCCCACATCAAAATAATGTGCCTTCGGATGAGCGAACATCAGCCCCGAAACACTTGCGTGAGGTACCATCATACCAGTTTCCGTAAGACGAATGCCCACTTCTTTCATATCGAGCAACTGGTCTAGGATAAAATTCATGCTAGCATCGGGCATCGAAGGATAACCCACGGCAGGGCGAATTCCCTGATATTCTTCACGATGGCTCTGCTCTATGGTCAGTTGTTCATTAGGAGCGTACCCCCAATAATGACGTCTCACCTCCTCATGCATACGCTCAGCGGTAGCCTCAGCAAGACGGTCGCAAAGGGTCTGAGCTAGCATTGACTGATATTCATCTGAACGGCATTGGGCAACAGCCTCACCATCTGTGGTACAACAAAAGAGCCCCAGCTTATCACGAACACCCTGTGATTTTGGTCTCAGGAAATCGGCCAAGCACAAATGTGGAGTTCCTTCTGTCAAGACTTTCTGCTGACGCAACATCGGAATACAAACTGCTCCCGAGGAAACTGTGCCATCCCCACCTGAATCTGGATATACCCAAATATCATCATCATTGCCATTAGCTTCCAACAAGCGAAAGATAGCATGTGTCTGAAAAACGCCATTCCATGAATCCAATAAGGAAAGAGCCTCTTGCTTGAGTCTCATTTTTTCCTCGTTCGACTTTCCGCTCAAGCCCCAAGCGTGAAAGAAATAGAGCCAATTGATATAAGGCTCCACTTCCAATATGTCATATGACAATACTTTTCTCATTTCTTCATTCTTTCCTAAAGGACAATTCTTGTCCTCTGTACAAATCATCAAACACCCCCTTATTATATATAAGGTGTCCATTGCAAATGGTTTGCTCTACATGCCATTCATACCGATGCCCTTCCATAGGACTCCAACAACACTTACTTTGAATCACATCCTTGGTAACAGTCCAAGGTTCATGTGGTTTCACGATAACAATGTCTGCCTGATAGCCCTTTCTAAGATAGCCACGATGATGAATCGAGAAGAGTCTTGCTGGATGATGCGCCATAAGTTCGACCAATCTTTCTATCGTCAAAACACCTTCATCAACCAACTCCAGCATTGTGACCAAAGAAAACTGCAACATCGGCATACCAGAAGCTGCCGAAACGCATCCACCTTGCTTATCCTTCCATTCATGTGGAGCATGATCTGTTCCGACGACCTCGATGCGTCCATCAGTCAAAGCCTTGCGTAAAGCATCTCTATCTCTTCGCGTTTTAATGGCAGGATTACACTTGATGAGACTTTTCTTGGTTGCATAATCCTGATCCGAGAAAAATAGATGAGCAACGACGGCTTCACCTGTGATATTTTTATCTTCCCCTAGAAGTTCCAACTCTTTGGCAGTCGTTATATGTGCGATATGCAAACGAGTGCCAAACTTCCTTGCCAAATCGACAGCCAACAAGCTACTTTTGTAGCAAGCTTCCTCACTACGGATCATAGGATGATACATGACATCTGGATCTTCTCCATATTTAGCCTTATAAATAGCCATGTTCTTATTGATGATATCGGTATCCTCGCAATGAGTCATAACAGGCAAATCTATTTCTTTGGCTATGCGAAACACATTCTGCAATGCTTCCATCTTGTCAACCAACATATTTCCTGTACTTGAGCCCATAAACAATTTTATGCCAGGAATGCGTTGCTTATCCAGTTGACAAAACAAGTCAGTATTATCGTTAGTAGCACCAAAGAAAAAGCCATAGTTGACATGACTCTTGCTCACCGCCAATGCGAATTTGTCCTCAAGAGCCTCAAATGTTGTCGTTTGAGGTAAGGTATTAGGCATTTCCAAATACGAAGTAACACCGCCATAAGCTGCAGCACGACTTTCACTTTCAATATCCGCCTTACGTGTCAACCCTGGCTCACGGAAGTGAACATGGTCGTCAATAACGCCAGGTAAAACAAAACACCCCGAGGCCTCAATGACTTCATCATAAGAACCACGGGGAGCTTTTTGTTCATAAATCTCTGCTATCTGTTCACCATCGACAACGAGATCGCCCACAAAAGAGCGACCTTCATTGACAATGACTCCATCTTTTATCAAAATTTTCATACTTTGCCGATTATATTAATGAACCAATGCGCCAGACTTCTCCGAACCATTTTCAGGAATAGTCGGCTTAGCCAAATCATTAGCAGTCGGAGCAGGTGCAGCATTAGGGTCCACCTGTGGAGTTTCCATAGAAGGAGCCATCTGTCCGGCATCACGAGTGCCATTCATAATCTGCTCATTTTCCTGAGCCTTCTGATAGTAATCCTTGACATAAGGGTCATTCTTGAAGTTATCCGTAGCCTTGCTCATGATATCCTCTATCCAAGGCGAAAGCATAGGATATTGGTTCCGCATCGTTACCATGAAGAAGATTCCAGGACCCAATACATTATCAAAATTATCTGTTACAAAAGTCGTAACCAACTTATCTTCCTGATCAGCAAGGCGAAGTGCCTCCTCGTTGAGTTTCTGGGTCACTACATTCATATCACTACCATTCATGATGGCCTGGTCATGCTTGTGGACCAATTCCATCTGCTGGTTCTGCAATTGCTGATATTTTTTGAAGAACTTGAAAAGTTTATCGTTCAAAGGAGTACCGCTAACAATTTGCTGCGCGTCATCCAATTTCACATTGATGTCTCCGCTTTCCAACACCAAAGGGAGCACAGCTTCATCATCCATGAAAATGTTAGCCATCTTCACAGAATCCAAGTTTCCACAGAAATGGAATTGCCCATGGACAACATCACAGGAATCAATATTTTTAAAGTCGTTGTTTTTCAATATCTTCAAATACAACATGCGCCCATCCAAAGTACTCACATTGGATGTTCCCTGGATATTATAGGTATTGGCACAAGATGTCATTGCCAACAAGGTGATAAATGCGTAAAGTATCTTATTCATAATCTGTCTGTATTTCGGGTAACAAAAGTACAACCTTAAATTGAAGTACGAAAATAAATTTATTCAATTTAATTGATTGCTGCCACTATTTAGTATTTTTTGGCATTATTTCCTTTTTGAGTTCACTAGAAATACGATGAGTCGTATAAAGTTCCAAGACTGCAGCTACCAGCATCAACACGATCCATTTACCCATAAACAAGGTGTAATACGTCTGTGGATTCTCAAACCAACGGCAAGCGAATGTATAGACAGAATCCACCATAGATATCCCTGACAGGACAAAGAGAATATTAGCCACATTTTGGATTTTCTTCAAGCGATGAATCACCAAGGACTTGCCATCATACACCTGCATGGCTTGTATGACGCTGAAGAGCACCGTACCTAAAAGGAACAACCAGCTGGTCACTCTAACAATCCGGCTTCCATCACCTATCATATTAAGAACCCCAGGTCTGTAAAAAGCGAAAGCTGCCGCTCCTACAACCATCAGAAATCCACCCAACGCAAAAATTGCGGTCTGTATTTTACTCAGTTGCTTCATTTTCTAAATTTTGTTCATTATTACTAGGCAAATCTGTGCTAAGCACAAAGATGTCCTCATCATCAGCCTTCATGAAATAACGCTCACGAGCTATTCTCTCGTAAGCCCTTGCACCCTTGCGCATCTCATTCAACTTTCGAGAATCTTCTTGATACTGACTTGTATATTTTTTTATCTCAGAACGTAGATTGTTTATCTGAATTTGATACTTCACGTGCTCATAGATACTATTGTCATCAATTGCACCTACTACCAAAATTCCTATCACAATCACTATAAAATACTTATAATGAGATAGATAACCCCATATTAATTCAATTTGCTTACTCATTAATTTCGATATTTGTTTGCAAAGATAATATTTTTTTGTTATCTTTGCATCATCATTTAAGAAAAAATAATGGAAGAATATATTGTTTCTGCAAGAAAGTACCGTCCGATAACCTTTGACTCGGTAGTTGGACAGAGTGCTTTGACCACAACTTTGAAGAATGCCGTGAAGAGCGGAAAGCTCGCTCACGCATACCTTTTCTGTGGTCCTCGTGGCGTAGGAAAAACTACCTGTGCCAGAATTTTTGCCAAGGCTATCAATTGCGAACATCCACGTGAAGACGGTGAAGCATGCAATGAGTGTGAGAGCTGCAAAGCTTTCAACGAACAACGTTCATACAACATCTTCGAGTTGGATGCTGCCAGCAATAACGGTGTAGAACAAATCAAGGCGCTGATGGAACAGACTCGCATTCCACCACAAGTGGGCAAGTACAAGGTTTTCATCATCGACGAGGTACATATGCTCAGTTCCGCAGCGTTCAACGCTTTCCTGAAGACTTTGGAAGAACCGCCTTCGCACGTCATATTTATTTTGGCGACCACAGAAAAGCACAAGATTTTGCCTACAATCTTAAGCCGATGCCAAATCTACGACTTTGAGCGAATGACGGTTCCTAACACCATCAAGCACCTAGCCATGGTGGCAGATAAGGAAGGAATCAAATACGAAGAGCAAGCTCTTGCCGTCATCGCAGAAAAAGCCGACGGCGGTATGCGAGATGCCCTGTCTATCTTTGACCAAGCTGCAAGTTTCTGCCAAGGTGACATTACCTATAAAAAGGTCATTGAAGACCTAAATGTTCTTGACAGCGACAACTACTTCAATTTCGTTAATCTTGCCATCAGCAACAAAGTTAGCGAGATGATGGTACTCCTCAACAACATTCTGAACAAAGGTTTTGATGGTGGCAACCTTGTGCAAGGCCTTGCCCAACATGTAAGAAATGTCATGATGGCGAAAGACCCACAAACCCTACCTTTGCTTGAGACCAGCGAAGAACAAAAAGCAAAATATCAAGAACAGGCTCAAAAGGCTCCTACACCTTTCTTATATAAGGCACTCAAAATCATGAACGATTGCGACGTACAATATCGTCAAAGTTCCAACAAGCGCCTCTTGGTAGAGCTAACACTTATACAAATAGGGCAAATTACTCAACCAGAAGACAAAGACGTACCTAGCGCGGGGCGTACGCCCCATAGATTAAAATCCCTGTTTCAGAAACTGATTGCTCCGCTTAAGCCTGCTTCTCAGGGTGCAGGTGCCGAGCAAAAAGGCAACGAAAATGTCACCCACATTTCCGCTGCCCAACCATCTCATGCCCAAACCTCCCATGCACCAACAGCAAATAATGAAAACAACAGCATGGGCAGCCAAGCAAAGGGCAAGATAAAGTTGGGCACATTAGGTATGTCATTCAAAAATCTTGAACAAAAGAAGGAAGCTAGCAAAACTTTCCAATCTGCCAACGACGTAGAAGCTACATTGACTGAAGGAGATGCTGAAAAAACGTTCAATGATGAGCAACTTGCTGGTCAATGGGTGGGCATGTGCATGAGAATGCAAGCCGTCAACGAACTATACGGATTGTCTCAACGTCTTAAAATGCTAACTCCAAAGATAACAAGCTATCCTCAAGTAGAGGTAGTCATTGACAATCCTATTCTTCTGGATGAAATCAACAAAATTAAAAATCGCATCAGAAGTACTCTGGCACAAGGACTTCAAAACAACTCTATCACCATCAATTATAGAGTAGCCAAACAAGCCGAGATTACCAAGATACGAGACAAAAGGGAGATTTACGAAGATTTGCTCAAGAACAACAAAGCATTCGAAAAGCTCGTCAAGACTTTCAAACTTGTCATCAACTAAAAGTTTGCCATCAAAGAAAAAATCCCATGGAATCATTTCGAATCCATGGGATTTTAATATCTTAAATCAAATTCATACCATATTCAGCACATTCCTTGCGCATCTCCTCAGGCCAAATGCTAGCTTGTATCTCGCCAATATGACCTTTATGAAGCAGTACCATACAAAGACGGCTCTGTCCGATACCACCACCGATACTCAAAGGCAACTTTCCATTGAGAAGCTGCTGGTGGAAGTAAAGTTTCTCGCGATCTTCCTTACCCTCAATCTTCAATTGACGAAGCAAACTTTCCTTATCTACACGAATACCCATGGAACTTAGCTCGAAACTTCTTCCCAGCACCGGGTACCAAATGAGGATGTCACCATTGAGGCCCACCTTGCCATTCTCTGCGACAGTACTCCAATCATCATAGTCCGGAGCTCTACCGTCATGCTTCTTGCCGTCGCTCAACTTTCCGCCGATGCCCTCCACGAAGACAGCACCATACTTTTCGCAGATGGCATCCTCACGTTCTTTAGGAGTCTTATCAGGATACATATCCACCAAATCCTGAGCATGGACAAAATGAATCTGCTCTGGCAAGAACGGCTTTAACTGAGGATAATGCTCGCATGTGAGATACTCTGTACGACGAATGGCAGCATAGATACGGCGCACGACATCCTCCAAGAAGGCGATGGTGCGATCTTTCTTTTCTATTACAGCCTCCCAATCCCACTGATCGACATAAAGCGAATGCAAATTGTCCAACTCCTCGTCCGCACGGATAGCATTCATATCAGTATAGACACCATATCCAGGCTCTATATGATACTCAGCCAAAGTCAGTCTCTTCCACTTGGCCAATGAGTGAACTACCTCAGCCTTGGCATCACCCAAGTCTTTGATAGGGAATGTGACAGGACGCTCCACGCCATTCAAATCATCATTGATACCCAATCCTTTCAACACAAAGAGAGGGGCTGTAACACGACGAAGACGAAGTTCTGTTGACAAGTTTGCCTGGAAGAACTCCTTGATTAGCTTGATGCCCATTTCCGTCTGGCGCATATCAAGCAATGCCTTATATCCGACAGGTTTTATTACGTTGCTCATACTATATTACTATTTCTTTTGTTTTATTTCTTGTTTTTGTTCTCATTTTAAGGTCAAAAATGACACCAATATCAGCACTGGCATTTCTATTTGACGGTGCAAAGGTACTAAATTATTATTAAACTGCAAGCATTTTTTCATTTTTATTTTGCACATTGTAAGTATTTCTATCATTTTTCTATCCATTTGTATATATTTAGCAATTAATTGCAAGTTTTAATCGAAAAGAACACCAAATATTTGGTCAATTCAAATAAAAGCATTAACTTTGCAAACGTAATTATAATAATAGGTATATCCTTAATTCTTGGCTCCGTAGCTTAGCTGAATAGAGCGTCAGATTCCGGTTC
>DKCU01000074.1:44722-65398 GCA_002451555.1 Candidatus Segatella albertsiae
TCAGATTCCGGTTCTGAAGGTCCTGGGTTTGAATCCCAGCGGAGTCACCACTCTCCATTGGAGAACTATCACATTATTTAATTAAGAACATGGACTTAGTAGAACGTTTTATAAACTACACAAAATTCGACACACAGTCGAGCGAGGACTCAGACAGTGTGCCTAGCACGGCGAAACAGCTGGAGTTCGCCAAGTATCTAAAACATGAATTGGAGGAAGAAGGCCTCAGCGACGTAGAGATGGACGACATGGGCTATATCTACGCCACACTAAAAGGCAATACCAAGAAAAAGACACCGACCATTGGATTTATTTCACATATAGACACTAGCCCTGACGCTAGTGGAAAGGACATCAAGGCTCGCGTCATCAAGAATTACGATGGCAATGACATAGAACTGAGCCCTGGAATTTTCTCTAGAGTCGATAAATTCCCCGAATTAAAAGCACATAAAGGTGAAGACCTCATTGTTACAGATGGAACTACCCTACTGGGAGCTGATGATAAAGCTGGAATAGCAGAAATAGTACAAGCCATGTGCTATCTCCGCGACCACGACGAAATCAAGCATGGCGACATCCGTGTTGGGTTCAACCCTGACGAGGAGATTGGTATGGGTGCCCATCATTTTAACGTGGAGAAGTTTGGATGTGACTGGGCATACACCATGGACGGAGGCGATCTCGGCGACTTGGAATACGAGAACTTCAATGCTGCAGCTGCCAAGATCCATATCAAAGGAGTAAGCGTACACACAGGTTATGCCAAAGGCAAGATGATCAATGCAAGCCGTCTGGCTGTAGAGTTTCAAAATATGATACCAGAGACCGACCTTCCTGAGACTACTGAAGGCTACCAAGGTTTCTATCATTTACTTGGCATCGAAAGCAAATGCGAGGAAGCCAAGTTAGCTTATATCATTCGTGATCACGATCGTGAGAAGTTTGAGGACAGAAAGGCATTCATCGCCGACTGCGTGAAGAAATTCAACGATAAGTATGGCGAGGGAACTTGCGAGGCAGAAATCTACGACCAATATTACAACATGAAGGAAAAGATAGATCCTAACATGCACGTTATCGACATCGTATTGAGAGCCATGCAAGAAAGCGGTGTTCCTCCTCGTGTAGAACCGATTCGTGGTGGTACCGATGGAGCACAATTAAGTTTTAAAGGGCTTCCTTGTCCTAACATTTTTGCTGGCGGTGTCAACTTCCATGGACCTCACGAATTTGTCAGCATCCAAGTAATGGAGAAAGCTGTACAGACGATTGTAAAAATAGCAGAGATTACAGCAGAATATAACGATTAATTCTTTGCTTATAGTTAATAGTTTATAGTTAACAGAACTTGCTTGTTTCTTTTAGCTATAAACTATTTTGCTATAAGTACCTCCCCTATCAACTATAAAAAATCAACCATAAACTATAAGACACTCTATCATGGCAGAAATCCCATATTTAGTAAAAGATCTCGCACTCATACTGATGGTGGCAGGCATCGTAACCATCATCTTCAAGAAGCTCAAGCAACCACTTGTGCTAGGCTATATCGTAGCAGGATTCCTTGTATCTCCTCATATGCCCTACACCATGTCTGTCATCGACGAGAGCGACATCAAGACCTGGGCTGACATTGGTGTCATCTTTACCTTGTTTTCACTTGGTCTCGATTTTTCCTTCAAGAAAATTGTCAGGATGGGCATCTCACCTATTATCGCCACGGTTGTCATCGTTTTCTCTATGATGCTGCTTGGCATCAGTGTCGGTCATGGATTCGAATGGAGCAAGATGGACTGCATCTTTTTAGGAGGTATGCTCGCCATGAGTTCCACTACCATCATATATAAAGCTTTCGATGACATGGGACTACGCCAGCAGAAGTTTGCTGGCATGGTGATGAGTGTTTTGATATTGGAGGACATTCTTGCCATTGTCATGATGGTGATGCTCTCGGCGATAGCTGGTGGCAGTACTCCCGACGGCGGACAGATGCTAGGCTCTGTCATCAAAATAGCGTTCTTTCTCGTACTTTGGTTCATTGTCGGCATCTTTGCTATACCACTCTTCCTTAAGTCTGTTCGTAAGCTCATCAATAGCGAGACTTTACTTATCGTATCCTTAGGCCTGTGCTGCGGCATGGCTGTACTTTCCACGAAAGTAGGCTTTTCCAGTGCATTTGGCGCCTTCGTCATGGGTAGCATCCTTGCAGAAACCATCGAAGCAGAGAAAATCATCAAACTTGTAGAACCCGTAAAGAATCTCTTTGGTGCTATATTTTTTGTATCTGTAGGCATGTTGGTTGACCCTAAAATACTGGTAGAATACGCCGTTCCTATCCTTGCCTTGGTTTGCACTATCCTAATAGGTCAAGCCCTATTGGGTACTTTCGGATTCATGTTGGGTGGCGAATCTCTGAAGTCAGCTATGCGCTGTGGTTTCTCCATGGCACAAATAGGTGAATTTTCCTTTATCATTGCCTCTTTAGGTCTGTCCCTAGGAGTCATCAGCGATTTTTTGTACCCTGTGGTTGTTGCAGTCTCTGTCATCACCACATTCCTTACCCCCTATATGATTCGTCTGGCCACACCTACCTACCAAGTCATGGAGAAGCATCTGCCTAACAAATTCATCAACATCCTCAATCATTTTGCTATGAGCCACCCTTCCACCACCCAACAAAGCAAATGGAAATCGCTTTTAGTACAGATGGCCATTAACACAATTGCATATTCCATATTGTCGGCAGCAGTCATCACACTCATGTTCACCTTTGTATTGCCATTTACCCGAAGTCTATTCCCAAGTTGGCATATGCATTGGTACGCCAATGCCATCACAGGACTATTAACCGTATTGTTGATTGCTCCATTCCTACGTGCCATCGTCATGAAGAAGAATCATAGTAATGAGTGGAAACGTCTCTGGGTGGAGAGTAGTATCAATCGTATTCCACTTCTTTTTACCATCTTCGTACGTTTCATCATAGCCTTAGCGTTCATCTTCTACATTTGCAACTACCTTACCCGCTTTACCAATGCCCTAATGATTATCATCGGTATTGTTGTGGTCGGTTTGATGATTGCCTCCCGCTGGACTAAGAAACGCAGCATCATAATGGAACGTCTATTCATCCATAACCTCCGATCGCGCGATATTGTAGCACAAGTAAATGGTGAAAAGAAACCACTTTACGAAGGTCATTTGCTTGACCGAGATATCCATATCGGTGATTTTGAAGTACCTGAGGACTCCTTGTGGGGTGGAAAATCACTGAAAGAGCTGCACCTTCGCCAACGTTTCGGAATAGACATGAGCAGCATCATGAGAGGTTCGCAAAGGCTGAACATTCCTAATGGTGACACCATCATATTCCCTGGCGATAAGTTGCAAGTCATCGGCAACGATGATCAACTTCAGAAATTCGCCACTTCTTTGAAAGCAGAGCTCATTCCTGAAGATTTGGAGATAGAAAAGCGAGAGATGAAACTCCGTCAGTTAGTCATCAGCAGCAAGAGCGAATTCTGTGGGAAGTCTCTGCTCGAGAGTGGAATCCGAGACAAATACAACTGCATGGTTGTAGGCCTGGAAGAAGGACAAGAGAACCTGACTAAAATCGCTCCAACTCGCATTTTCACAAAAGGAGACATACTTTGGATTGTCGGCGAAGAAAGTGATTTGCAAAGAATTTTGGAGAAGGTATAAGCCTTCTCCAAAATTCCCTCATAATTGTTATCTTATTTTTCCACACCAAACTTACAATTTAAAACAAAGCAGCTACTATATTTATATATCTTTCAGAAATTGACAACAGAATACAACAAGCAGTAATACATATCCATTATACAACATAAATTTGTTATTTTTAAGGCCATACAGAGATGATTGACACATATCAAGAAATACATTTTTCAAAAAGATTTTATCCTTTAAAATATGGTAAATTCATAAAAAAATATTAACTTTGCACTCGTAAAAAGATTGAGACAACATTTACTAATAATATAAAAGGATAATAAAATTATGATGACTATTTTTACTTTGGCTTTCGCCGCAGTTATGTTTTCTGGTATGGTACTCTGCATGGGCATGTTCTTGAAGAACGTTGTAAGCTCTATCCCTGAAGTTGCAGACATCAACCACCGCGTTTGCCTAACCAAGTAAAAATTGTTTCTTAAAAATATTTCCACCGAGAAAAACTTACAAAAGAAATATTCTCAAAATATTTTTAACAAAATATGAAGCTAAAAAAGAGGACAAACATCGATTGAGATACTTGCCCTCTTTTTTTTATCTATATTTATCTCCTAAGTGTCGAGTCCATTAATACCATTGCACGGCATTTGAGTAGCCACTTCTTTTGTCATACTTCAAAGCATCCGTCAATGTCGAAGCATTACAACGGAAGGTAAAGTTATAACTTGTATATGGCGCCAGCACTACCGAACAACTCATGTTAAAGCAATGCAAGTCACGCTGCAAACTCGCAGTCGTCATACTCATCTTATGATTGTCGAAATCATAACCAGAAGAGAAACTGATATTCCAACCATCACTGATTCTCACGTTACCACTCATATTGAGCGTCTGCGTAAACTTATAAGGATAGCGCATGGACTCTTTATTGAATTTTTCTTTTCGAGTATCCTCACGCATGGTAATACCATAACCGAAAGTCAACGACCAAGGCATCTTAAATGCCATATAGCCATCAGAGTCAGTCTTAGCTTTTCCACTCTTTTTCTTGGCTCCATTCTTGCCTTTCTCCATGGCATCATCGACATTGCTCTCGATATCAGTGTCCATGCCCTCATCGTCATCATTAGACTTACGATTGTCCTTATCCTCATCATCGCTCTTCTTGCCACTGAAAAGTTTGGCAAGTTTCTCTGGTGTCAAGGTAAAAGAGATATTCTGCGACATACCTTGGAAACGTCCGAAACGCCCCTTTCCCCACTCTGTATGAGTACCAACATAAGGATTCCCCTGGTCATCCAACTCATAAGCATAAGTAGCGAAGACAGCATTCATGTTGAAAGTATAATTCTTCCACCATTTCAATCGCAAATTGATATTCATATCACTCCAAGGCCTAACCTTGGCAGCCATATTATAGCTCATGTTGATGTCGAACGCATCTATTAAGCTGATTTTCTTGAAACCAGTAGAGTCTTTGTCGCTCTTGATTTTCATCTCCAGATTGTTACCTAAAGAGAAAGAAAGGCTTCCTGTCTTTCCCTTCCCTGGCACTCCATACAAAGCCGTCGAATAAGGAGAGTAGCTCACCAATGATACATTTCCATCTGCATCAGTTTTCTGGTACGTCTCCCAATATCCATAACGAGAGGCTCCGAAGTCAGGCGCATAGCTAAAACTAACCGTTGGTGTTATCACGTGGCGGATGGCTTGTATCTTATCACCAAATATCTTACGATTTGGCACCCAAAATCCATAGAGTTTCGTTGACAACCCCACACTCATGTTCCAGTTATATACATTGTGGAATCCATAAGTGGTATCACTCACCTCCACCTGCTTTTTCTCATCCCAAGACTTTGTCACCTTATTGGTGTACATACGATCGGTGAAATTGAAGCTTGGGTTTACATTGATATATTTAAACAATGTAAACGAAGCACTCACCGGTATTTGGTGCTGCCAGGCATTCCGCCAATCCTTGATAAGATTGCTGTGCATGAACTTATCTTCTTTCGTGTTGATGGAGTTGCTGATATGTCCTGTATAGCTCATCGCAATCTTCTCGTACCATTTTTCATCCCCTACTTGTTTCTTTCTTCGGAAAGGATAGAAACGAGCGATGGATATATTGAGGTCAGGAAGTGTAACAGCAATACTTGAGTCTCGCATATTCTGCGACAAGTTGGCCGTTGCGCTCAAAGACAACCCAATACTTGAGAAATTAGTACTCCAGCTTACCGATGAAGTTCTTGTACTCTGCGTCATAGTCTGCGGATTATAAAGAGAGTTCAAGTTGTTGCGCTCATAGCTCGATGTTGCGAAGTTGACACTAGCCGACAAAGAGCTAAAAGGATTAGCCTTACTGTCCTGTCGATGGCTCCATTGTATCTTGAAACTTTCCTGTTCGGCAAAGTCAGGCATACCCTTGTCACCCGTCTTCGTATCTTGATAACTAAAGAAGAAACTACCCGAATACTTATATCGCTTACGATAATTACTAGCTGCAGAAATTCCCCAAGAGCCCTTGGTATAAATCTCACCCAAAAGTTTCAAATCCCATTTGTCATTGATGGCAAAATAGTAACCTCCATCACGCAAATAGAAACCGCGATCACTTTCATCGCCATACGTAGGCATGATAAATCCACTGGAATAACTTTTCGTAAAAGGGAAAAATCCATAAGGTATTGCCAAAGGCATAGGAACATCGCATACAACGAGATAAGCTGGTCCGAAAACGACATCCTTACCTGGTCGCACCTTCGCCCTGGACAAAGAGATATAAAAGTCTGGATGAGGATCATCACAAGTAGTGTATCTACCATGTTGCAGATAGATGGCTCCAGTAGAATCACGCTTAGACCTTGCACCCATCAAGAAACCATCTTGCTGCTCTGTATATACATTATTGATAAGAGCCTTCTTGCTTTTAAAATTAAATGCGATGGTATCTGTGTCATACGTATCTGATCCCATTTTGAAAATAGGTTTACCCTTGATTCCATTCTCTGCCGTAGAATCAGCCGTACCCGTGGCTTTTACATTACTTTTGTCTATATCCATGGCTATTTTATCGCTTGTGAGATCCATATTGGTATATTTCACATTCGAATTGCCATAAAGATGAGCCACCTTGTTGGGAGCATCATAGACCAAAGAGTCTTCCGCTGTATATTCCACAGGAGCGTCAACTCCACCTGATTTCTTGCGATTGATGCTATCCAGTCGGATACTATCATCCACCACCTTATTGTGTTTCCATATAGCCTTTTGCAAAGAATCCATCCGTGTTGTATCGGCGACTTCATCGCCAAGCGAATCGACAAACACCGAATCACCAACAGCCACGGCGGTTGAATCCACAGTCGTCTTTCTTTTCTTTTTTGAAGGCATACCAGGATTTGCCAACATCAAACAGACGGTGGTAAACAACATGGCGGCTATAATTGATTGTTTTCTCATTGAGATAATAAATGTTCTATTCAAACATACGCTCCCATTCCTGGAAACGCTTGACTCCTTCCTCTCCAAATTTAGCCAAGCTTTTCTCTGCCTGCGCTATCGTTTTCTCTCTGTCGAGGTGAGTCTTGCTAAAGAATTTATCGGCATAACAGATAACTTTTTCCTCCATAGTCTCAGGCAAAAAATCCTGATGAGGCAAAGGCAATCCCTGCTTGATTATTTCCTCGCATGTAATTCCTGCTCCCGTATGCCGTTCACATACACAAGCATGACGCTCATATCCTTCTTTACGCATGATTTCAGCACCCAATCTTCCATGACAAATATATGGCTCACAGCCAAAACACTGTATGCCCGGGGCATCAGTACGGAAGATTCCCAAGTCATGAAGCATGGCAGCTTCCTCTACAAACTGGGCATCAAGATGCAATTCAGGATGAGACGAAACAATCTGTAGCGCTTTTTGCGCTACAGATTGACTATGTGTAATGAGGATATGACGAAGTTCATTTTCCTCAGGATAATACTTATCAATGATTGCTTGATAATCCATCTTTCTTTATATGAATGTTAAGTGTTGAATGTTAAATGTTAAATCGGGGTTTACGCCGTAAGTATTCCTACCTGTTACTTCAAGAAAGTAATAACTTAACATTTAACACTTAACATTTAACATTCTTCTCATTACATTATTTCTCATTGCGCTCAATGTAAGCAATGACATCACCCTTGCGGATCTTGCAGCCTTGCTTAGCGTTGATTTCCACGAGTTTGCCACCAAGCGCAGCTGGCACAGTCTCAAACTCACCCCATGGTGCGAGGATATAACAGAAAGCGTCGCCTTCCTTATATTCCTTGCCGATGAATGGTTCTACGGCTGGCTGGCACTCGCCCTCACCCTGGAACTCCCAGAAAATCTGACCTGCCACTGGTGCTACGATGGCATCAGCCTTGGCGTGCTTGAACTCTGCGAGCTGAGCAGGAGTCAATGTGGTACCGAGCTTTGCATCCTTAGCTTTCTGGAGATCTGCCAAGAAGTTCTTCTTAGCCTGACCGCTCTTGTAGTTGCGATACTGCTCTGGGTGCATGGCAAGTTCGAAGAGTTCCTCATCGTCCTGACCATAGTCCCAACCGTTCTCGTCCATCTCCTTCTTGAAGTCATCGAGAGCGTCATGGAGCAATGTGTGCGCATCTACATCGGTGAACTCACGGCCCTGCTTCTTAGCCAGTTCAACGAGCTCTGGGTCGATGGTTCCTGGAATCTTACCGCTCTTACCGAGAATCATACCCCACATAGAGTCATCCATCATCACGAAGCGACCCTTGCCCTGCTCCATGGTGAGGAGGTTCATCAGTGAGATATTCTTCACATACTGGCTGAATGGAGTTACCAAAGGAGGGTAACCTACGCGTGGCCATACATACTCCACCTCATCGAAGAGTTTAATCAAGAGGTCATCCATAGACAACTCAGCCTCGCCCTTCTTCTTGCGGATATTATTGATGGTCTGGCGCATACCACCGAGGTCTGCCATCATGGAGCCCATCATACCACCAGGAAGACCGCAGCCGAGAAGCAAAGAAGACATAATCTTATTGCCTGGGTTGATAAAGTATCCGAGCCAGTCGTCGATGAACTCCTGTGTCAAGGCACGAGCCTTCATATAAGCGCTCATATTAATCTCTGGTACCTCGAAGCCCTCGTTCTTCAGCATACTGATAACGGAGATGATGTCCGGATGAACCTTACCCCAAGACAATGGCTCAATGGCAGTATCGATGATGTCGGCACCATTGTTGCAAACCTCCAAGATTGAAGCCATGGAGAGACCTGGTCCAGAGTGGCCGTGGTACTGGATGATGATGTTAGGATACTTGTCCTTGATCATCTTGGTGAGTTTACCAAGGAATGCAGGCTGACCGATACCAGCCATATCCTTCAAGCAGATTTCCTCTGCGCCTGCAGCAATGAGCTGGTCGGCGATATTCATATAATACTCAAGAGTATGTACAGGAGAGTTGGTGATACAGAGAGCACACTGTGGAGTCATACCACCTTCCTTTGCCCACTTAATGGAAGGAATGATGTTACGCACATCATTCAAGCCATCGAAGATACGGGTGATGTTGGTACCCTGCTTCGCCTTCACCTTATACATAAGGGCACGTACATCGTCTGGCACAGGATACATACGAAGAGCGTTCAGACCACGATCAAGCATGTGGGTCTTGATGCCAGCCTCATTGAAAGGCTTGCAGAAAGCACGAACAGCCTCGTTAGGATTCTCACCTGCGAGAAGATTAACTTGCTCAAAAGCACCACCATTAGTTTCTACACGGCTAAAGCAGCCCATTTCGATGATAACTGGCGCAATCTTTGCCAACTGATCCTTGCGTGGCTGGAACTTACCAGAGCTCTGCCACATGTCTCGATACACGAGACTGAACTGAATTTTCTTCTTCATTATTTTATTAGCTATATTCTTCTTAATTAACAAACATAATTTACCAAGGTGCAAATATAGTCAAAAAAATCCGAACTATCTCATATTACACCATTTAATTAATAATGTTTAAGTTTAATTCTCTTCTTCCAAAGCTGCGACGAACTCTTTATGGAACGTACCAAAAAGAAGCAAGATTTCTTTTCGAGTCTCTTCCTCTTCATCCCAAAGGCTTAGTTCGCCTGCCCTATGAGCCAAAATCATCTTGGCACAACGTCGAATCTTACGCTTGTTGTTGCGTGCCTGCAGAAGGTCGCCTTGGATCGGCTTCTGATTGATATACGAAAATGCCACCAGCTGTTTCATGAACACCTCGAACATCGGATTGTCGTGTCGCCAATCCTCATCTTTCAACCAGAACCATTGGAAAGCATACTTCTGTTCCAACGATATCAAATGTCCACCTAGCTCATCTATCTTGTCACCAGCCTTTAAGAACTGCTCATAAGCATAATTGCCCAAAGCCGTCGGCTCAACTATCAACTCCGATTCGCAGTCAGTTTCCAAAGAGCTACCACTCAAAGCTATGCGCCACCTATTATTTTTATTTTTCACCAAGGCTTCATGTGCATTCATCATCAACTCCGACAGTTTCCCCTCGCTTGGCAATTCACCAACGATGGCCAGTTTTTCCCTTTGGTCACGAACCACAAGTTTCGCCTCATGCTGGCGAAGCACACACATATAGATGAGTTTGTCATTGTCCAGATGAAGCGAAAAGCGATCATTGCTATCATCTCCCACAAAATCATAAGAATAATCATCGATCTTGTCATGAGGGACTTCAATGTCACCATGCAACTTGTTGCCTTCTTTGTCATATAGCGAGAATCCCATATACGGAATCTGCAAGCGCAAAGTACATGGGCTTCCGCCCTTTCTAGGAACCAAGGTCATAAGCAACCCATCGTCCCCAAAGTCCTCTTTCTTGCAAACAAACCCATCTTTTGTTTTTTCTGCTTTTTCGATTTTCACCTCTCCATGTCTCCAAAAGATGTCAAAAGTGATGGTATTCTCATCCTCACCAACCACCTCGATGAAATCCTCCAAATCCATGTCTAGGTATATGGCCTTTGCAGGCTCTATCACCTCGTCGTCATCATCCAAGACACCTACTAGAATCTCGCCAGGGATAGGATCGTCTTCCCATTCTGCATCTTCCGGTGCGTTACTTGGCCTGAATACGAGATACAACATTCTCGCTTCTTTTCTATTTCCATCTTCAGTACAATGAAACACCTTAGACTCTTTTGGCACAAAAAATGGCCTTGAGAGATAAGGGCTCTTGCATAACGCTGTATATTCGATTTCTGCCCATGCAGGCTGTGTGTGTGTTGTTTTGTTTGTCATCCTTGTCGCTTAACTATTTTTATCTGTCTTTATACATGTTTTCGTAATACTTCTGATAGTCACCGCTTGTCACGTTATCCATCCATTCCTGGTTTTCAAGATACCATTTCACGGTTTTCTCTATACCCTCCTCAAACTGCAGAGATGGCTCCCAACCCAATTCTCTCTGAAGTTTACGAGAGTCGATGGCATAACGCATATCATGCCCCTTGCGATCGGTTACATAAGTGATAAGGTCGAGATCCTCTCCTTCCTTTCGACCTAGCAAACGATCGACTGTCTTGATGACCACCTTGATGATGTCTATGTTCTTCCACTCATTGAAACCGCCAATATTGTAAGTCTCCGCGATCTTGCCATTGTGGAAAATCATATCAATGGCACGAGCGTGGTCTTCCACATACAACCAGTCGCGTACATTCTCGCCCTTGCCATAGACAGGCAATGGCTTGCGATGACGGATGTTGTTGATGAACAAAGGTATCAACTTCTCAGGGAACTGATATGGACCATAATTGTTGGAACAATTGGTCACGATGGTCGGCATACCGTATGTATCATGGAAGGCACGAACGAAATGGTCTGAGCTTGCCTTGGATGCAGAATATGGAGAATGAGGATTGTACTTGGTAGTCTCCACAAAGAATTCCTCACCATAAGCTTCATGGTTCTTGCCACTCGAAGCCTTTGTGGTGAAAGGCGCAGGAACACCCTCAGGGTGGGTCATCTGCAAAGCACCATACACCTCATCCGTAGAGATGTGGTAGAAACGCTTGCCCTCATATCCCTCAGGAAGGCTTTCCCAATAGGTCTTTGCTGCCTGAAGCAAGGACAAAGTACCCATCACGTTGGTATGAGCAAAGGTGAAAGGATCTTTGATACTTCTATCGACATGGCTCTCGGCTGCAAGATGGATGATACCATCCACATGCTCATCCTGCATCAACTTCAAGAATGCGTCGAAGTCACAAATATCCATCTTCACAAATTTATAGTTTGGCTTGTCCTCTATGTCCTTGAGATTGGCAAGGTTGCCTGCATAAGTCAACTTATCGAGATTGATGATATTATACTCAGGATATTTGTTCACGAAGAGGCGAACTACATGTGAGCCGATGAAACCAGCGCCACCAGTGATAACGATATTCTTCATTTATTTTACTTTTCTAAAAGGTTTGCAATACATTTTTCCAAGGAATCTATCCAATAAGGCACTACCATTCCAAATGTCTCCTTAAAAGTGCGCTTATCAAGTACCGAGTAGGCAGGACGAGCCACAGGAGAAGGATATTCTGAACTATAACATGGTTGGATGTCACAAACGACTTCTGCCTCACCCTTCTTGGCACGCAAAGCATTGCTGATACGAAGAATCATCTGAGTGAAGTCATACCAAGAACATACTCCTTCATTGGAGAAGTGATAGACACCCACATATTCCTGGGCATCAGAAGCTGTCTTCACTTTCTTCAGCACAGCATCAATGGCATGTGCCAAATCGAGTGCATAGGTAGGGGTACCACATTGGTCGAAGACTACCTTCAACTGAGTTTTGTTGGCAGTAAGATTGAGCATGGTCTTGCAGAAATTCTTGCCAAACTCAGAATACAGCCATGCTGTACGGATAATGACATATTTGCAATTGCTTGCCATGATATTCTGCTCTCCATGGAGTTTGGTCGTACCATAGACTCCAGTTGGTGTACCCTGCTGTGTAGGACTGCAAGGTACATTGTATGGTTCCTTGCCAAATACATAATCTGTAGAAATCTGAATGAGCAAGCCATCCACTTCTTTCATGGCTTTGGCGAGGTTCGCCGGAGCCTCGGCATTCAATTTCTCCGCAAGCGCTCCCAACTTCTCGTCAGTCTCACAAGCATCGACATTGGTCCATGCCGCACAATTGACAATGGCATGGATGTCATTCTCCTTCACCATTTTCCGAATGGCCTCCATATCCGTGATATCGAGATATTCAGTCTCCACACCTTCCACCTGGTTGACATCGGTAAAGACATAATGGTCAGAAGCCCCCTTGCTAACGATACGCATCTCGTTTCCGAGTTGTCCGTTGGCACCAGTCACTAATATATTCATTTTTAAATATTGAATGTTAAGTGTTGAATATAGAGTTGGACATACGTCCTTTTTACTCTTTTACTTTTTAACCTTTTTACTTTTATCAGTACAAGCTGACATGGATGTCGAAAGGACTGTCAAAGTCTTTCAACAAATCATGCTTCGTGTCTTTCTCGGAGAGAATAGCATGCTCCGTTGGAATTTTCCAGTCTATGCCAAGACTATCATCAAGAATAGAGATACCTCCATCGGCCTCAGGATGATAGAACTCATCGCACTTGTATTGGAACACCGCCGTGTCACTCAACACGGAGAATCCATGGGCAAAGCCACGAGGAACAAAAAACTGGCGATGATTATCTTCCGTCAACTCGACAGCCACATGCTTGCCATAGGTAGGCGAACCTTTGCGAATATCCACAGCCACATCGAGCACAGCGCCCTTCACACATCTCACCAATTTGCTCTGTGTATAAGGAGGACGCTGGAAATGCAGACCACGCATCACGCCGTAAGACGACATACTCTCATTGTCTTGGCAGAAATTGATGGTATGTCCCAAGACAGGAGCTACCTTCTCATCGAACTCTCTCTGCGAAAAGCTCTCAAAGAAATAGCCACGAGCATCCTTAAACACACGCGGTTCAATGATGAGCACATCCTTTATATCTGTTTTGATTACTTCCATGATTTTATACCTTATTATATTAAATAGTCTTATATATTATATTTTAAGACGGCATTACATGAAGACTAATATTAGTCTTTCAGGCTTTCTTGATACCATTCATAGAGTTTCTCTACTCCATCCTCTATCTCCACCTTGTGGGTCCAACCGAGAGAATGTAATTTGCTCACGTCGATGAGCTTACGAGGAGTTCCGTCTGGCTTGGCAGCGTCAAACTCCACTGTTCCCTTAAAGCCAACGGTCTTGACGATAAGTTCAGAAAGTTCACGGATGGTCAATTCCTTTCCTGTACCCACATTGATATGGCAATTACGTATCTCGCCAAGAGAAGGAATAGCGCCACCACGCCCCTCGGAGTTATTGCGATCAACAGCGCCATCGACTTTGGCACCATAGAATACGGAAGAATATTTCTCAATGCCGATGATGTCCTTGAAATCGACATTCAGAAGTACATGAACGCTAGCATCAGCCATGTCCTCGCTCCATAGGAACTCACGCAAAGGCTTGCCTGTACCCCAAAGTACCACCTTATTATTATATATGCCATAAAATTCCAAGGCCTTCAGGATACGCTCGTGGTCATTGCTACCATCGACATTGCCCTCGCCAATGATGGCACGGAGCTTGTCAGTAGGATTGATAGGACGCTTGTTCATATCGACCTCAATGCTGTGCCAGTCACCCTCATGTATCAACTTGGCCAAGTAAATCTTGCGCATCATCGCAGGCATCACATGACTATTTTCCAAGTGGAAATTATCGTTAGGACCATAGAGGTTGGTAGGCATTACGGCAATATAATTGGTGCCATACTGGAGATTGTAGCTCTCACACATCTTCAGACCAGCAATCTTGGCAATGGCATATTCCTCATTGGTATATTCCAAAGGCGAAGTCAAGAGCACATCCTCCTTCATTGGCTGAGGAGCATCCTTTGGATAGATGCAAGTGGAGCCGAGGAAAAGAAGTTTCTTCACCCCATGGCTATAGGCATTGCTGATAACATTGCATTGCATCTTCATGTTCTGCATGATGAAGTCTGCACGATAAAGCGAGTTCGCCATGATACCACCTACAAAGGCTGCAGCCAGCACTACGGCATCAGGACGTTCCTCATCGAAGAATTTCTGAACGGCATATTGATCGGTCAAATCAAGTTCCTTATGACTTCTACCCACCAAATTGTTATAACCTCTTTTCTTCAAGTTGTTCCAAATAGCGGAACCCACCAAACCATGGTGGCCTGCAATGTAAATCTTACTATCCTTACTTAACATTTTTCTATCTCAAATATTTAAGTTGTTATTTTGTCCGTGCAAAATTACGACTTTTCTCGCAAAGAATAAAACTTTTAGCAAAATATTTTGTAATTATCGCATTTTGTTGTATCTTTTGACAAAATAGGCGGCATCTCAACAATAAAAAAATTAAAAATTTCATTTTTATTTTTGTATTGTCTTCGATTTGCACTATCTTTGCACCATAAAAGAAATGAACATCATGAAAATAAAAACTTTTTTTATCATAGGAATGGCTACTTTGGCCTTTGCTTCTTGCCATCGTGGTCCCAAGCCGCAAAGGCAGAAGATCAATATGCCCATCAGTATGTCAAAGCCTGCCAAAGGTGACAAAGCCATCTATGGGCTGGCCTGCATGGGATGTTCTGACACTGCGGTCGTGCTTCTTCCCAATGGAGGTGGTGACCCTATAAGATATAACATACTCGACGCTTACAGAAAGCACCAAGTATTTGGCAACATTGAAATCGGAGATTGGATTTGCGTAATTCCATGCAGAGACAAAAATGAAAGAAATGCCGCCGATATGGTCATCGACCTTGACAAACTCAAGGCCACTTGGACTTATCAGGTCATGCCGCACCTTAGAGATGTGTCCCACCTTTCCAAACGTCAACAAGCCCGCATCCTTGCCAATATGCCAGACAGCATTGTCGAAACCTACATGGTGCCTCGCGAATATGGTTTCACACTGAAGAGAATGAGCGAAGCACGCTCAGTAGGTTACGTGATGGCAAACAGCAGCGTGGAGGATGACAGTCCTGTGGAATATCCCCCTGTTCCTCAATATACAGAGTGGCATGCGTACAACGGCAAGCTCATCTTGGTAAAGGGCAGGTATGAGTTTGGTGGCGTGGTATTCAACGAGAAGACCACCTACGACACTCTTTCCTTCGTCTATATGAAGGATGACTCGCTGGCTCTCCGTGACAGCCGTGGCAACATCCAGGGCTACCACCGCAAGACCAACGCTCAAGCTGCCAACGCCGCTGCACGTGCCGCAGCACTGAAGGCAGCCAACAAGCTTAAGCAAGAACTAAAATAGGCACGTTTTCATTTTTGGAATCTTGTCGATTGCTAGAGAACATCCAAAATTTCCGAGAAATGAGAGATACGACGGAGGCGTTCATGTTCGAACTCCTCCGTTTTTTCATGAGCCCAAGTCGTATGAAATGGGATGTGTATGGCAGAAGCTCCGATTTTCAAGGCTGGTTCAATGTCACTCTTAAAGCTATTCCCCACCATCACCAATTCCTCGGGCTTTACCTCCAACTCCTTGCACAGACGGCGATATGCCTCAGGCTTTTTGTCGCTCACGATGCTTACCACGTCGAAATAGCGTTGCAAGCCCGACCTCCAAAGTTTGTTCTCTTGGTCTTGCAACTCGCCTTTGGTGAAAACTGCAAGTTTATACTTGCGTATTTCTGTAGAAGACATACTATCCATCTTTTGCATATTTCTGAGTTTCGACAAGGTATCCTCCACACCTTCCAAAGGCTTGGCATCCAAGCGAAGCAAAGTTTTTCCCAATTCCACGATAGTACCAATCAACTTGGCAGAGACCTTGCCATCGCTCACCTTGACTGCATTTTCCACCAAGGAGATGGTAAAGGCTTTCACGCCATACCCCAAGTCCTCCATGTTTCCACTTTCAGTTTCAAAGAGAGCGGCGGAGATTTCCTCCTTGCTTCCATAATCAGAAAGCAAGTCACAATATTCATTCTCTACGTCCTCAAAATAATTCTGCAATGCCCAGAGCGTGTCATCGGCATCAAAGGCTATTGCCTTGATATTTTCTATTTTTCTCATGTCTATTATAAGTTTTCAAGCTATTGATTTGCAAAGGTAATGTTTTCCATTGAAACAAACAAAAAAACGTGCGACAATCTTTTTGAAAGATTATGCGCACGCCATTTTCTACTTAGAATTTTGTCACAAACTCAATGACAAACTTGTCCTTTTCCGAAGTCTTTGCCACACCACCGTTTCTGTAAAAATACTTCTCGTAGTTGATACGGATGTCGGAGACGAATGGTTTAGCCAAGCTCAAGGTTACACCGCCCGTCATACGATGACGTTTGTAGTCATTGATTTTCAATACTCCCATGTTGCCATCCGTTGCATCATAGCGTGTTCCGTCGCTGTGGTCGCTCATGAAATCATATCGAGCCAACGGCGAGACCTTTCGGATAAGACACTTCTCATTGCGAACAGGGATGTCATAGCATACGAAACCATCGAAAGCATGAACGTCATGGAAGGCTTTTTTAGAATAGTGCTTGTAGAGATACTCCGCCTCAGCGATGAGCCCGCCCTTGTGGAAGGTAACGCCGCCATCATACATCGTCACCGTTACATCGGAAGGCTTCACTTTCTGCGTGCTCAGCACAAGGTTAGCGTTCGGAAACAGGAACTGTGCTTTCGCCGAATAGTTGATGCCTTTGGTCCAGAAATCCTTCTGGTTGGTCAAACCTGAGCCATTGAAAACACCAGCATTCACCACGATGGGAAAACCGACGTTCCAAGTATATCCAATCTCCGCACCAACGTCACGCACGTTTCCCACCTGTTTGGCTATGAAAGAACGGTTTGCGAAATACTGCTGGTGAGGAGAACGGTGAGCATCTATGGTGAAAGGCACACGCTCCTGCCCAATGGTAAACTGGAGGGTACTCCAAGGCTTGATACGAGTATAGGCATCGAGCATCTTTATCTTGCCCTCGTCACAAAGGTCTATCTCTGCCTTGTAGCTCACTTCCTTGGTTACGTTTCCTGTGACATTGATACGAGCGGTACGAACCTCAAATCGTCCCTCGCCTTCCTCAGTTTGATACTCATACTTAGAACGGATGGTGCCACCGATCTTTGGTGTCTTATCAACTTGTTCCTGCCCATCATTCTGAGCCATCGCCGCCATGCTTGCCAATGAGAGCAAGAGCACAGCCATCGTCTTTCTTTTCATGTCTTGTAATTTTATGCTTATTGATTTTCGGCTGCAAAATTACAGAGACAATGTTTCTATCATGCGACACAGATATTACAAAACGATGAAAAAGCTTGCAAATATTAGATTCGCTTACTCACTTTTCCTGCGATAAAGGCGATAAAGAGACCGAAGCAAGCGGCAATGCTGATGGCGATGCGAAGATTCGTAGCCTCGGAGAGCCAACCAATGATAGGAGGTCCTACCAAGAAACCGAAGAAGCTGATGCTCGAAACGATGGTGATGGCAATGCTCGCCTTCATCGTACCGAGCTTTCCTGCGATACTATAGCAGATAGGCACTGAAGAAGAAATGCCGAAACCTACGAGCAGGAAGCCCAAGGTTGCAGTCACAAGATAAGGCAAGGCGGCTGCCAACCACAAGCCCGAAACAATCAGCATGCCACATACCTTCAGCACTTTCGATGGTCCATACTTCGTCACAAAGCCATCGGCAAGGAATCTTCCCAATGTCATTGCTCCCATTCCCGCCACATAGCCCGCACGGATGAATGCCTCATCAGGCTTCACTACGGAAGAGAAATACACACTACTCCAGTCATATACTGTTCCCTCGCAAAACATACCACCGAATCCCATCAGCCCCAACAAGAACAAGGTGGAGTCGATGGTCTTGAAGGAGAACTTCGGAACATCCTCTTCCTCAGCCTTCGCCATGTCATCGTTCACGAGATAACGGAAACCGATGGCGATAATCAGATAACTCATCACCAAGATGCAACCGAAATGCACCTGTGTGCTCAGCAGCATATTGGCGAATACCGCTCCGATAATGCCTCCAGCGAAACCGCCCAAGCTCCACAAGCCATGAAACGACGACATGATGTTGCGCCCATACAGTTTCTCTAACAAGCAAGCCTGTGTATTGGTGGCGATGTTCATCAAGTTCGCCATCATGCCAAAAGCTACCAGTCCCAGGATGAGGTGAAACACCGTGGTGCTACAGCCGATGCAGAACAAGGCGAGGGCATAAAGCACTTCCGACAACACCAGCATCTTCTTGCTGCCAAACTTGCTCACCAAGATGCCCGAAAAAGTCATCATCAGGAGTTGCCCGATGGGAATGGCGAAGAGAACTGCCCCCAACTGTCCGTTGCTGAGATGCAACAGATGCTTCACGTCAGGAATGCGACTTGCCCAACTGGCAAACACCACGCCGGGCACGAAATAATAAGCCGCAACCGCCACTCGCTTGCGAGCCAAATCACTCAAGTTATTCAATCTACTCAAACCTTTCATCTTATTCAATGTCATCCTATTCTATACCGATTATTATATAGAGGTACCTATTTATTATATAAAGAGATTCCTATTTTTATCTATTTGTGGCTGCAAAATTACGAAAAAAAACGCATATTTGTGAACAAACCATACAAATCAAGCAAGTTTTTTGCGGAATCGGCTCACAATTCATTTTTTTTGGCTAACTTTGCACAAAGAATATATCATAAACAACAAACATCATGGATAGTGTAAAAAGAGTACCATACGGAGTTTCTGATTTCATCGACATCATCAAGAGGAACCAGTATTATGTGGACAAAACGATGTACATCCCATTGTTAGAGGACCAGCCCGACAGCTTGTTCTTCATCCGCCCGCGCCGTTTCGGCAAGAGTCTTTTGCTCAGCATGTTGGCAGCTTACTATGATTGCAGCTTGAAAGAACAATTCCAAGAGCTCTTTGGCAATCTATGGATAGGCTCCCACCCTACCCCTCTCCAAGGCAGATACCAAGTGTTGAGCCTCGACTTCTCCAAGATAGGAGGCGAAATCAATGTCTTAAGAGAGAACTTCGAAGCTTACTGCAATACTTGCCTCGACATTTTTATGGATAAGTATCACGAAGCTTACCCAAAGAAAACAGTGGAATCGTTCTACAATGCGCCGACTTTCCATGAAAAGATAGCCATCCTTGACCGAAAGGCTCGTCAACTGGAAATTCCATTGTATCTCATCATCGACGAATACGACAACTTCACTAACGTGGTGCTCAATGAGCACGGCGAAAAGGTGTATTGGGCTCTAACCCATGCCAGCGGATTTTATCGAGATGTCTTTAAGAAGTTCAAGGGTATGTTCGAGCGCATCCTCATCTCTGGAGTCAGCCCTGTCACTCTCGATGATTTGACAAGCGGTTTCAACATCGGCTGGCACATCTCTACCAAATCTGAGTTCAACCATATGTTGGGCTTCTCAACAGAAGACGTGGAAGATATGTTCAACTATTACAAGAAAGACGGTAAGCTGCCTGCCAACTGCGATATACAGGCGATGATAGCCGAGATGAAGCCTTGGTACGACAACTATTGTTTCTCAGAAGATGCACTTCGCACCCAAAGCAAGGTATTCAATTGCGACATGGTACTCTACTATCTTCGCAATTACATGACAACGGGAGAAGCACCTAAAGAGATGATTGACCCCAACACCAAGACAGACTATAACAAGATGAAGAAACTTCTGCAGCTTGACAAACTTGATGGCGACCGCAAGGGCGTAATCTACGAGATAGCAGAAACAGGTCAAATTGTCTCCAAACTGGAAACTTCATTTCCAGCAAGAATGTTGGTTAATCCTCAGATGTTCAC
>DKCU01000074.1:65501-72492 GCA_002451555.1 Candidatus Segatella albertsiae
ATCCCAAACAATAATGTGCGCCGACAATATTACGAATACTTAAAAGAGCAATATGACGAGAAGGCACCGCTCGACACAAACAAGTTGACCGACTACTTCTACGATATGGCTTATGATGGAAAATGGGAAGAAGGTTTAAGATATATGGCGGAGGCATACGCCAAGGTATCTTCCATACGAGATGGAATCGAAGCAGAACGCAACCTACAAGGATTTTTCATGGCTTACCTCAACTTGTGCAATTATTACATCACCGCGCCAGAATTGGAGCTGAACCATGGTTACTGCGACTTCTTCCTGCTGCCTGACCATACTCACTACGACAGCCAGCATAGTTACATCCTCGAACTGAAAGTACTTTCCAAGAAAGATTTTGACGAGGTAGCCAAGACTGCGGATGGAAAGCCAAGACTAAATGCCGACGGAAAGCCATTGACCAAGGCAGAAGCACAATGGGAGGAAGCCACAGAGCAAATCAGGCGATACGCTGAGGCTCCTCGTGTAGAAGCCTTGCGACAAGGCACTACCTTGCATAAGATCATCATCCAGTTCAAGGGTTGGGAATTGGCAAGAATCGAAGAAGTGAAATAGATTAAAAACAAATCAATATCCCCTCAGAAAGGAGCAATAAGCAAAAAAACGAACTAACAATGAAGAAACAAACTATCATCGCAATGGCATTCGCCCTCGCTTTGGCAATACCAACTTTCTCACAAAATCAATGGAAGAACAAGAAGGTGGCTTACTTCGGTGACTCCATCACCGACCCCAACATCAAGGCCTCAAAGGTGAAGTACTGGGGATTCCTACAGGAGTGGCTCGGCATCACTCCGTATGTATATGGCGTGAGCGGCAGAATGTGGAACGACATTCCTCGCCAAGCCAACAAGTTGAAGGCAGAGCACGGCGATGACTTCGATGCCATCCTCATCTTCATCGGAACCAACGACTACGGCAACAGTACCCCGATAGGCGAATGGTACAAGGAGACTTTCGATACCGTAAGGGTGGCTCGCAACAAACAACCAAGCCAAGTGGTAAATCGTCGCCATCGCCACTTCGTGATGGACAAGAACACCTTGAAAGGCCGCATCAATATCGCCATGTCGAAATTGAAGCAGATGTATCCTACCAAGCAAATCGTCATCATGACTCCTGTGCATCGTGCATTCTTCAGCCTTGGCGACACCAACGTGCAGCCAGACGAGATGTACGAGAACGCTCGTGGTCTCTATCTCGACGATTACATCCAGGCGATTAAGGAAGCGGGCAATGTATGGGCAGTGCCAGTCATCGACCTCAACTCCCTCTCCGGCCTCTTCCCTATCTATGATGCTGGCGCACAGATGTTCAACAAGATGGACACCGACCGCCTACACCCTAACGACGCAGGCCATGCTCGTATGGCAAAGACCATCATGTATCAGCTCAGCACCTTGCCTTGCGACTTCTAAAAAGATGGTTATCTTGGGCGAAAGTTATACTAAAAACTATTATTTTCGCCCAAGATAAACGTATTTTTTATTGAAAAGTGTAGTTTTAGAGCTTCATTTCATATTGAAAAGTGTTATTTTCAGTTATTTCAGCCCATATTTCCTGCCATCTTGGGCGAAAACTTATATTTTTAACCAACTTTTCGCCCAAGATAAAGCGTTTTTTCATACTTTTTATTAACTTTGCAGAAGAATTACGGCGCTCGGCAATTTGAAAACAACCTTTATTGCGCTCATTTGCAAGAGAGTCATCACATCATTCAAAATAAATCAAGTATGGAAAAACTAATAGGCAGAGAGCAAGAGACTAATCTTCTCAACAAATATGCCAATAACAGCAGAAGTGAATTCATCGCCATATATGGCAGAAGAAGAGTGGGTAAAACATATCTTATAAGAAAGCACTTCAACGACAACTTTGACTTCTATGCTACAGGCATTATTGAAGGAACCATGCAAGAAGAGATGGAGGCATTCAATGTCGCCCTTGTTAATTATGGTCACAAGGGAAAGAAAGCCAGAACTTGGATTGAAGCTTTTACTATACTATCCCAACTATTAAAAACAAAAGTGGAAGGAAAGAACCTTCTAGGAGAAAAGTCCAATCATCCTATTATTGTTTTTATTGACGAACTCCCATGTTTCGACACACCGAAATCAGGTTTCATCCACGCCCTCGACTTCTTTTGGAATAGCCAAGGTGCTTGGATTGACAATATCAAGTTTATCGTATGCGGTTCTGCCACTTCATGGATGATTCGCAATGTCATCAACAACAAGGGTGGGCTCCACAACCGTGTAACCCACGAAATGCATCTTCGTCCATTCAATCTAGGTCAAGTAGAGGAATATCTGAAGGCCATCAACTTTAGATGTTCTCGCCTCTCCACGCTCCAACTATACTCTGCCATGGGAGGAATACCATACTATCTCAGCCTTCTCGACCCTGAGGAAAACGTACCCGACAATATTGACCGTCTGTTCTTTTCCGAAGATGCAGAGATGCGTAAAGAGTATCGCCGTCTGTTCTATTCGCTCTATAAAAACCCAGAGCCATACATCAATGTCATCAATGCGTTGGCATCTTGTAAGCAAGGAATGACGAGAAAGGAGATTGCCGAAAAGCTGAAAACACCCAATAACGGACATCTGGGCGACATGCTCGATGACTTGATTTACTGTGATTTCATCCGCTTGTACAACAATGGTACCCGACAAAACGGGGGCATCTATCAGCTGATAGACCTCTATACCCTCTTCTATCATCAGTTTTGCAAGAAGAAGAGTACGGACATTCATTATTGGCGAAACCTCATCGGCACTCCTACCCAAAACACTTGGTATGGCTTGTCGTTCGAGAGAGTGTGTCTATGCCACATCCAAGAAATCCTCCACGTTCTGCATCTCGATACCATTCACACCGAGTTCTATTCGTGGCGCAGCAAGACTACTGAGAAAGGTGCGCAAATAGACATTATCATCGACAGAGCTGATGGCAACATCACCCTTGCCGAAGTGAAATATTCACAAGGAGACTACATCCTCAACAAGGCAGAATACCAAAAGCTCCTCAACCGAGCCGAGGCTTTCAGAACGGAGACTAAATGCAGGAAAGGTATTCAGACAATTATCATCACCACTTTTGGGCTGGTGAAAAATGAGTATACAGACATCGCCCAAAGAGTGGTAACGTTAGATGACTTATTTATCGTGGATGCGAAATAACTGCAAGCCTCATCCCGACATATATCGGAGTGAGGCTTGTCTGTTTCCTTACGCTACCCATCCATACCCTTGCACCGCCATATCCACAAAGTGATCGAACAGCAGATGGGTCTTGTCGTTGAACGATACTCGATCGTAACTCATCGGCAAGTCATCGTTCAAACTGTTTTGTATCAAGGCGAATACTTGATGACGAGGTTGCTCGTCCTTGTACCAATCCACCACCATTACCTTGTCTTTCTCCTCCATCAACTTCTGATAGAGATTCTTGGCGGCAAGAATCACCTTTTGCTCCTCTGCCTTGGTCAACTTTCTGCCCGAACGGAGCAAGTCGAAGATTTCCAATTCTTCCTCAGCCAAACCGATGTCGGTGGAGCGAGACTGCTCCTTCTTCAACTCCTCCACAAGTTGCAAAAGCTTCTCGTAGTAATCCTCATTCTCGCTTCCTCCTGCATTATATCGGTCAATGATGCTCTTGTATCGCTCGGAGAATTTCACACGCGTGCAATTCTTGTTAATCATCTGCACCAAGGTTTGCTCGATGAAACAACGAAGGTCATCGATTTCCAAAGCCTTGTAAGGCGTAGTGCTCAATTCCTTGCGAAGAGCCTCCACATCTATCTTGCTCAAGTCGATGACCTTGCCTTGATGTATCACATAGTCAGGACGAGAAGGAATGCCATCAGCCGCCATACTACCATCAACACTCATCGTGGAAGAAACACTCTGGTCGAGCGTCTCCGCCATCCTCGCCTTTGCCCTGCGCAACTTTTCATCATCTATCTGATTGCAGAACAAACCATTCAGGTAAGCCAAAGGCGCAAACTTATCGTTGTGCCAACCTCGCTCGAATATCTCTGGCTTGGCAGCATCATAGAGGTTCATCAAGAGATTAGTGAGTACCTTAAAGCGGTCTTTCCACTCGTCTTTCTCCAATATCTTATTATAAGCCTTACGGAACATTTCGAGTTGGTCAAGGGTGTTGCCCTCTGCGATGATGTCGGCAATTTTGATACCGAGTGACAGTAGGAAGGAATCACAATCCGTGATGGTCTGGTCGATATTGGCTATCAACCGTTCGATGTCCTTGGCTGGATATTCCTGTCCGTCGCCTGTGGAAGCATAGTCGGAAAGGGCTTGCTGCATATACTTAAAGACGTTCACGTAATCTACGATAATACCGCAGGTCTTGCCAGGAAATACTCGGTTGGCTCGGGCGATGGCTTGCATCAAGGTATGTCCCTTCATCGGTTTGTCGAGATAGAGCGTGGAGAGCGACGGCACGTCAAAGCCCGTGAGCCACATGGCACAGACGAAGACCAAACTCAAAGGGTCGTCCTTGTCCTTGAACCGATCCTCGATGTCCTTGCCGTCAGACGAAATTGCCTCCATCTTCTTGCGATGCTTCGTGATGTCGAGACCTTGGGCGGAAAACTTCTCTTCCTCGCCGTCCTCCTTGCTGATGACCACTGCCATCTCTACCTTATTCATATAGTCGAGCATAGCGTTGATTTTCTCTCGTTCCTCCATCGTCTTGGCTTGATTTCGCTGCAAGACGAGCATTTTCTTCTCTTCCGCCCAATACTTCTGCACCTTGTCGTACATCCTCACGGCGGTGTATTTATCCACGCTCACCACCATGCCCTTGCCCCAAAAACCACGGCGAGGGAAATGATGGGCGATGTCCTTGGCGATGCGGTCCAGTCGCTCGTCTCGCTTGATGACCTCCATGATGCGAGAAGAGGAGTTTTCCAAAAGTTCCTTCTCTCGGTCGTTCAAGTTCTCGTCCTCGCAGATTTGGTCGATGTCGGTATCGAGCCAATCATTGGTCAAGCCCACCTCTGGCACACGACGACTATAGAAGAGAGGCACAGTACTGCCGTCCTCGATGGCTTGGGCAAAGTTATATTCTGATACGTAATCGCCAAACCACTGGTTGGTGAGTCGCTTGCTTCCCAAGAGTGGCGTGCCTGTGAAGGCGATGTAGTTAGCATTCGGAAGACCAGTGTGCATATTCTCGGCAAGTTGCTTATACTGGGTGCGATGCGCCTCATCCACCAAGACAAAGATGTCGTTGCGGTCTGACAACAGCGGATATTTCTTGGTCTTGTCGTACTGAAACTTATGGATCAACGTGAATACCATCGGCTTGTTGCTCCTCAGGAAGTCACGCAACTGAGTGGAGTTCTTCGGTTGGCACTCCTCCTTCGGTCCGATGACCTCGGTACGTACGAAAGTCTTGTGTATCTGCGTGTCCAAGTCCTCACGGTCAGTAATCACGAGGAAAGTGAAATTGCCATGCAGTTTGCGCTTCACCTTCCTCACGAACATCACCATCGAATAGCTCTTTCCTGAACCTTGTGTGTGCCAGAACACACCGAGCTTTCCATTCAACCGATCTCGATTCTTCACACTCTCCATCAGATTGTTCACACCGAGATACTGGTGGTTCTTGGCGATGATTTTTATCCTTTTGTTATCGAAGAAGATGAAGTTCTCGATATAGTCCAAGAGGCGTTCCTTGCGGAAGAGGCCATCAATCAATGTCTGAATGCTCAATCCATGTTCGGCAATCTGTTCACGGTCGAGTTTCTCCTTCTCGTCATCCACACGGAGCCACTCGAAGAAGAACTCATACTTGCTGTTCCAGGCACCAATCTTGGTTTGCAAACCATTGCTCAACACACAGATTTGGTTGAAGGCAAAGATGTTCGGAATGTCCTGGCGATAGCTCGTTAGGTTCTTGTTGTAGGCTTCCTCAATCTTGACGGTGGAGTTTTTGAGTTCGATAAAGACGACAGGCAAGCCATTCACGAAGAGGAGCACGTCGGGACGGCGATAGCGATAATTTCCCTTGATCCACATCTGGTTGACGCAATGGAAGTCATTCATTTTGGGATGGTCGAAGTCGAAGAGTCGCACGATGTCGAAGTCATCCTTTCCGTTTCTGCGCACTTTCACTTGGATGCCATTGCGTATCTTCTGGTAGAGCGAATAGTTGGTATCTATCATGTCTGTGCCCGTGAAGTCCTTGCGAAGGTCTTGGAGAATGATTTTCAGTACATCCTCATCCATCTTTGGATTGAGCCGCTTCAAGGCAGCGAAGAGCACATCGGGCAGGATGCACTCCGAAGGGTTGGCACGACCAGTAGTGGAGACATCGTCTTGCGCATCCACTCGTGCATCACACTCGATTCGCTTCCATCCATACTCAGGAAGTGAAAGGCGATTGCATATCGCCTGCTCTATATTGTCTTCACTGATAAATGACTTCATATTCGTTGTTGTTTTTATCGTTTGTACTATGTTAGTTGATGCTTTCGGCAAGGGTTTGACAACTCTATCTCTTAGCTTGAAGAAATTTGCGCCGAGAGTTAGAAATCTATGTGCCCAAGTAGCAATGTCTATCCGCCCAAGTAGCAATGTCTATTCGCCCAAGTAGCAGAGACTGTCTGCCGAGGACAGTCAGCCTATCTACGGAGGACAGGATTCCTGTCTGCCTTGGACAGGATGCCTGTCTTGGTTAGACAGTCTGCGAAACTACCCGATGGAGCATTCGGGAAGTCTCTTCTTCGTTTTTCGTACCTCTGAAGCTCTTTCTCCAGCATCCGATTATCATTTTTGACCGCACACCGCACAAGAGTATATATAACTAACTGAGTTACAGAGCATTTACTTCTGTGCGGTGTCCGCATCAGACCGCACTGACACCGCACATGACCGCACGCATTTCCGAGCCGTCATTTTGCCTGTAAGCGGCTCCGCGTTTATAC
>DKCU01000077.1:0-24485 GCA_002451555.1 Candidatus Segatella albertsiae
ACCACATCTTCTTGATGGATAGGGAACGGCATGATGCAACCTCAACAGCCTTGTCGATTCCGACCGTTCGCCCTTATCAATTGCCAGAGGAGGATGGACAAACGATAGGAATGGCGGCTGAAGATAGGCATGCTTCGCATGAAAATTAGATGAGGGAACCTTGTATATAAAAAAGGTGTCCCCTCTCTTCTTAGAAAAGAAAATAATAAAGAAAGTTCATAAAAACGATAAGGATAATGGAACAAACAAATATGAAAAAAGCTTTCCTCCAATTGCATCTGAGCGTGCTCTTGGCTGGATTCACAGGACTCTTTGGAAAACTCGTAACGCTCAACGAGGCGACCTTGACATGGTATCGTCTCTTTTTCTCAACGATGATCCTCTTGGTGTTTACGGGCTTGCCAAGGGTGGGGTGGAAGAAACTGCTGCAAATCGCAGGGTGTGGTACGCTCTTGGGACTTCATTGGCTACTTTTTTATTCGTCCATCAAGTTGAGCAACGTATCCATTGGTGTTGTGTGTTTTGCTAGTATGGGATTCTTCACTTCCTTCTTCGAACCTCTCATTTTTCGCAAGCGATTTTCGCCGATTGAAACGTTATTGGCGCTTATCACCATTGCCGGATTGGTTTGCATCTTCTCTTTCGATTCCCGTTACCGACTGGGCATTGTCGTGGGAATAGTCTCGGCGGCAGTCTGTTCCTTGTATGCCACCACCAGCAAGAAAGTGAGTGCGGGAGTCAAGGCTCGTACGATGTTGTTGTATCAGATGGCAGGAGGATTGGTGGGCGTGTCGGCTCTCATTCCGATATACTTGCAGTTCTTCCCCTCGCATCAACCAGTGGTGGTATTGCCTGAGGGGGCTAACTTATGGTGGTTGCTGAGCCTAGCCCTGTTCTGTACGGTAGGACTTTATCTTTTGCAGATTATCGTTTTGAAGAAACTGTCGGCATTCACCGTCAACCTTACCTATAATCTCGAACCCTGTTACACCATCCTCATTGCTTTCATTGCCTTTGGGGAGGCGAGGGAGCTGAATGCCTCCTTTTATGTAGGTATTGGGATGGTGGTTCTCAGCGTGGCGTTGCAGTCATTGAGGACTTGGAGGAAAGGAAGGGAGTGAGGGGATATGTTAGTAATAAAAGTGGTTTTTGGAAAATCTAATGATATTATAGTTTGGAGTATAAGGCTCTAAAATATCTCCTCCCTGCTTTTCCTTTTTTAAGCAGGGAGGTGGTCTCGAAATACAGTCTTTTATTTTCTTTTCTGTTGTTTTCTTATCATCTTGAAAACCAAGTCGGAATACTTTTTAATCTCTGCTTGGACTGTACCACGTCCAAAAGCCCAATAAATGTTGTCTGTTTTTGTACGTTGGTCTCTAAGTACCAACGTCGTCTTGTTCGCCTTCACGACTTTGTATTCTTTATTGGCGTTACTGCGATATGTCTTGATAGTCTTTATCTTCTGGATAAAGCTATCGTATGTTAAAGTGTTGATGGCTACTGTCATAAGAAATTATAGTAACATTATTTGTGAAACAATCCCAATTCATCCTTCAATCTCAGAACTTCCTTGTCGAAATCAGAGAGGAACTCACGATCTTGGATAACTCGAAATTTATCGTATTCCTCGTATGCCTTGATTCGAGCCTCTAATGCGGAGACCTTGCCTTTATCCAAAAGAATTGGATAAGAAGATAAGGAAAGGAAACTATCTAGGAATTCTGCCCATTGCTCCATAGTTGTGGGAATATGGCGACGAGCACGGTTTGCCGCCAAGTCGATGTAAGCGGAAACTATCTCGTTCAACTCCTTCATTTGTTCTTCGTGCAAATAATTCTTCGCTATCGTTACATCCGACTTCAAGACCTTTCCGTCTGGCGCTTGTGCCCAAGAAGTTAAGCCCATGTGAACTTTGGTAGAGTCTGCTGATGTATATACGATTTCAGCCGCAGTCTTGCCTGTAATCGCCCAATGTAACTTGTTTTTCACTTTTGCATAGAAGTCTTGCGTGGTCGTGGCATTCTTCTGGTAATCACAAGCCGTTGCATAGATGTCCGTTATCTTTTGGTAAGCCATGCGCTCGGAGGCACGAATCTCCTGAATGCGTTCCAGCAATTGGTCGAACTTCACTTGCACCTGTTTGCCTCCATGTTTGAATCGTTCGTCATCCAAGACATAGCCGTTACGGATGAAATCGCTCAATGTGTTGGTTGCCCATTGGCGGAAGCGAGTAGCCTTGTAACTGTTTACCCGATACCCCACGGCGATAATCATGTCGAGATTATAGATGTTAGTCTCGTACTTTTTTCCATCCGTGGCAGTTATCCAAGTTTTTTGGACAACTGAGTACTTATTGAGTTCCCCACTTTCCAAGATTTCGTTGATATGATAGCTTACGGTTCGCACATCTACCTGGAATATTTCAGCGATTCTCTTCTGGGTAGTCCATACGGTATCACCATCAAAGACGAGTTCTACTCTCAACTTTCCCTCTGGGTCGGAGAAGAATACCAAGTCTGTATTTGTATAAGTATCAGTGTTTTGCGATGCAACTTGCTTGCCTGAGAAGTATTCCAAGGCTGGCAATGCCATCTCTTTCTTGGAACTGAGTGACATGGAGATGAGAAGACAGGCATAGCGAGAGAGGCGATAAGAATTTTGCTTTCGCATCGCCCCACTGCCTATGGCTACCATTTCGTTGACTTCAACGAAATGGTCTGCTATCTCATATTTATTTTGAATGCATAAAGATTTGGCCTTGTCAATCACTTTGCTAAAATTGCGATAATCAGTATAGCCTATGGCTGTAGCCAATTCCCTTGCTAGCCAATACTCTTGCCCAGCCTCGTCAATGTGCTTTATGTTTTCAAATGCCTCGTTCATTGCTTCGAATTTCTATTCGTTTCCGCCTATTCTTTTTATGTGAAAAATAAGAGCGTCTTGCTCTATGCCTAATTCGTTAAAGACCTCTTTCAGTATGCTGATTTTTACTGCTGTCGAACTTTTCAGGTAAGCGTAAACACCATCGAAAATCAACACACTGTTTTGATACTTGGTCGCTTCATTTTGTAAGAAAGTCAACGAATCGTCATTAGCAATCTTTTGAATATCAAATTTATACTCTCTATAAAAATATTTTATGATGCCAATAAAAGCATTTATCCAATTTTCATCTTGCTTTATTGGAAGTTGCTCACCATTAATATAACAGTCAATAAAAGCAGTATTGGTAAAATCCTCCGACTCATCTTCCAAAGTGAGAGACTCTGTCTCTTTTACTGTAGGCTTATATTTAGAAATTGGCAACTTCCATATTTCTATTGCCTCGCTTTGAAGTTCACCCAATCGTGCCTCTAGTTGCTCTTCACCCCATGAGGTCTGTTGCTTGATAAACTCATTGATATGTAAGGGAGAATACTTAAAACCTATGCCCAAACCTGATTCTGTCTGCAATTTCAGTTTAGTCATAAAGCTACTATTACTATAAGAACTATTGTATCCTGTCAGAGTAAGGTTAGCTATGGTATGTTCCCAAATCTCTTGAAGGCGTATTGCTTTCTGTTCTCCTCCTAAAGATTTTTTCCAATCAGCATTCAACGTTTGTGGCATCACATGCTCTATGGACAATACCACGTTTCCGTTTTCATCTGGTAGCATTTTGTCTATTACAGAAGTATCTCCTTCTATATTATTACCAGCGTTTAAACGATAGAATGTGTATATTTTATTCTTAGCACGCATTTTATATATATTTTTTGTGGCTAAGGCTGCCATAAATTCGGCATCAGACGGAAAACGTCCCGAACCATTGCGTGAAGTCAAAAGATAACAAATTGCCTCATAAAAGGATATGTGAGCTTTTTGTACGAGTTTCTCCGCAACATCGTATAGTGAAGCAAAAATTTTATTAAGACCATTTGTCTGAACATCACATATCAATCGTCTGAATATATAGCTTTCAACAACGACCAACACCTTACAAAGCTCCTCCTCATCTATCTTGTTAGAATAAAAACTATCCAGTAACTTGAGCTCAAAAGGATGACAAACAGTCATCTCTAAAAGAGCAAGGCGCTTGAGAACCAAATTCAGCTTGCTACTTTTTGTGGCTGCGTTTTCTATCTCAAAAAGATAGCGTGAATATGTCTTCATTTCCCCTAGTAGCTCTTCGGGCGTAAGCCCTTTATGGGATGTAAATTCCTTAAACTTGAAATATACATCACGCAAAGCCGGAATTCTTGTTGTTTGAGCGGTCATGTAATCTCTCACAAAAAGCGTTACAGCTCCTTGTGCATCCTTTTGGTTGCCAGAATAATTAGAATACTTTTCTATATCGATCCAATAGTTCTTATAATATGCTTTCTGAAGATTGGTCTCTAAATTCATCAAAATAAAATTTCTAATTTTATCACCATCGGTCAAGGCTAATCCTGTCGAATTCAAAGACTCAAATATGAGCTGAGGCTTGTCTTTTGTTTCTACTTCAATCTGCACCATCATTAAGTTTTTGATGGCATTATAAAAGTCTGTTAAAGAATGCTCCGAGTTTTTTATCCATTCATAAAAGAGATAAAAATTTTGTGTTATGAAAGAGTCTTTTTCAAATGCATCTTCATTACCTTCTATTAACGCAGCAAAAGCAGATTTATCCTTTTCTACATGAACTAAACGAGGCTTGATTGAACCATCCTCCAAAGATTCATAGCTAAATTTATTGTGAATATTATCAGTTAAAGTGCTAGAAGCTTGCTTAATGCCATCATTGATTAATTTTGACATAGCAAGCCATATTAAGGATACTGTTGTTAATCGTTGTTGGCCATCAATTACAGACCACATGTTGTGTTTTATATGGCACAATACAACACTTCCAAAGAAATGCTCTCTATCAGTTTCGATAATAGAAAGTAAATCTTGGAACAATTGCTTACATTGTTTGTTGGTCCAACTGTAGTTGCGTTGATACACAGGTATTATATAACTTGTGTCATCGCCAATGAACAAGTTTTCTAATTTAGTCTTTTTTGCTTCCATATCTTCGTTATTTATATTTTCAATATCGTTCTGTATTTTTATTGTTTCCTTCTCAATTCCTCTATCAAGTCATTGACAATATAAGTGTCGCTCATCAGATGCAATCCGAGTTCTTTGTCATGAAGCATTCGGCAAACATCGGAGTCGTAGAAAATCGCCAAGGCTCTATCTGTTGAAATCTGTAAGGTTTCGGCTAACTGGGCGATGATTCTTGCTATTTTATTCCATAATAAGAAGTCTAACATGCTTATTCCTTTTCCCAATTTTTAAGTGCTTCAACCACATCGTTTGCTACGGCTTCACGGTTTTCGGTATGCAATGTGTCATAGCAATCTTGGATGAGGCTTTTGATGAGTCCCACCTTCTCAAGTCGCCTTCTCATTTCCGATGGTGGTATGTTCATCTTTTGTGCCGAAGCCTCGATTGCCAATACGGTAAACGCAAGGCGGTCGAACTCCGGCGTTCTCTTCATTGTTTCCATTTCTGTATTATGTTTTACCTTTTAATAATACTGCAAAATTACAAAAAATATTCATATTCGCAAATGTTTGCTTGGTTATTTCATGGGAAATTTGTATTTTTGCAAAAGGACTTTATGGCAATTCTTTGTTTTTTATGGCACATTTGCGCATGGAGGACAAGATTTGTGCTGGGAAGGGGTGGAGATTTCGGATAAAAGAATTATCTTTGCATTATCTTTTTGGGAAAGAGAATATTTTGAAAGAGAATATTTTGAAAGAGAACGTTATGAACGAACAGATAAAATTGTCTCCTGACTTGGAGGCTCGTGTACACCAGGCGGTGGAGAACTTTATGCAGGGCTATGGCTGTTGCCAGTCGGTGGTGGCGGCTTTTGCCGATCTGTATGGCTTGAGCGATGAGATGGCGAAACGCATCGGCGCTGGCTTCGGAGGCGGAGTGGGCAGGATGAGAATGATGTGCGGTGCCGTTTCGGGTATCGTCGTGCTTGTGGGCTTGGACTGCGGACAGACCGAGGGCGATGACCGTGAGGGTAAGTCGGCTTGCTATAAGGTGGTGCAGGATTTGCTCGCCAAGTCGAAGGAGCAGAATGGTAGCATCATCTGTGCTGAGATTCTTGGACTGAAGGGACATGAGAAGGCTCAGTCCAGCTATGTGGCATCGGCTCGCACGGCAGAATACTATAAGTCGCGCCCTTGTGCGGCTAAGGTGGAGAGCGCTGCTAGAATCTTTGCGGAATATTTGCAGGAGAAAATGAATGAAGTATCAAAACAACAAAGACTTGGCTGAGGCGCAGTATTATCTCAAGATGCTGGGCGACTTCTGCAAGACGGGACAGGTGATTATTCCTGATTCGCCTCAGAACGCCATGCCTTGGAATACGCAGGAGGATTCTCTGAAGGATTACCTCGTCCATCTCTTTACCTTGAAGGTGACCTTGCCCACTGGCGAGGAGGTGCAGAAGTTTATGCGCCAAGTGGTGAATAGCAAAATCAAGAGCAAGGTGTTCTATGATTCGGTGGGCAAGTTTATCGTGGAATGCGTGCATCACATCCGATTCCAACGCCAGCGTGCTTGGACGGAGAATCATCGTGCCGATGATGTACTCGACTGGACTCCTTTCAAGCGAATGGATGAGAGCGTGTGGCATCCCTTGCTCGACCAACTGGAGCAAGAGCATGGGAATGATGGCTTCGACAAACCTTTCTTCCTTCGTCTCTTCAAGGGCGATGGGGCTTCTAAGACTGAAAATTGGGAGCGACTGGTGAGAGATTGGAAGGCTTGCATCGAGCGACAAACTTTGAGCAAGCTGAAGAACTTCATCTCTATCCGACAGAATAATTTCGAGACGGGATTGATTCGCATGATGGACCAGGTGACCCGTAACATCAAGATGAAGGGAGTAACTGAACAACGTGCCGTGCAGGCTTGGGAACTCATGACGAACGGTTGGACGGAGACCGAGTTTGAGCGCCGACTCAACGAGATGAAAGTGCAAGACCGTTATCCCGAAATCAAGGAAATCGTGGCGAAGATGGGACGTGTGGCCGATGCCAACGGCAAGGATCGACTCACCATCGCCTCGGGTGTGGAGATGAAGATGGAGCATTCCGCAGGAAGCGACATCGAGGGTATCACCGTGGGCGATGACCTCAACTCGCTCCTCCCTCTTGAACTCGCCCAATATAGCGACGAGGATATGGAGGGACTCTTTATATATAAGTATCGCACGCGTAGGCTCCAAACTTTCCGCTATAAGAGCGAGATGTCGAAGCCTTCCCGCAAGCTTGGCTTTACCCATGCCTCCCGAAAGGGACCGATGATCGTTTGTCTCGATACCTCGGCGAGTATGTATGGCACGCCTGAGCGAATTTCCACCACGCTCATCTCTCTGCTCGAACAGACGGCGGAGGACTTGGAGCGTGATTGCTATCTCATCGACTTCTCGGTGAGCACTCGTGCCATCGACTTGATGGAGAAGCGCAAGGCAAATAGATTGAGAAAGATTGGAATCAATGTAGTGGATGAATTCGGGGTTGAGTCTTCTGCTGATTTTTCTTCTGATTATTCATCGGAGGGCATGGGGCATACAGGACGGTCAGTTCGACGACAGGCTTCGACGACCCATCTTCCTTTCATCGGTGGTGGAACCTCGGCGAAGAAGATGATGAACCAGATGTTCGACTTGCTCGACAATGATGGTCTCCACTATGTGAATGCCGACGTGCTTTGGGTTACCGACTTCTTGATTCCGAACCCACCGCAGTCGATGCTCAATCGGTTTAAGGAATATCGGGAGACGGGCACTCGATTTTATGGTATCCGCATCGTGCGTGACGATGACAAGGAACCGAATGAATGGAAGGATTACTTCAATCAGATTTATACGATTAAGTATCGCCCTTTGAGGAGATATTAGTTTTCTTGCTTACATATGGAATAATTATAAAGGAATAAATATAGAATAACAATGGAAATCAAGGAAGGTTATATGCCCTTCATGGGCTATCAGACATATTATCGTATCGTGGATAATGATGGTTGTTTCGATGAGGCTAGCCATGCTTTTGAGCATGACAAGATAAAGAATGGCAAGAGCCCTATCATCCTCTTGCACGGCGGACCGGGCAGCACGCACAACTATTTCGAGCTCTTGGATAGGGTGGCTCTTTCTGGACGTGCCGTCGTCAGTTACGACCAGTTGGGATGTGGCAACTCCTACGTGGAGGGACATCCCGAACTATGGACTCCTGAGACATGGCTCAATGAACTTTGCGCGCTCATCGACTATCTGCATCTCGATAGTTTCCATCTCTTGGGACAGTCGTGGGGCGGCATGCTCGACATCATCTACCTCATCGAGAAGCAGGCGAAGGGCGTAAGGAGCGCCATCCTCTCCAGCACACTTTCGAGCAGCAAGCTCTGGGCGAGCGAACAGCACCGCATGATCAAGTTTATGTCGGAGGAAGACCAGCGTGCCATCGCCGAGGCTGAGGCTAAGGATGATTTCTCCAGCGAGGCTTACGCCAAGGCCAACGAGCACTTCATGCTCCTGCATTGCGCTGGCGAGGTGACGGAGGATAGTCCGGAATGCCTTCGCCGAAAGAAGAAATCGGGCGCCGAGGCTTACCTCTATGGTTGGGGCCCCAACGAATATACGCCTACGGGCACGCTTCGCGACTATGACTATACCGATAGACTCCAAGAGATAAAGGCGCCTTGTCTCATCATGAGCGGTACCAACGACCTCTGCACGCCATTGGTGGCAAAGACTCTCTACGATGGCATCCCAGAGGCGAAGTGGGAACTCTTCGTGGGGGCGAGACACATGCCTTTTGCCGAGCAGACCGACAAGTATTGCGAGGTGCTGGAGAAGTGGCTGGATGAGCACGAGTAAGTTTTAATGGTAAAAGCAAAAGGCAAAATATGCCAAAGCACATAGCAGCAAAAAGTGTAATGACAGAAAGAAGACCATATATCATCATATTGTTTTGGGGAATGCTTCTCCTCTTCCTTTTTGGCGGAGTCTCTTCGGGCAGGGCGCAAAGGGTGGAAGAGAACGACTATTTCTATGTGCTCAACACGAGGCATGGACTTTCCGACAATCGCATCCTTCAGATGATGCAATTGCCTGATAATCGGCTGGCTGTGAGGACTCGCTTGGACGTCAATCTCTATGACGGCAAGCATTTCGTCTTCGTGGCTCTGCCGGATGATAAGGCGCAAGCGCTTATGGGATACAAGGGGCAAACTCATCTCTATGCCGACAATCAAGAGAGGCTGTGGGTGAAGGATTACCAGAAGCTGTTCTGCATCGACCTCGTGAAAGGAAAGCTCAAGGAACATCCGCTTGATTCTGTCGGCGAAAAGTTGGCAGGTCATCCGCTAGGTCCTGTCGGCGATTTGTTCGTGGATAGCAAGAGGAATGTTTGGATAGTTATGGGTGATAGGGTGACCCCTGTGACAGGAGGACAGGGGGAAATCCAGCTTCGAAAATCTTGGGGTACTTTGCAGGATTTGGATACCGATGGCAGGTCTATCTATGCGTTCTTCGATTCGGGCTTGGTGGCGGCATTCTTGAATGGCAAACTCGCTTATACGGCATCTGCTTATCAAGCTTCCGAAGCCCGATGCTATCGCAGCACATCGCTCACGGTGCAAACGCCGAGCGGACAGTTCTATCAGATACGAACAGGATATGACGAGGTAGGCAAGCATAATGCTTCCGTGTTCCTCCACTTCGACCCAGAGACCCGAAAGTATTCCAAGATATTCGCTTGCGATTATATCCTGCATACGCTGAATATGTCGTCCGACAACCAGGCACTCATCAGCAGTCAGCGAGGGTATCTGATGTTCGACTTCAAGGTGGGCAATGCGCCGAGGGAGGTCAGGGAGTTGGCTTTGCCCGATGGCAAATCGCTCACCACGGGCATCAATACCGTTTATCGAGACCGTGAGGGAGGCATCTGGCTGGGCACTTACCATGATGGACTCATCTATGTATCGCCGATGCTGGGGCTCTTCTTTACGATGGATAAGCCTTGGTGGCAATCGGGATGGGGCATCGCTCTCGGGATAGCCTTGATCGTGGTTGTGGCTTTGGCTTTGGTGTTTTTTAGGGGGCTTCATTCTCGGAGAAGAAGGCGAAATGATGTAAAAATGAATTCCCTTTTTTCTTCTTCGGATATTGTCGGACAGACGATGGCGAGCGAAAAGCAAGATGAAATGAGAAGTGAATCGGCGAAGAACTACGATTCTTCTGAGGACAACGAATCGGCGGAGCCCGAACTGGTGCGAAATGTTCGCTTATTGATAGAGCAGCATTTGAGCGAGAGCGAATATGGGGTGGAGCAATTGGCTCACGACCTTTGCATGGAGCGCACGGGGCTCTACAAGAAGTTGACGTTGCTTACGACTACTACACCCGTGGCTTTCATTCGCAGAGTTCGTCTTCAGCGTGCAGCCTCCTTATTGAAGGAGGGCAGACTCACGGTCAATGAAATCGCTGAGCAAACAGGGTTCAGCTCGCCAAGCTATTTCACCAAGTGCTTCAAGAAGGAGCATGGCGTGTTGCCGTCGGAATATAAATAATCTCTTTTATGAGTCTTAATTACCACCTGGGTCCTAATTTGATAGCATAAATCTTTATGTAATCGTATTGGTTATCATGTTCCACCATGTGATTTTTGTAACATTTTCTTTTCTTGAAGTATCAGAAAATACCCCTAAATGCCCGGAAAAGCCTATGAATAAAGGCTTTTTCGGGCATTATTCAACAAATGTACCATTCGAATCTTCATTTGTTTTACCCTCTTTACAACCTTTTATATTACTTTTGCAACCGAAAAAATAACTAATAATCATAAACAATATAAACATAAAAGGTATGATCAAGAATCTTTCCCTTATCGCCCTTTTGGGCGTTGCGGCAGTAGGCGTTCCTTGCGAATCCTATGCCAAGACTACAATGGTGGTATCTGCCAAGAAAACGGCGCAGATGGCTTCCTTCACCCGACAGGTGGCTAACCAAATGGTAACCGTAGAGTTCTATTCCCCATCCATCGTGCGCATCGTCAAGGCTGATGCCAATCATCCCGATGCCGTGGCTCGCAAGAAGAGCTATTCCGTTATCCTGAAACCACAGCAAATAAAAGGTGTAAGTGTAGATGAGAACGGCGACGTAGTGACGATGAAGTCTTCGTGCATCGCCGTCTTGCTGAACCAGAAGACGGGCGAAATCACCTTCCGCTCGAAGGATGGAAAACAGTTGCTCACCGATACCAAGACCCTGCTCGACGCTCGCAAGGATGATGCCAACAAGGGCAAGTATCGCATCACGCAGAACTTCCAGCTTGCCGACGATGAGGCTATCTATGGTCTCGGACAGTTGCACGATGCCTATATGAACCAGCGTGGCCGTCGCAACATCCGCCTCTGGAATGGCAATACCTATATCGCCATCCCTTACTTCACCAGCGAGAAGGGATATGGTCTCTACTGGGACAATGCCGGCAAGACTTATTTCGACGATGTGGTGGCTTCTAAGGATAGCAAGGCAAACGATTCCCACACCTCCTTCACCAGCGAGGTGGGCACATGCGCCGACTATTATTTTATGTACAAGGACGGCACGCAAGACGGAGTCATCGCCAGCATCCGAGAGCTGACAGGTCAGGCTACTATGTTCCCGAAATGGGCGATGGGCTTCTGGCAATGTCGTGAGCGCTATAAGACCAGCGATGAGTTGGCTGGCGTGCTCGACAAGTATCGCGAGCTGAAGATTCCTACCGATGCCATCGTGCAAGACTGGCAGTACTGGGGGTGCGACTCCAACTGGAATGCGATGAAATTCCAAAACCCTTACTATATTAATAAGGTGGGCGATCCTGCCTATGCCAAGTATCTGCCCAACGATATGAAGAAGATGAAGGCGCAGGGCGAGCCTCGCCTGAAGAGTCCGGAGGAGATGGTGAAGTATGTGCACAAGAACAATGCCCATTTGATGATTTCCATCTGGGCGAACTTCGGACCTTGGACCGACCAATATCGCGAGTTGAAGAAAATCAACGCCCTCTTGCCATTCGACACTTGGCCAAGAAACAACGGCGTGATGCCATACGATGTATTCAATCCGAAGGCACGCGACATCTACTGGAAGTATCTCACCAATCTCTACAATATGGGATTCGATGCTTGGTGGACCGACTCCACCGAACCAGACCACTTCGAGAAGCCTGGCGATGAGAACTATCAGACCTACGACGGCTCTTGGCTCGGCGTGAAGAATGCCTTCCCATTGCTCCACAACAAGAGCATCTATGAGCATCAGCGTGCCATGAAGAATGGCAATGAGAAGCGTGCCTTGCAGATGACTAGAAGTGGAAGCTTCGGTCTCCAGCATTATGGCTCGTTCTCATGGAGTGGCGATATCACCGCCTCTTGGAAGGAGATGAAGACGCAGGTGCCATCGGGCTTGAACTACACCCTTTGCGGTATCCCATTTTGGAACACCGACCTTGGAGGCTTCTTTTACTGGGGAGTGAACAACGATCCAAAGAGTCCATACGCACAGGAGTTGCAGACCCGCTGGATGCAGTGGGGAACCTTCATGCCACTGATGCGCAACCACTGTTCTTCGCCGATGGTGAGCGAACTCTATGAGTTTGGCAAGCAGGGCGACTGGGCATACGATGCCATCCTCAAGGCCATCAAGTTGCGTTATCGTCTCTTGCCTTATATCTATAGTGCGGCAGGCGACTGTGTGCAGAACAGTGGTAGCATGATGCGTGCCTTGGTGATGGATTACGCCCAAGACAAGAAGGCATCCCGCTTGAACGATGAGTACCTCTTCGGTCGCAATCTCCTGGTGAAGCCTATCACCGACCCGATGTACACCTGGAAGGATAACAAGAAGAAGGGCCACACCATCTATCCCGACGTGAAGAAGGCCGCAGCACCTGTGAGCGTATATTTGCCTAAGGGCAACAAGTGGTATGATTTCTGGAACAACGCCCAGTATGAGGGAGGTCAGGACGTGCAGCGTCTTTGTCCTATCGACATCATGCCAGTGTTCGTCAAGGCTGGTACCATCTTGCCATTCGGTCCTGAGGTGCAGTACAGCTCAGAGAAACCTTGGGATGAGTTGGAGATTCGTGTGTATCCAGGAGCCGACGGTACTTTCACGCTCTATGAGGACGAGGGCGACAACTACAATTACGAGAAGGGCAAGTTTTCCGAGATTCAGTTCTCTTGGGATGAGGCAAGCCATAGCCTGAGCATCGCTCCTCGCAAGGGCAGCTTCAAGGGTATGCTCCAAAGCCGCAAGTTCCATATCGTATTGGTAGGAAAGAACAGTGGCGCGGGCGACCAGCCAATGCAGGCAAGCAAGACTGTGGAGTATAGCGGAAAAGCCGTAAAGGTAAAGCTGTAGTTGATTTTATCTGATTGATATGAAGAAGTGTCGTCGATAGATATGAAGAAGTATCGTCGATAGATATGAAGAAGTATCGTCCATTGAAAAAGACACAGAGTGATAATTGGAAGGTACTGAATAATAAGAAGACTCCACTTTCGAAATTCCGAAAGTGGAGTCTTTGTCTTTCCAGCGTAGGTCTTTCTAATGTAGATTTGTTATATCCACGAAAGTGGAGTCGTTTATTTGATGACAATCTCTTTTACGAATGGCTTGTCGAAACCTTCTACATAGAATTTCACCTTGGCTATTCCTTTTTGTGTGGTAGATTGCAAGCGGGCGAAACCTTCGCCGAAATAGGTCTTCAGCTCGGTGGTTCGCCATGAATCCATCCTACGCATATCGCCAGTCTCAACGCCTAGCAAACGGATAGGGCCCTCAACCTCAACTCGGAATTTCTTGGGTTGCATCTGTTGGATGCGTCCTTCCTTGTCCACCAGTGTGAGGCGGATATGGGAAACCGTACTCCATGGAGTGATAGAATGCTTGTTCCCTTTGTCGTTTTTGTTGTTGCTATTGCCATTAGGCAATGCAGCAACTTCCGAGTAATCAGGCTTGGCGGCTCTCAGAGTCGTATAGTCGGCATCCAATCTTACATCTGCCACCGGACCATGATTGATGAGCGAATCTCTCATCACTTCCTTTCCGTCCTTATATCCGATGGCCAGTACCTTGCCTTGTCGGGCAGGCAACTGGATGGTGATGCAATGGTCGTTGTAGTCTGCGGTCTTGCGTGGCTTCAGTGGCAACTGAGGATTGCTCCACATCGGGAAGAAGAATTGTACCGAGTCGCAGGTGGTATAGCACCTTACTTCCACGCATCGGGAGTCGGTGTATGGCAAGTCCCAAGTATCAGCCATCGGTGGGTATTGCCAATGGTCGGTTCCCATCGCCTGGTCGAAGCAGTTGTCGCGAACCACGAGTTTCAGATAGTCTTTGTCGGGGTTCCAAGCAGGATGATAGAATGCAGCCTGTGGACGTTCCTTCAAGGTCATGTCGAACGGACAGGAGCACCAACCCTTGGCTGGCCAAGGCGATGACTCGCCGAGATAATCGACACCAGCCCAAACGAAAGAGCCAGCGATAAAAGGATTCTCTTCCACGAAATGCCATGGATTGTGTTCCACGAAATCGCGAACCAAGTTCTCTCTTAGGCCTGAATAATATACGAAGGCTTCGCTCACAAACATCTTGCGCTGAGGAAAGCGCTTGTGGTCGGCTATCATTCGAGGCTCCAGATAGTTGTAGCCCACGAGGTCGGCAACGTCGGCAATCTTGTCCTCGAATCCCTGTTGGCAAGCGAGCATCGTAGGGCGAGTTGGGTCTAGTTGCTTCACGATGGCGTTCAGTTCCTTGGCTCTGTTTACGCCCTTGTCGTCCTTGTTCCAAGCCTCATGCACCTCGTTGCCAATGCTCCACACGATGACGGAAGGATGATTTCGGTCTCTCAATACCATGTCGGCGATGTCTTGGTGGGCGTACTCATCGTAGAATGGTTCGTAATAGCCCGATTTCCATTTGTCGAATGCCTCGTCTAGAACCAACAATCCCAAGGTATCGCAGATGTTCAGAAACTCAGGCGAAGGTGGATTGTGGGAGCATCGGATGGCATTGCAACCTATCTCCTTCATCGCCTTCAAGCGACGAGCCCAAACTTCCTCGGGTACGGCGACTCCCAGGCTTCCAGCGTCTTGATGCAAGCACATGCCTTTGAGTTTCATATTCTTGCCGTTTAGGTAGAAGCCCGTGTTGGCATCGAAACGAATGTCACGGAAACCGAAAGGTGTCTCCACCTCGTCCACGAGTTTTCCCTTGCTGTCTTTCACTTGTGTCAAGAGGGTATAGAGCGTAGGGGAGTCTGTGCTCCATAGTTGTGGGTTTTTGACAAGAAGCTGGGTTGTCGAAGAAGAGGCAACCTTCCTGCCGTTCTTGTCGAGGATGATGTGCGAGACCTTGCAACCGGCATCGCCTTCCACTTCTGTTTGTACATTCACGGTTCCGTCGGTCTTTGCCGTCACGAAGATGCCGTGCTCCTTGATGTGTGTTGGGTTGTTCATCTGCAACCAAACGTGGCGATAGATGCCCGAGCCTGTGTACCAGCGAGATTGTTCCTCTCTATCCACGTGGACTACAAGGCGATTTTTCCCCATCTTATTAATATGTGGGGTGATGTCGTAAGAGAATCCCGTATATCCATACATGTGATGTCCCAGTCGATGACCGTTCAGCCAGATGGTGGCACGATGATAGACTCCATCGAAGTGGATGCTAAGTTGCTCGCCTTGTGCCAACTTCTTCTGATAATCAGCAGGCAAAGTGAAGTCCTTGGCATAGATGCCTTGTCCACCAGACAGATAGCCCGCCGATCCTCCCACTTTCGGGTCGAAAGGTAGTTCGATGCTCCAGTCGTGTGGAATGGTCACGTTTCTGAAACTTTTGTTGGATGATAACGATGACGACAATGTCGATGTCGTGGCTTGCGAGGAAGTGATTTCGCTTGCGGTTACTTGTGCCTGTTCAGGCTCGGTATCATCGGTTACTTTCGTCTTTTTTCCGGTTGAGGTATTGGACGATAAGTTTGGGTTGCTGATGCCAAGAGTATGGAGCACCTGCGATGCCTCTGCATGGTTGGCGCAGAGCTTGAAGGTCCAGCCCTGGTCGAAGGTGCATTGTATGCGCTTCTTGTTGGCGGCATTCATTCCCAGGCAGAAAGATGCCATGAGGAACGACAGGATGATGATTCTTTTCTTCATATTGAAGGGGATTTTATAGTTTGTTTCCATCTAATTGATTTTCCAGACTTTTAGTCCTATCATATCTTTTTCGAAGAATGGAGTGCAGACGAAGATAGCATCGTTGAGCCAAGCATACTTACTATCCATTGGTGCTTCGAATACAGGGGAGGTCTGGAAGTAGAATCCTTGTGTGCCATCGCTGAGTTTCGGGTTGGCGAGGACTCCCACGTTTCTTACATGGATGAGAATACCGTCCGAAGTCTTGATGTTGTAGATGGCCTCCAGACGGGTACGATTGTGAGTGGTATCCACCAGTTGGTAATCGGCACCGCCTGACAGCACTTCGCCCTTAAAGTCTTGTCCCTTTTCGTCCTTTCCCTCGAAAGTGCCGCCGATGATAGGAATGACCACTCGCTTGCCTTGTGGAATGTTTCCTACTTCCATGGCAGCAGTGCATTTTACATGCAGTGTCATGGCATAGCTGAGACGAGGAGCATTCGGCTCTTGCGCCTTGGCGTGGATGGGGCATTGTAGCAAAAGTATTGCCACGATAGCCATTACTTTGGAAATGATAGTTTTTGTTGTCATATTATATCTTGCCATAATTTATTGACATAGTTACTTTCTTTGTCGTTAACTCTGTCGTAAGCATTGTCACTAGCATTGTCACTGGTTGTGTCATAGTGTCTATGCTAGGGCATCTTTTGTCTTCTAATTTCTGGGAACCAAGAACTCCTTTCCTAGTTCTGTAAGCTTATATTTTTGAAGCCGACTGTTAGGCTTGTCTGGAATTGTAAGAGCTAAATACCCTTTGTCTATCAATGGCTTAATGTGCTTTTTGAAGGCATCGCTATGATATGCTAATCCCAAAGAACCCAAAATTTCTCTTCGTGACTTCGGCTCCATGCAAAAGCTTAAAATGTCATATATTTCTGTATCGTTGACTCTGTCGTTGACTCTGTCGTTGACTCTGTCGTTATCTCTGTTACCGATATAGTTACTCGGTAACCAGAAAGTAACACAGCTTGTGCATAAGTCGCTCTCGAAATCGACATTTCTTTCAGTAATCTTCTTCCATTCGTTCATCATATCAAATCCGTAACCGATTGTCTCTGATATATTTACCAATCGAAACATCTTAGCGATGATTGGGTTGCGAGGATTGGAATATAGGCGATTGCCCAGTTGCTCGATAGGCACGGGATAACCACCAGCGTTGAAGAACTCGACTCTGTCGGTATAGATATGAATGCAACTGTGTACAGTGCTCCATGGGTCGAAGTGACTGAGCATATTGACTAATGCTTCTCGCAGAATCTTGAATTGCGAGCGGTCTTCCACATTTATTCCCATATCGTTCATCTTGAAAGGAGTGTCAACGATGAGGCGCAGGCGGCGAATCATAATCTGATAATAATCCCAAAGATTGTCTTGCTCTGGCACTCGATAAGTGTATCGGGTAGCGGCTTCTTGCACGCTTCTGCCAGGAATCTCCACCAAGTCCATCCAAAAAGTAGGTACATATCGACGTACATACTCGTATTTTCCAAAACACATCAGACCACCATAGTTCAGGTGGCCTTCCTCGTCGCAAATGCCTATTCGTTTGCAGAAATCAGAGATTTCGCCATTGGCGAGGTTAGGACGATTGCTGTATAATTTGAAGTAACCACGATAATCCTCAATAGATTCTTTGTTGAGCATCGAAAGGTCAGTCTTAGGGAGAATCTCCTCAGACTTAATGCCGAAAGACTGATTATGGAACATAGCCGTAATCTCGCCATTGGTCGCTCTTTGGTCGCCACTTCCAAAACGAATGAAAGTATTTTGTGGATTGTTGTAGTATATCGGTTTATGAGGAGACGAAGGTACATGGAACGCCAAAACTTTCTTGCCATCTATATGATAGAGCATTGCCTTTGCCTCCAATGGCTCGTTAAACTTTTGGGAGCGCAAAGTCCCCAAGAAGTCTTGCTCCAACTTCTCGGCATTATCGACACCGGTGATTTCAAACTTCTTGCCAGTTTGCTTGATGCCGAGCACGATCCATCCACCCGATGAGTTGGCGAATGCACCCACGGTTTCCCAAACATTCTTGGGGAGTTCGCTTTTGGCTTCCTTAGCCTCGAAGTCTTCCCATTCGATGTCGTTGATTCTCTCTATCAGTTCTTGCTTGGTCATGTCCTTTCGATATAATTCGATATAAAAAGTTTAATCTTGCAAAGATACAATTTTACTTTGATTCCTGCAAGTGTTTTTTGTTTTCTTTTTCAAAAAATGCCTTCACTTTTCGATTTTTCTTGTTGATAACCAGTAACTTTTTGTGAAGGAAAATGTGTGATGCTTTCTTGGATAAGATGATGAGACTTCGGCTTATCTACTTCAAAAAATAGATGGGTGAGTGGGGCGTTCCATCCTTTACTAGAATCTCCTTGTCGCAGAAATAGTTGAGCCACTTTTGGGCGGTGTATTGCGTCAAGCCAAACTGGAAGCGCATGATCTTGCAGGTGATGTAGCGATTCTCTTGCAGATACTCCTTGATTCTTCCCAATAGTTTCTCCTCAGTATATTTCGTAGATTGGCTGGAATAGCGAGAGCGAACGAAATGTACGCCTCGTTGTACTTCTTGCAGAAAACCTGCCTCTGGGCGGAAGTTGATGCCAGTGAGTCGCACTTCCTTTCCCGTGATTTTCTTATCGGGATTATCCTCGGGCATTTCCAAACTAGCCGACATGGAGAAATATCCTATCTCAGGGATGTAGAAGCGATGTCCCATCTGAAACTCCTGGACGGCGATGTCGTGGAGTTCAGAAAGGACTGCTGCGACATCTCCCTTGGTGAGAGAACATCTATCCTGTATCTTTTCTTGTAGTTGCTTTGCCGTCATCGGCTCATGTTGGATGAGGCGAACATACTCACGATTCTCCCCGGTGCCCTGGGAGTTGTTGAGCGTATAGAGGTCATATTTTAGTTCCATCGTTATTATATATGTTAGTTGTTATTATTGTCTAAAAGTGATGCAAATATATATAATAATGTAATACCTTGTATATGATGATGCAAAGAATTAGGTTTATTTAAACTTTGACGGTCGCCAATAGACCAGTTGGCGACCACCACGTGATGACTTGACGACCGTCAGCAGAACAGATGGCGGTCGCCAAACCATCGCAAGAAAAGGGTTCTTGCATCATAAGAACTAAGTCTTTGCATCATAAGAACTAAGTCTTTACATCATAATACCTGTTTCTTTGCATCTTTTATCCGATATTCCTTGGTTGTTTCCAAAAATAATCTTACCTTTGTCAGCATATTCATCGTAATAATAAGAAAAAGAGAAAAATATGAAGAAGATATTAAATCCATATTTGAATAAGGAGGGGTACAACTGCGTATGCTGTTCTCCCAACAATCCCATCGGATTGCATCTGGAGTTTTGGGAAGATGGCGATGATGTGCTAACTATCTGGCATCCTAGCGAAAACTACCAGGGATGGGTGAACACATTGCATGGCGGAGTCATCGGTATGCTGATGGACGAAGTGGCTGGTTGGGTCATCAACCGAAAACTACAGACCACTGGCGTAACGATGCAACTCAACGTGAAGTACAAGAAGCCTGTGATGACCACCGATTCGCAGATTACCATTCGTGGGCATATCACCAACCAACGTCGCAACATCGTGACCATCCAGCTTTCGCTCGAAAACTCGAAGGGGGAGGTTTGCGATGAGGCTGAGGCTATCTATTATACTTTTGGCGAAGACAAAGCCAAGGAAATGGGATTTGATGGTTGTAAGGTTGAAGGTGAGGAATAATATCCTTCATCAAAAGTCGTTGCTATTCAGATGAATAGATGAAAAAGTGAAGGAACTTTCAAGTTTCTTTTCAAAAACAAATATAGAATCAGTCGGAAATATTTGGTGGTTCCAATATAAAGTTGTATTTTTGCAGAATAAGATTACGGATTAAGCAATAAACATCATGGAGCAGAACAAAATCAAGGAAATACCATACGGCGTATCAGATTTCTACATCGTGAGAAGAGACAATCTCTACTATGTCGATAAGACGATGTATTTGCCTAAGTTGGAGGCTCAGGCTCGCAACCTGTTTTTCATTCGCCCTCGCCGTTTCGGCAAGAGCGTGTTCATCAGTATGCTCCATGCCTACTATGACATTCTCAACAAGGACAAGTTCCAAGACTTGTTTGGCGACCTATGGATAGGCCAGCATCCTACGCCCTTGCAAGGAAAGTTTCAAGTGCTTTACCTTGATTTCTCGCAGGTGGGAGGTGATATTGAAAAACTGGAAGAGCGATTCAATTTCTTCCTTGGGGTCGAATTGGATGGGTTCGTGCGCAATTATCATGAGTTTTATCCAGAGGAAACCATCAAGAAAGTGAGGGAAACAGAGGATGCCGTTGGTAAATTTGCCATCATCATAAACGAGGCGAAATACCACAAATATCCTCTCTATCTCATCATCGACGAATACGACAACTTCACCAACACCGTGCTCAACGAACAAGGGGAGAAGGTGTATTGGGCCATCACGCATGCCGAAGGTTTCTACCGTGACATCTTCAAGAAGTTCAAGGGCAACTTTGAACGAATCTTTATCACGGGTGTCAGTCCTGTGACCTTGGATGACGTGACCAGTGGCTTCAATATCGGTTGGCATATTTCCACCAAGGAGGAATTCAACCAGATGTTGGGCTTCTCAACAGAGGATGTACGCGATATTTTTACATATTATAGAGATAATGGCTTGATACGCCCGGACAGCGACATCGAGGCCATCATCAATGATATGAAACCTTGGTACGACAACTATTGCTTTGCCAAGGGAGCGTTGGAAACTCAAAGCCGAGTTTTTAATTGCGACATGGTGCTCTATTATCTTCGCAACTACATGAACAGGGGCGAGGCACCAGAGGAGATGATAGACCCGAACACAAAGACCGACTACAACAAGATGCGCAAGCTCATCCAGCTCGACAAATTGGATGGCGATCGTAAGGGTGTCATTGAGAGAATAGCCGAGACAGGCGAGATTATTACTCGTATAGAGGAGACTTTCCCTGCCAGTCAGATTACTGACCCAGAGATATTTCCGAGCTTGTTGTTCTATTATGGCATGTTGACCATCAAGGGTACTCGTGGCGATAAGCTGATATTGGGCATTCCGAACAACAATGTCCGCAAGCAATATTATGGCTATCTGAAGGAAATTTTCGAGGAGAAGGCAACGCTGAGTGTGAACAAGCTCACCGATTATTATTATGACATGGCATACGACGGCAAGTGGCGAGAGGGGTTGACCTTCTTGGCTGATAGTTATGCCAACGTCTCGTCTGTTCGTGATGGCATCGAGGCTGAGCGCAACCTGCAAGGTTTCTTCATGGCTTATCTCAACCTCAATAATTACTATTATACAGCGCCAGAGCTGGAGTTGAACCATGGTTATTGCGACTTCTTCCTCTTGCCCGACTTGACGCATTATCCTACGAAGCACAGCTACATCCTGGAGTTGAAACTGATTCCGAAGAAGGAGAAGGGAATGACGAAGAAAGTGCATGAGGGACTGATAGCCCAGCAATGGGAGGAAGCCACGAAGCAAATCAAGCAATATTCCGAGGCACCGAGGGTTGAGGCATTGCGCCAAGGCACCCAGTTGCATCGCGTCATCATGCAGTTTGATGGTTGGAAACTGTATCGGATGGATGAGGTGTAGTTACTTCGGCATGAAACTCAGGGACAAGTATCCTTTCCCGAAGGAATAGGTAATGTAAATATTGAAAGGAAAAATAATGGAAACATTCAATGAAGTAATATCTGGCAATCAACTGGTATTGGTTGATTTCTTTGCGACATGGTGCCAGCCATGCAAAATGATGCACCCGATATTGGAAGACTTGAAGAAGACGGTGGGCGACAAGCTTCGCATCATCAAGGTGGATGTGGATGCTCACAACGATGTGGCTTCCCAATACGACATCCGCTCCGTCCCGACATTGATGCTCTTCCGCAATGGGGAAGTATTGTATCGGGAGAGTGGAGCTATGTCGAAGGCCGACTTGATGGCGTTGCTCGATCCGTTTATGTAGATCAGCTTCCATATAGCCTTCCTTTTTTGATGGAAAGGGAAGGCTTAAATCATAATCGGAATCACTTCCTCCTCATCGGGCCAGTGCGGCAAGTAGAGTAATGGTCGGGGTGTTCCGCCTAATCCCGACCAGTCTATTCTCTTTACATAGTCGAAGTCTGGAGGACCGAAGTCGAAGCTTCTGCCATAGAGCACGATGGCTCCTCTGCCCTCGTCTATTTTCCAAAGTCCTCCGCCGTAGGTGCATTGCTCTCCTGGGGCAAGCATATCGCGGTGGAGATATACATGTCCGAACTTTAGTACGCCGTCTCGATTGATAATGAATTTCTGAAACATCTTATCTTATTATTCTTTTCTTATTTTTGTTCCTTTGAGATGTGCTAATTTAAGGCAAATGTACGTTTAAATTTTTGAACATCCAAAGTTGGGGGCATTTTTTTATGGAATATTAGTACTATGAGATGGCGGCTTGTATGATAAGACGATATAAATGATTATTTGTGTAGTTCATTCGGGATTTACTGCAAATTTACAGTAAATCCCGAATAGAGTTGCTTTGAATGTAGTCAAAGTAAGTTGGATGAGTAGATTGAAAACCATTTTTATTTTATTGTATATCAGTTGGATATTAGCTAATAAATGTTATATTTTTGTATGATGTTACGATAAAATATCGCTCTATCCGAAATTTATTGTAAATTTGCAGTAAATTCCGAATAGAAGGTTATGGCAAAGTATGTAAATAGACAAGTTTATCTGCAAAAATTGATTAATCGGCGAGACAATGGTGAAGTGAAAATCATCACGGGTACACGTCGATGTGGAAAGTCGTGGCTTCTCAAAAAGGTGTATAGAGACTATTTGCTGGGGCAAGGTGTGTCGAAGGAGAATATCTTGATAGTGTCTTTTGATATGGATGAAGACATTGATGGGAAAGATCTGACCGACCCGATAGTTCTCAAGAATCATCTATATTCCCAAATAACCGATGAGGATGCAAACTATTATGTCTTTCTTGATGAGATTCAAATGGTGGAGGGATTTGAAAGAATAGTGAATGGATTGAATGCTCGTGACAATGTAGATGTCTATATCACGGGGAGCAACTCTAAGTTTCTTTCAAGCGACATCAATACCATATTTCGTGGGCGTGGCGATGAGGTGAGAGTCTATCCCTTTTCTTTCAAGGAATTCTGTACTGATAGAACAGAACCAGTCAATGAACTTTGGAAGGAATATTATACCTATGGAGGAATGCCTGCCCTTAGAAATCAACCCACTCCTGAGCAGAAGGTAAGCTATCTGCAACGCCTTTGGCAGAAAACTTATCTGGATGACGTAGTAGAGAGAAATGGCATCAAGAATCGTATGGCATTGGAGAGTTTGGTGGATTCTCTGTGCTCGTCGATTGGTTCACTAACCAATCCTACAAAGATAAAAAATACTTTGGAGAGTGTGCAACATGTAAAGCTGGACGCAGAAACAGTTTCTTCTTATATGCAAAGTTTGGAGAACGCTTTCCTCTTTGAGGGCTCTCGCCGTTACAATGTGAAGGGGCGGAAGTATTACGAGAGCATCAAGAAGTATTATGTGGTGGATGTTGGTTTGCGTAATGCTCGTCTCAACTTTCGCCAACAAGAGGTTACGCATATCATGGAAAATGTCATCTACAATGAGTTGCGAATCCGTGGTTATGTGGTGGATGTAGGAGTAGTGGAAAGCCGAGTGATGCGAGACGGCAAGAGTACTTATCAGCAGTTGGAGATAGATTTCATAGCCACGAATGGGCTTGATAAGTATTACATCCAGTCGGCGTATGCCTTGCCTACGGAAGAAAAGCGTGAACAAGAACTTGCCTCGCTAAAGAAAATAGACGACTCCTTCCGCAAGATAGTTATCGTAGGCGATGACATCGCCACGTATATGGATGAGAATGGCTATATCTTCATGGGATTGTTCCAGTTCTTGCAGAACGAGAAGGTGATAGAGTAATAATTGATTGAGGTAGCTAAAGAACAAATAACGTAATAAAGATAATCGTATGAAGAAATTGACATATTTGCTTATGGCGGCAATGATGCTGACCTTGGGCAGCTGCAAGGAGAATTACTCGCAAGGCGAGAAGGTGGGCAACTTGATAGAGTTTACCAAGA
>DKCU01000077.1:24680-35895 GCA_002451555.1 Candidatus Segatella albertsiae
GAAAGAGGCAGGGTAGTGGATACCGTCTTCGTGGTGATAGATAAGAATGAACTGCTGAAGAGGAAGAAATAAAAGGAAGAGTAGCAATATTCTTTTTAAATAATTTGGTAAATACACAAGAAAAGTGTATCTTTGCCTCATTAAAAATAAATGCAACCCTATATGGAAGTAAAGATAGAAAACAACCAAATATATTCTCCTATTAGGAACAAGTGGCTTGTGGATAAGCCAGAGGAGGAGGTTCGCCAACGATATGTTTGTCGTTTGGTGGATAGCTATGGCTATGACATCAAGCAAATGGGAGAAGAGGTGAAGGTTACAAACTCTCAGCGTGGACAAGGAGCTGCTCGCGCAGATATAGTTGTGTGGCGTTCTGAAGAGGATAAGATAAATAATAAGAATGCGCTCATTGTCGTGGAGTGTAAGGCAGAGAATGTAACCATTCGTCAAGCAGATTATTTTCAAGGATATAATTATGCTTCATGGGCTGGTGCTAAGTTTTTTGTGACAACCAACTTGAAGGAAACTCGAATCTTTAAGGTCGTAGAGGATGCTATGCCTAAAAAGTTGGAAGAGATTGCTGATATTCCTACTGCTGACATCGTGAATGATGACAAAAAAATCAAGGCCATGTTATTGCAGACAAAGGCATTTACTCGTGATGAGTTTTCACGATTGCTTTTTAAGTGTCATAATATTATTCGCAACAACGATAAGCTTTCTCCAGAGGCTGCTTTTGATGAGATAAGCAAGATTCTTTTCATAAAAATTCGATATGAACGGACAAATTCAGGTACACAGATATTCTCAAAGGACGCATTTACGAAGCTTAAGGATGCTTACAATAATATGAAGTCCAAAGATGCTCCGGAGTTTTACCAATTTTTATTTGAAAAGACAAAGGAAGATTTTGCCAAAGACCATCTCTTTGATGATAATGAAACCATCAAAATTCGTGAGAATAGTTTTGAACAAATTGTAAAGGAGTTACAGGTGTATAATTTGTCAACAACTTCTGATGATGTAAAAGGTATTGCTTTTGAGCAGTTTCTGGGCAGGACATTTCGTGGAGAATTAGGACAATTCTTCACGCCACGTACTATAGTGGATTTTATGGTATCTGTCCTTGATCCACAGGAGGGTGAGTATATTTGTGACCCTTGCTGTGGAAGTGGTGGCTTTTTGATTCGTGCTTTCGAATATGTTCGTGAGCATATTGAGAATGAAGTTGAGGCAAGAAAGGAGGATGTCAAGAAAGAATTGTTTACCGAGGATTATCCTAATTTGGCAAAAAAGGAGCAGGAAAAGATAGACCAGCAGGTAGTGGATGCTTTCAATAAAATGAACTATGAGTTGGATATCAATAACCCGTTGGGACGTTTGCGTTCCCTTTCTTTTGACTGTATCTATGGTACGGATGCTAATCCTCGTATGGCTCGAACAGCTAAGATGAATATGATTATGCATGGTGATGGTCATGGTGGTGTACATCATCACGATGGACTTTTGAATGTCAATGGTATTTGGGAGGGGCGTTTTGATGTAATTCTTACAAATCCTCCTTTTGGTTCCCGTGTGGACAAGGATTTGAAAATTACCGATGCAGATAAGTTTACCGATGTGGAAAAAATTCAGGCATATGAGAAAAGGTACGGCAAGGAAAATTATGATAAAGCCTTAAGGCAAGTAAATGATAATATTGGCAAACCAATACTTGACTTGTTCCAAATAGGTAAATTTAGTGGACTTACGGAAGTTCTATTCATAGAGCGTTGCTTGAATCTGCTGAAACCTGGAGGAAGAATGGGAATCGTGCTCCCTGAGGGAGTGTTGAACAATACTAATTTACAAAAGGTACGTGACTTTGTAGAGAGTAAGGCAAAGATATTGTTGATAGTATCTATTCCACAAGATGTATTTATGGCTGCGGGTGCTACAGTGAAACCAAGTTTGCTGTTCTTTAAGAAGTTTACGGAAACAGAAGCTGATGAGTATAATCGAATCTATATTCAAGCATCGCATGAGGTTGAGGCTAAGTACGATGATGAGATGACGAGTATTGAGGCGAATTTGGCAAAACGTGGTAAGGAGGCTTTGGCGAAAGACGAGAAGAAAAAACTCCGTGCTCGTAAGAAAGAGCTTACCACTTTAATCGAGAATGAAACCAAAGCTTTGGTAAAAGAGAGATTCGATTACGTAATTCCAATAGCAGAAGTTCAGAAAGCAGGCATTAGTACCACTGGCGCTAAGATAGAGAATGAACTAGTTCCTCTTGAAAAGGAATTTACGGAATATCGAAAGGAAAATAAGCTATGGAAGAAGCCTGTAAAGGAAACGGAATATAATGTCTCTGCTGATGGAATTATGCAGCGTACTAGAATAATAGATGGCATCGCTTGCGAACCAGAACCATTCTATAGAAATTAAAGAGAAATGAGCACAAAGACTTTTGAATATATACATTTTGCCAACTATAAGGACATTCCTAACTGGAGTGTCCAATATGTGGTTGAGGAGAATTTGGGTTTTACCAAGAAGTACCCAATGGCTAAGATTGGCTCGTTCTTGAAAAAAAGTAAGGATCAGATAGAAATTCAAGATGATGTAGAGTACAAGCAGGTTACTGTAAAAATAAATAATGGAGGTGTGGTTGCAAGAAATGATGGTCAGCTTAAAAAAGGTTCTGAAATCGGAACAAAACGGCAGACCGTTGTTCATTCTGGGCAATTTATCGTATCTAAGATAGATGCTCGCAATGGGGCATTTGGAGTAATACCTGATGACTTGGAAGGTGCAATAGTTACGAACGATTTCCCCGTGTTTGATGTAGATTCTACTAAGATTCTTCCTCAGTTTATGGTGCTTATTTCAACTACTCCTCAATTTGTGGAGTTTGCTCGTAAATGTAGTAGTGGTACGACTAATCGTAAGCGTATAGATATTGATGCTTTTTTGCAACAAGCTATTCCTTTGCCTTCTTTGGAAGAGCAAAATGCTTTAGTAATGAGTTATTGGGATAGAATGAAAATTGCGGATGCGGCCGACTCGGATTCGGAAAAAGAAACCTTTAAAGTGACAGAATATGTATATAGACAATTGGGAGTAGAAGATAATAATTTAGTACATATAGTGGGTAAAGGTAGAATTGAATTTGTAAAATTCTCGACTATAACTCAATGGGGGCTAGATTTTGTCGCTTCTAATTTAAATGCGATATCGTCTTCTCTTTTTTCTTGTTGCAAAATATCCAACTTGTGTGATATAAGTAGTGGAGGAACACCTAAACGAGGTTGTAAGGAATATTATGGAGGTAATATTCCTTGGGTAAAAACAGGGGAGTTGGATGATTCAATATTACAAGATACAGAAGAAAAAATAACACAATTAGGGCTTGATATGAGTTCTGCAAAACTGTATCCGAAAGGCTCTATAGTTATAGCTATGTATGGGGCTACAATTGGGAAAACTGCAAAGTTGGGAGTTGAGGCAGCTACAAACCAAGCATGTGCAGTACTAACCCATTTCAAAGAAAATGTTAGTCCTGATTTTATTTGGATATATTTACAAACTCAGAAGGAAAATCTAAAGAAAATGGCATATGGTGGTGCTCAGCCTAATATAAATGCTGGGATTATTTCTGGTTATAGAATTCCTTTGCCCCCAATTAATGTGCAAAATGATATAGTAGAGCATGTGTTTCAAATTCAAGCAAAATCAAAACAATTGCAACAGAGGGGATTATTATTAAGAAAAAAAGCTTTTTTAGAGTTTGAACAAACAATATTTGAATAGTTATGCGATTAAAGAAATTATTTATAGAGCGTTATAAGAACATTCATGGTGAATATTCTTTTGAAGTTAGTCAGGGCTACATAGCTTTGATTGGTTTGAATGGTTCTGGTAAAAGTAATTTACTAGAGACTATAAGCTTGGTGTTTGATACTTTGATGGGAATATATCCGAAAGACTTTATAGGTAATTTCTGGATAGAGTATGAATTGGTAGGAAATACTTACTTCTATGGCAATATAGATAAAGAAGGACACCCTATTCAGTTAGAATCTAATCCCAAGTTGCCTTCATCTTTGATATCGTGCTATAGTGGAGAAGATGATCGTTTGTGGAATTTTTGCTATAAGGATTATTACGTCAGTTTCTTTAATTCAGCCATAGGTGGAGGAGAATATAAGCCAAGAAGTCTTTATGTCAATAAATATTGTTGGAAAATAGCTTTTATATCTCTGTTGTTTAGTGAGAATGAAGAGGTGAAATCTTTTATAAAGGACATTTTGAATATAGATGCCCTGCAAGTAACTGTACAATTTAATCGTCGGAAAGAAACTAAGGCTAATAGTCATGATGCCTCTAATTGGTATGCTCGTATAGAAGAGAAATATGGAAAGGAGAGAATAACTGTCGAAGCATTAAAGTATGAAGATTTGATGTGTAATTCATATCCTAACTTGACTCCTGATGCTCAGATATTTTATTATTTGTATTTTCTATGTATGCCAGAGCGAAATGCAAAAATAGAAATGCGCGCAGATAAGTTGATAGAAAATATTGATATACAAGTAAATGAATATAATTTTGATGACTTGAGTGAGGGTGAGAAAAAACTCATCCTCATCGAATGTATCACGAAAGTGTTGGGTGACGAAGACGCTCTTGTTTTGTTAGATGAGCCTGATGCTCACACCCATATTGCAATGAAGAAAGAACTTCTTAAAGTTATTTCAGAATTCGAAGGACAAACTATTATGACTACTCATTCTCCAATGTTTTTGAATAAGCGTTGGGAAGGATACCATGATGAGAATATCTATTATATGCATGATGGTGCTGTGGAGAGTGCTGATGGCTTGAAACACCTTAATGAATTAACTGATGGTAATATAGATTATTTTGAGGGGTCTTTTGTTTTAGATTCCAAGAATATTCTTGTGGTAGAAGGTAAATATGATGATAGATATTTGAAGAAAGCTATTTCGATTTTTGCAGCACAGGATACTAAATACGAAAAGTTAAAGCAGGTGACAATATTTTCATCTAATAGTGCTGGTGCGGCTGTTGAGATTTACAATCAGATTCTATCCCCATGTATGGAGAGAATAAATAAGGTCGCTTTTCTCTTTGATTATGATCAAGGTGGTTGGAATGACGGTTGGAAGAAGATTAAAGCACTTGCGGAAGTAAATACCAAGATAATTCCTTTGTTTTATCAAGATAGTTATCAAAAAGGTGAGTATCCAACAAGTGAAGAAGAGGTTGTACGTATAAACGGAAGTAAGAGCATAAAGCAGATAAATACTTGTATGGTTGAAGATTTGTTTTCTGAAGAATCGTATGTTTCTAAGATAGAACCTGTGATTTCTGCACGTACACATAAAGATTTTAGAAATCTAACTATGGGTAAAAAGGGTACTGCTGGCGCTATAAAAGAATATATAGAAAAGGAATATAATCACTTCAGAGATGAGTGGTATGATGGTTTTAAACCTGTATTGGATAAATTGTTAGATGTCTTTTTTAGTCAAAAGAAATAAATGGTATGGACAATATAAGAATACAAGGATATAAGTCATTCAAGGACTTGTCGGTTCAGTTGCACCCGATCAATCTCTTGATTGGTGCTAATGGAGCAGGCAAGAGTAACTTCTTGTCTCTTTTCGAGATGTTAGGCAACATCTATGAGAAGAGACTGGGGGCGTATGTTGCTCAGGTTGGTGGAGTAGATAAGTTGCTCTACCAAGGAAGGAAAGTGACGGAATGCATTAGAGTTGATTTTGGTATCGGTAAAGCTGATTATCTTTTATCCTTGATGGAATCAGATGGTCGTTTGATTGTGGAAAAAGAACAAATCGGTGAAACTATAGGGGAGGTAAAGCACGTTATGGAATTATGCTCTTATAAGAATGAGGCAATATTAAAAGACAATATTGATTCTCAAAACGGAGAATTCCTAAAAAGTTATATCTCCCAGATTCGCAAGTTCCATTTCCACGACACGGGGCGTCGTTCTCCATTCACGGCAGATAGCCATATCGTAAACGATGCTTATCGCATGTATGAGCACGGCGAGAACTTGGCGGCTATCCTCTATCGCATCCAGCGAGAGAAGCCGATGGCATACAAACGCATCATTCGTGTGATTCAGAGTGTGGCACCATATTTTTCTGACTTCTATTTCCAACCAACCGAGGCGGATATGGTTCGCTTGCAATGGCAGGATAAGTATAGCTCTATGATTTATGGACCAACGGATTTGTCGGATGGAACTATCCGATTTATCGCCTTGACGGTTCTCTTCATGCAGCCTTGGTTACCAAGGGTCATCATCATAGATGAACCTGAGCTTGGCTTGCATCCTGTGGCAATCGAGAAATTAACTGGCTTGATAAAGATGGCGGCACAAAAGGGAACGCAAGTTATCATTGCTACTCAGAGTGCTGAACTCATCAGCAACTTCGAGCCAGAGGATGTGTTGACGGTGAATCAAAACGAAGAGGGTACTACTATCCAGCGTTTGAATCGTGAGGACTTAGAGCGATGGCTGGATGAATATACTCTTGGTGATTTGTGGAAGCAAAATATCTTGAAAGGAGGGCAGCCGCGATGAAACGAGTGATCATTATTTGTGAAGGGCCTACTGAGCAAGAGTTTTGTTTGGAAGTCTTAAGCGAGGAGTTGGTGAAACATGATGTTTATGTGGAGGCACCGCTTATCAAGCATTCTCATGGTGGCATTGTGGCTTGGGATATTATCAAGAGACAAATCTTGAAGCATCTTCAAGAAGGAAACGTTTATGTCAGTATGTTGGTGGATTATTATGGCATCAAAGACCAATTTGCTTTCCCTGGATGGGAAGAGTCCAAAAACATTGCAGATAAAGTAGAACGTATTCATTTTTTGATGGATAAAATGGTAGAGGATATTTCCGAGCAATATCGTTATCGCTTTATTCCATATATACAACTCCATGAGTTTGAGGGATTGTTGTTTAGTGATGTCAGTGCTTTCTTGAATAGCTTTGATTCAAGCGAAATCAACTATGAGGCATTGGTGGATGCTGCTGAGGTTTTTGAGAATCCTGAATTGATAAACAATAGTCCTGCAACTGCTCCTTCAAAGCGTTTGATAGAAGCCATCCCTGATTATAATAAGGTGATATATGGCAACTGTGTGGCTATGGATATTGGCTTGGAGAAGATTCGTGAGAAATGCCCATTGTTTAATGAGTGGGTGGAGCGATTGTTGGAATAATTCTGAATTTGTCAGACACCGTCTGACAAATTCAGAATGGATTAAAAATAAAGAAGTAATGGAAAAATATATAGGTCGCCCTACTTCCAATGAGGGAAGAGGGGAGAAAGAAATCAACACTTATGATTTCTTGGATAAGTTGGGCATTGCGTATGAGGCCATTTGCCATGAGGCTGCTTATACGATGGAGCAATGTCAAGAGGTGCAGAAGGTCATTCCCGATGCGCCAATCTGCAAGAACCTGTTTCTATGTAATCGTCAGCAGACGCAGTTCTATCTATTGATGTTGCCTGGAGACAAGCATTTCAAGACGAAGTTTTTGTCTTCTGAGTTGGGATGTGCCCGATTATCGTTTGCCGACGAGCAACACATGGTCGATTTGCTTGGTATTCATCCTGGAGCGGTATCGCCGATGGGATTGATGAATGACAAGGAGAACAAGGTGTTGTTGGTGGTAGATAAGGACTTGTTGGTATCAGAGTATTTCGGATGCCATCCTTGCATTAATACTGCCACCTTGAAGCTGAAACTCCAAGACCTCTTGGAGAAGTTTGTACCCGCTACAGGGCATGAATATAGAGTGGTTACGTTGAAAACGGAGGATAAGTAAAGAAATGATATTGATATTTTGCTAATATCACAAAAAATGAGTAGCTTTGCATTCTGATAAAGTATGGTTCATGCATTATATAATAATTTGACCAATGATAACAAAGATAAGATTACAGAACTGGAAGAGCTTCAAAGACTCTTCGCTCTATATAGACTCGTTGGGAATCCTCATCGGAACCAATGCCAGCGGCAAGTCGAATGTGCTTGATGCGTTCGCCTTCTTGCGTGCTGTGGCTGAAGGCAAAGGTTTGCTTGATGCTATTCAGACCGTAAGAGGTGGGGAAGATTGGATTATTCGTCGTGGCGAGAATGAATTCTGCCTGAGTGTGGATATAGAAGATAATGGTTGTGAATATACCATTGACTTGAGAGTGAAAAGACAGGACGCTACATTTAGCTATGGGCTCTGTGAAATCCATCGTAAGGATGCGGAAGAAGACGTTGTGCCGGGTAAGTTCGTAGATAGTGTTCGCAACATCAATTGGGTGGTTTATGGAGTACAGGCTGCTTTGGATTTTCTTTCAATGATATATTCTCATTTGCGCAATGTCTTTATCTTAGACCCAGTTCCGGCAAAAATGCGTGATTATTGTAAAGTATCAAAGGAACTTAAACCTGATGGGAGTAATGTGGCTGGTGTGCTTTGCGCATTGCCTTCAGAGGAGAAAGATAAGGTGGAGGCAAGTTTGTCAAGCTATGTCCGTCCGCTTCCAGAGCGTGATATTAATAAAGTGATGGCGGTGCCTGTTGGGCTAAATAAATCGGATGCCATGCTGTATTGTTATGAGGATTGGAATCCTGAGCAACCTGTTGATGCAAGAGGAATGAGCGATGGCACTTTGCGCTTTACGGCTATTGTTGTTGCCTTGTTGACAGCCAAACCCCATAGTTTGTTGCTTATCGAGGAGGTGGATAATGGACTTCATCCGTCTCGTGCAAAGGAATTGGTAGATATGCTCAAACAGTTGTCTCGTCAACGAGAGGTAGATGTGCTTTGCACTACTCATAACCCTGTGCTCCTTGATGAGTTGGGCAATAAGATGGTGCCATTTATCAGTTATGTCACTCGTGACGAAATGGGAAATAGTCATGTCAATCTTTTGGAGGATAAAGAGAATCTTGCCAAGTTGATGGCTTCGGGAAGTATCGGTCGTATGATGGTAAATGATAAGCTATGAAGAAGGTGTTGGTTGTTGATACGAGTGTGCTCTGTGTTTGGTTGAAAGTGCCAGGCAAGGAGACTTGCGGACCAAGCAATGATCATAGAGACTGGTAATCATATAGCTCATTCTTCTGGTGACAGAAAATTTCTTGGGGAGGAGTTCGCACAGATTATGATAGACTCTGCCGATGAAAATTCTCCTTGGGCTGCTTTTACGGAACAAAGCAATTTGTGGAATCCTGAGAACTTGAAAAAGTTAGCAGAAAAATGGAAAGAGACGGTTATTGGTGGTCAAGCATTAGGAGATGCTTCGATTGTGGAAGTAGTACAATTTTATACCGATTTGGGATATGAAGTGGAGATTTTTACTGGTGACGAAGGTTTGAAAGCATACGAGCCAACAGTTGAAGTTCCAAGAAGAAGACGAAAATAATACAGAAAATAGATATGAAACAGACAAAATGGATGATGTTCATTGCCTTCGTGTTGCTGACAATGAACTGTCATGTGGCGCAAGCCAAGGGTGAGAAGCAACAGAGTAAGCAAGAGCTCAAGCAAAACAAGAAAGAACTCAAGCAGAGTAAGAGCAAAGGCCAGAAAATGGTGGCGGATGCCAGCATTCTCTCTGCCCCTCTCTATGGCAAGACCATCAATGTGATAGGGGATAGCTATGTGAAGAACCATCGTCGTCCTTACGAGGAGGCTTGGCACTATCTTGTGGCTGAGAAGTATAAGATGAACTATCGCAACTATGGGCGCAATGGACGTTGCCTCGTCTTCGACCGCAGAGCCGAGAACTGGGGCGAGCCGATGCTGGAGTATTACAAGGAGATGAATGACTCCGCCGACTATGTGCTAGTGATAGGCGGTCATAACGATGCCGACTATATCGGTCGTGGCAAGGGAACCATCCTGCAATTTGAGGTCGGACTGGATAGCCTCTGCCGTGGCTTGATAGCGAAATACCCTACGGCTAAGTTGGCTTTCGTCACCCCATGGCGTGTGCCGAGAGCGGGATTCAATGAGGTGATTGCTACGATGGTAAAGGTGTGTGGCAAGTACTCCATCCCGGTATTCAATGCCGCCGAGCGTTCGGGCATTTATGTTTGGGATGAGGCTTTCCGAAAAATCTATTTCCAGGGACCTAACGATACCGCCCATCTCAATGCCAAGGGTCATCAGTTGTTCTTCTGTAAGGGAGAGACCTTCCTCTTGGGATTGTAATTGAGATTATCTCAATGCAAGCACTCTGCTGAGAATTAGTTTCTTGTACTCCTTCTTCATGCCTTCGGGCAAGAAGGAGGCATCTATCAGGTCGAGCCATTTTACGATGCTTCGGCGGAACTTCTTGGCAATGTTTGCGATGACTTTTTCGGTAAGTCCAGAGGCAGTCATGACCTTGATGAAGTCACTCTTCTGTATCTTTCTCTTCTTGCCATTGAGTGTCAAGGCCAATTCCTCGGTGTCTTCGGGCATTACAATCTTTGTGCAAAGAAGGTCGTATGCAGGGGTGAGCGCATAGCCTAACTTGCGGTTGTTGTAGAGCGAAAAATTCTTGAGATGCATATCGGCATTGCCTGTAATCCATGAGAAGATGACCACCTCCCAATAGTTGATGAGGTCTAATTGCGAGAAGGAAGAATACTTCTTGATAAGTTTGGCTATCTGTTCGTATGAGCCTTTATACTTATATTCTGTAAGGCGTTCTGACAATTGGCACATATCTTCCATAGGGACTTTCTCGCCATTGTCCATACGGTCAATGCGTCGGGTGATGTAGCAAAGTTCACCATCAGCAAAACGTATCAAGCCGTGGGGTACCACTGTAATCTTTGCCGCTTCGGCAAGATGCATCGTCAAATCTTCGATTTCCGGAAGACAACGATAGCGGTCGGTTTGAGGTTTGAGAATATATTTGCCCCATAATCCGACGATGGTAAAACGAGATGGCTCGTTCTTGCCACCGGGATTGACATCAAGCGACAGCTTGGCTTGCACACCAGTCAGGGTGGTTTGGCTGCGCACTACTTGTTTGGCCAAATCACCGATGTCATTTCTCATGTATGGGAGAATGGGTGCCACCTTTGTACCAAAGAGCTTCTTGGCACACGCAGGATGGTAATCTGTTTGTCCTACCTTTAGGGGCTTATAGCAATATAAGCATTTGGAATCGTTTAA
>DKCU01000077.1:35959-51777 GCA_002451555.1 Candidatus Segatella albertsiae
ATAAGCATTTGGAATCGTTTAAACAGTTCGGAGAGAGGGTTGTTTTGTTCATGTTAATGCTCCTTTCTTTTATTTCCCTAAGGAATTATCATTTGTATTCTTTTCTGTTGGTATGACACTGACGGCTCCGATGCAATCTTTGCAACAAGCCAATAGAAGCGACATCCTGTCTCTTTGGTTTATCTTCCAACTATTCTCTGCTATGTTCAGTAGCCATCCTTCGGGAATCAATCCGTCGAAGAAGGGGAAGAGTACCGAGTCATGGTAAGGCTCTTGGGATAACGGGAGTGTCAAGCTCACCGCCTCTGCATTTTGCGATGCGAGATAATCTGCATCGTATGCAAAGGTGAAGCCTGTTTCATCTTCTGTTAATAAGCCAACGAATTGATCGTAGAGAAAAATCTTTCCTTGTTTCATTTTTAATCTCGTTTAATAGGTACTGGTCCTACTTCATGTCCGAAAAGCAGGAGTACTTGGTTTACTTTGTCGAGGCGAAGGGTTTCTTTGCCTTGTTCCAGCTCTCGCACGAATCTCAGGCCTACACCCGATTTTGCGGCAAGGTCAACCTGTGTCAAGCCGAATTGCTTGCGCATTTCCTTGATGTAAGTTGATAATGTATTGCTCATATTCTTTGCATTTTCGTCCTTTATATAACTTTTATGGGTATAATTTGCATATAGAGACATGCTTGTTTATACCCTTTCGGGTGCAAATATACAAAGAATATATAAAATTACACCCGAAAAGGTATAAATTATAGTAAGATTTAACTATTTATACCCTTTCGGGGCTTTCTTCGTTGGGCTTTTGCAGAATTATGGTGCCCTCTATCATTATTCCACTTTCTCCCTGTATTTATATACCACGGCATCCAATTCACCCATCATCGAAGGGGCATAGTAGCGATAGAGACTTTTCGAGAACCCTTGGCGAACCTCCTCGTTTGGAAATCCGAGGCGATACATGCGTAGTTTTCGGTTGTACTCCTTGATGGTGAGATAGCCACTCTGATAGAGCACTGGGATTGGGTCGGTAATTTTGTCGGTTGGTACATCGAAGCGACTCTCTCTTGCCCAAAGATTATCAAGCAGGAGCATATCCATGCCATTCTGTTGCAATAGTTCTATCAAGAACGTCGGGGTACCTGAGGTGAACCAATAGCTATTGAAATCTTTGTCATCCAAAGCATTGATGATGCTATACGGATTGAATATGTCGGGACAATTCGGGGTGAAATGATAGCCATCATAGTGCTCCTTCAATTGCTCGATTGTCTCTTCGATGGTCAAGCCATTGTGCTCAGCCAGCGCCTCGATGCCTTCCTTGAAATCGTTGACGAGTTGCTCCTTGGTGATGCCGCAGATGTCGCTGTACTCATCTTTCATACTGATGTTCTTCAAGTTGTTCAACTCGCTGAAGATGCTGAGCTGGCTAAACTTGGAAATGCCAGTGATGAGGACGAAACGAAGATTTCCCTCTTGTTTTTTTAGAGGGCTAAAGAAATCTCGCATGATATTGCGGATTTGGTCTTGGAGTGTTTTGTCGCTCATGGAATCGTGCATAGGCGCATCATATTCATCAATGAGTACCACTGCTTGCTTACCTGTTCTTTGGATGGCGGTTTCTAATATGGCAGTCAGACGTGCGCTGTAGGCTTTCGATTTATCGGCCTTTAGCCCATATACCTCTTCCTGTCGCATCAAGATAAAATTGAGTATGGCGTGTAGGTTCTCCAAAGAGTAATATTTGCCACCGCTCAAATCTAAATGAATGACAGGATATTCCGTCCATTCCTGCTCCAACTTTTCGATGGCGAGTCCCTTGAACAGCTCCTTCTTTTCCCTCGAAATATGCTTGAAGCGTAGATACGAAAAGACTCTTTCCGAATCGTCTTGGACGACTCAGAAAATGGAATTTGGCGTAATGTGCCAAACGATATGCTACGTCCGTCTTGTCGGCATAGTAATAGTTTCCCTTCGCTATCTCGGAGAAGGTCTGTATTCCCAATGGATATTTCTTTGCTGCCATACCTTATTATATTTGTCGTATATGGTTGCAAAGATAGTGATTATTTTTGAATAACCGCTATTTTTAGCATAGTATTTTTGGTATTCTTTGCATTTATTCCACGATTAAAGTTTCTCCCTCATGTCGGACATTCACTTTCTCAAAATGATTCATCAGTTCGATGATGTCATCCAAACCCATGCCTTCCGTCAGTTGGAGATAGAGACGGATATGTCGTGAAGCCTCGTTCTGGTAAACCACTTTGAGATGGAAGTGCTGGGCGATAGGGGTCAGGATAGCTTGCAACTCAGCGTTCTCATATACCAGAGGAAGCTTTTTGGTTGATGCACTATCTGCCTTTTCACTAGGTGCAGTGTTTGCGATAGCAGTGGCTTGCTTGGTGGAATCACTGCGTTCCGCAACCAGCTCTTTGTTATTATCAACCTCCTCTTGGTGACTATGAGTTGCCAAGTGGATGGCTGCAAAGGCAATGCCGGAAATCACGAGCACTGCGGCGATTGCCGCCACCTTTCGCATTGGAGACCAAAGAGGAACAATCTTGGAAGATGTTTTCTCTTTATGATCTTGTTCTTCACTCTCCTTTGTTTTCTTCAGTCTTTCCCATTCTTCAGAAATCGAAGGCATAGCCATCTCTTCCTTCGACTTCTTGTAGTCGAGGGCTTCACGAGTTTCTACCATCTGCTGGTAGATTTCCTTTACCTCGGAATCTGTCAGGAGATTATCCTTCTGAGACTCCGTGTAGTTCTCAGGGTGTTCCAACAGGTCGAGCAGTATGTCAAGTTTTTCTTGTTTCATTTCTTCGTTCCTTTCTTTTTTATTAAGCAATTCCCTTTGCTTGGACGTCTTCAAGCGTCGAGAATCACCATGTTTGTAATCATTCGGCAAATCACTATGTTTGTAATCATTCGAAAACTTTCAGTTTCTCCCTCAGCGTTCGCAAGCCTTTGACGATATGCTTGTTTACCGCCGAAATGCTGATGCCGAGTTCTTCGGCGGTTTCTCGATACGAGCAACCTTCGCCATAGCACATTCTGATGACGGCGGCTGTTTGATGCGACAGGTCGTGGTCGATGCAATCCATGGTGGCTTGCCATCGTTCCTCCAATCGGCTGGGTTCCTCCAGTCGGATAGACTCCTCATTCGAAAGTGGGAGAAACTTGATGAGCCTCTCGTCCCTCTTTTTCTTGGAGATGATGTTGAGGCAAGCGTTCTTCACACTTCGCATCAAATAGGCGGAAGCGGTCTCTTCCCGCAAGAAAGACTCTTTTGAAGGAGAATCTTTCGAGATGGATTCTTTTGAAGCCTCAGTCTTTGAGATTGACTTTTTCGGAACCTCCTCTTGCGAGAATTTATCCCACAACTTGGAGAAAACGTCGCTCACCACATCCCTAGCTTCTTCGTTGTCATGGAGCAAGGCAAAGGCTAAGCGAAACATTCGCTCGTAATGGTTGTGGAACAGCCGTTCCAACTGTTGTTCTTTTTCTTCTGTCATTGTCTTTTCTGTCTTGTTTCTACTCGAATTTATTTTCTCGGCTCAGCATGAATATAATAGTAGCTTTTCTGAGGGTTCTCCTTGTCTTTCTTCCATATTAAGGCGACATGAGAACCATTATAACCAGAATTTTGGAAAGGAGTATCAGCATACCAGTACATCACGATGTCTGCATCCTTGGGCAAAGCCTTGAAATAACTACGATACTTTTCTATGTTGGATTCATCCACCACAACGTGCTTGCTGCCCTCGTAAGAATTATACATTCCATAATAGGAATCCATCAAGTCTGCCAATTCTTTCTTTTCTTTCTCCAAGGTCTTCTCCAAAGAACTGTCATTCGAATCGTCATCACTTGGAGTGATCGTCACGATGGAACGCAACTCCACATAAGGACTGTTAGGATATTCTGGAGAAATGCGTGGCGAGAGCAATCTGAATCGCTTGCCTTGGTCGAAGATGCAGCGCATATCTTCATCTGGATTGGAAGGGTGTTGCAAGTCGGACGAACTGAAATCGTAACCTAAGAACCCTTGGTTCCAAAGCGTGACTGCTGTACCAGATCCATAAACGATACGGCCTCCCTTATATCCGTAAGCAGTAATCTGAGTCAGTCTGCCATCTGTATTCACGTGGAAGAAATAAGAGCTCAACTGATATGAAACCTCATGATGACCGGAAGTATTTCGAAGGCTCACTACTCTGTCTGGCATTCCCTGACATGTCCAAACGATGGAATCAAAATATTGATAGTAAGGATTACTTGAAAAGTTATTGCCTTTCTCGTCTGTCAATTCCAATCTCACCTGTCTGAACGATTGAAATTTCGAATGATAATAATCATATCCATCCTCAGCGTTTACGTATGAGCATCGGATGTAGTACTGACAATCGTCAGGGATTTTCGGCTCCTCTTCCTTTTCGCTCTTATCTATGGAATAGGTATTTTTCACGTTGCTCATCTCGTTAGATGTCAAGCGCTTGCGCACTACCAATGCGAAGATGGACTCCACCTTGTTGTCGCCCATTATCTTCGAGCCGATTTTCTCCAACGTATATAGATAGGTATTTTCGCCAGAGTTCTTCCCATCCAATACTTGCAAATATCTCCAGTCCTTGCCGAGATTACTTGGCTTGTCACACAAGATGATGCCTCGCTCGTCGTCATACGACCATGCAAGTTTTTGGAAACACTTTTCGCTCGTTTCTGCATCGCTATAGAATTTCTTCAGTTCACTATTCGACAGAAACTGGTAGATAGTAGGCGAATAACTGCTATAGCCTTTTTGATAATCGTCCCCATCGGAGTTGCTCTCCATGCCTTCTCGATAATCGGAAGTGGAAAGCTTGCCATCCGATTTCACTTGATAAATGCCCACAGGTTGCCAACCATAGTCCACGAGAACTTTCTCCAGTTCTTGTGCAGACAGAGGCTTTGTATCTTGCAAAAGGCAACACCCATCTTCACTTACCACATAAGACTTGTCGAACAGCCCCTTGTTGTTCCAAGGAAGACTATCCAACTCATCGTTGTCACTGCTACAACTCGACATTGCCACCATTGCAAGCATAGCCACAACAAGCATCAGCAATGTCTTTCTTATCAGAAAAATCTTAGAAAGATTACGTTCCATAAACTTAGAATATATCATAACCATGTTTTATTACTTTGGATGATGATTTTTACAATCTGTTTTTCTCTGCCTTACCAGCACCCGTACCCTTGTACTTGCTTCGACTGACATTGAACTTGTAGGTCAATAAGCAAAAGAATTTCCGGGTATCCATGTACTTTCTGTTACTTACATCGCTCGTACCATAGACCAATCGGGAGGATGTGCGATATGTGGCAAATAGGTCATTTGCCCCCATTCGAACATTGAGACGGTCGTGGAAGAAGCTCTTGTTTACCGATACATCCACGCCTCCCTGTGCCATCCATTCCAGCGTCTCGGAATGACCACGGGAATTATAGCTCATATTGAGATTCAACAGCCATTCATCGGGTAATGTAAATGTATTACTGAACATCCCCACAAAGAGTGGTTTCCCATACGATTTTTCTCCGATTTTGAGGTACTGCTTTCTTATGTTGGCATTCAGCACAGGTTGCCACCACCCAATCTTTGGCGAAGCCGTGAACCCCACGTTGAACCTCTGCCCATGCTTCAAATTGCGATATGTGTACATGCTGATGAGTTCGCTGTCTTGATAAGGTTCGATAATCCAATAGCAAGGATCGACCACATAGCGCCAGTTGGCAAACACCTGAAGCCACCTATACCCAATGTTCACCCCGACCTGATGCTCATAGGAAGGCTGGAGCAAAGGATTTCCACCTTGGTAATAATAACGGCTATTGTACTGCACATTGCTACTCAACTGGCTGTAGGATGGTCGATTGACCGTAACCTTATAACTGGCACTCACCTTCACATTCTTCAAAGGGAAACTCAGAGACAAGCTTGGGAAGATATGGTCGTATTTGCGACTTTGGTCAGGCACGAAATACTCCTTCTTTTCCTCGCTCCAATAATCCTCACCCGTATTATAATAGTTGGACGAAACATGCTCGTATCTCAGTCCAGCATTCAGCTCCAGCTTATGCAATCTTGCCGCATAGGTCGCAAAGATAGCCAGATTGCTTTCCTTCACTTGGTCATCGGTCTTGCCAGGCAAGTCATCGCCTTGTTCGTCTATCGTATAAAGGTTGGCACGACAACTCTCGGTCAGCTCATTGCCCACCTTCAGCGAACCTTTCCACATGGGGATGGTGACCACCAGCTTGGAGGCGTGCATCCAACTATCTGCCTTGAAGTCGGTCTGTATCGTGCGACTGCCTTCCCCATGCACTCCCAATTCCTCCGTCTCTTGCGATAGTCCCGACTTCGTGAGATAGATTTCCCCATTCCAGTCGATGCTCACCTTGCCAATTTGTCCTGCGTAGTAAGCCGTGATGTCGTGGGTAGGACGAGGCTTGAACTTGCAAAACATCTCGTTGGTGTAACTTTCCGCCAAACTTCCATCCTTCCATACATCCATGAGCGAGTTCCACTTTCCTCTACTCCAAGGATTGATGTCCAGTTCATAGGTCGCTCCCACGGAGTGCTTGTCATTGAACACATAGTTGAAGCCCAGACTTCCACTCGTATAGTAATACTTGTTCTTGATGGTCAAGTCTTCCTTTATGTCCATGAGCGTCTTGCCATAAAGCTTGTTGTCGTTGTGCTGGTCTTGCTGGAGCTGAAACAATCCTCCATACAAGGTGGAGAAAATGTCCAGTCCACGATGCCGATATGTCAAGTCAAGCACTTCCCGATGGTTGTCCTGATGGTTACGCTCATACGTTTGTCGGTATTGCAAGCCAAATCCATCCCCTTTCTTTCTGGCGGTCTTAATTTTGATGACTGCATTGTAGGTGGCATCATATTCCGCCCCTGGCTCCGTGATGATTTCAACATGCTTGATGTCGGATGAGCCGAGACGGTCAAGTTCCACGTTTCCCTTTACCTTCTTGTTGTCGATATAGATGAGCGGAGTACCCTTTCCGAGCACTTCCAGTTCTCCATTTCTCTGAACCACTCTTGGCAGTTGCTTCAGCACATCTTCGGCGGAACCCATCTTTGCCAAAGCCGTTCCCTCCACGCGAGCCACGAGTCCATCTGTAGTCATCTTGAATGGCTGGTGATGTCCTTTCACCACCACCTTCTGAAGGTTCATCGTCGCCTCCTTGAGAGTAATCGCCCCTAGCTTGCCAGTTGTATAAGTTCCATACGTCGTATGATAGCCCACGCAACTCACCTTTACGATAGCCTTTCTCGCCTCGCAAGGAATCACAAACTGTCCGTTCTCATTCGTCACGCCTCCCGTAATAAAGGTGGAGTCGCCGACATTGAGCAAGGCTACATTGGCGAAATCCACAGGGCGGCGATGCGTATCGATGATGCGTCCCATCATCTTGGAGGCAGACTTCTGTGTACATTCCACGAAAATATTCTCACCTTCTATCGTCACCTTCATCGGATAGAAACCGATGATTTGCCGAATGGCATCGAGAGTCGTGCGTTTCACGACATTCGTAGTGACGGTGAAGTCCTCTAATTCATTGTACATGAAGTTGATGCGATAATCCGTCGTGTTCTTTGCCAGGAAAGTGAGGGCTTCCGACATCGAAGTGTTGCGGAAGTTATGAGTGATGCGTTGGGCATGGATGGGTAGCAATGGTAAGAAAGCCATCACCACCAGCACTCGTATTTTTTGTCTTATCTTCATTACGTTGTTTATCTGTTTTATTTTCTTCTATTTTTCTCAAAAAACTTACTCGTTTCTACTCTCATATACAAACCTTTTGGGATTCAATCACCCCCTGAACGAAGAAATTTTCTTTTTCTATGTGCAAAAGTATAAAAAATAATGCAGAATCATCTGGTTTTGTTATTAGTTTTATACTCGATTCCTTATTTCAAAAGCAAGGAAAAGCAAGGAAAAGCGAGGAAAGGGTAATGAAAAGCGAGGAAAAGCAAGGAAATGGGGACGGAAACTTGCATATCTGCTTATTTTTTTGTACTTTTGCATCGGATTTAAAGGCAAGGGCGAGCGATGTGTTTAAAGGGCGAGTCGAGCGACAAGCCAATTATGGAGCAAACGACAAGCCTATTATGGAGCGAGCGATATGCCTCTAAATCCTAAGATAAAAAGATGTATTTATGAGTAGAAAAGATCAGATTGTATCGTTTTTGTGGCAACATGTGTTGTTGCTCGTTTCGTTGTGTGTGATGACCCTTGGAGTGGCAGTTTGCGTGAGGAGTATGCTGGGGTCGAGTGTGATTTCCACTTTGCCGTATGTGTTTGAGACGGCGGGCAAGCAGGGCTTGGGCATTCCTAAGCTCACCATCGGACAATATACTTACATCATGAATGCCGTCCTGGTGTTGGGACAGATCATCGTACTGAGAAAGAAATTCGAACCTGTGCAGTTGTTCCAGCTCTTGGTGGGCTTCGTCTTCGGCTCACTCATCGACCTCAATATGTTGCTTACCACTTGGCTCGTGCCTGTCGATTTGTGGCAGAAGATAGTGTCTCAGGTTTTGGGTTGCACCATCCTTGGCATCGGAATCGCCTTGGAGGTGAGATGCGGTTCGGTCACCATGCCGGGCGAGGGATTCCCTGTCGCCGTGAGCCAGGTTACGGGCGTGGAGTTTCCGAAGGTAAAGATATGCGTGGATTGTTCGCTGGTCATCTTGGCGGTCATCTTCTGCTATGTGTTCTTTGGCGCATGGCAATGGTACATCGTGGGCATCGGAACCTTGTTTGCCATGGTGTATGTGGGCATGGTTGTGAGAATGGTGGGCAAGCATCTCGGATGGTTCGACCGCACGCTGGCTTATCGCCCAGGCTTCAGAAGATACGTTTATGGCTTGGCGAGATTTGTCTTCAAGCAGAGATAAATGAAAATCTAACTGGCAGGAAATATAAAAAACTTCCAAAGGAAAAAAGCTTTCCTTGGGAGTTTTTCTATTTATTATTTCTTTTGTGGAATCAATACCGATGCGTCAATGCTTACGGCGAGTGCCAAGTCGATGACCAGCATGTCTAATTTACTTATGCGCCTGGTAATACTTTACGCCTCTTTTCACGTTCTCCTTCACAGCCTTGCTGGAGAAGGTGGCGCCAGTCACACCATCCACGTTGGCTGTGGAAGCCTTGCTTACTTTCATGCCATACCATTTTTTGAGCAATCCCGTCTTCACCTTGTTGAAGAAGTTCGGTGTCTCTTGGTTGGCGAGTGGCTCAATCTTCACCACCTTATTACCTTTAATATAGATGTTGAGCGGTGTGTTGCCACGAAATCCTCTCACGTCCTTGGCAAGGGTGGTGGTGTTGACCACATATGTGCCGTCGGCTTGCTTGGTCATTGCCTCAGAACTGTTGTGGTTGCCCTTTGCAATCACTGTACCTGTTGTCATCGCCATCATCAGGGCGATGGCGAGCATGAATGCTTTATTCTTCATTGTTTATTCTTTTTACCTTTTTACTTTTTACCTTTAAAAATCGGTGCAAAGTTACTCACTATTTGCGAAAAAGCCAAAGTGAAAAAGAGATTATCAAGTTTTTTTAAGCTAAAATCATTATTTTTGGGGATGTATTGAGCTGGAGAAAAAGCATGGATATCCTCTGTTTATAAGCTTTTCAAGCGAAACATAGGAGGGAAAGTTTCCGCAATAGTAGGTGGAAGGTTAGATTTCCAAATGATTTTTTGGAAGTTTCAATAGAAAGTTGTATTTTTGCAGAGGATTAGCTGCATTCGGCAATAAGAAAGCAAGCTTTCATTGCTCTCGTTTGCATAATCTTTGCCAGCAGATATAGAATATAGATTTCAAAAACAAATAGTGACATGGAGCAGAAACAAGTGAAAAGAGTACCTTACGGTGTGTCTGATTTCGTTGAGGTAATCAGTAGAAACCAATACTACGTCGATAAGACTAAGTATCTTCCATTGTTGGAGGACCAGGCACATCTCCACCAAGCCTGAGTTCAACCAGATGCTTGGTTTCTCGACCGAGGACGTGCGTGAGATGTTCACCTATTTATAAAAATAACGGCATGATTCATCCCGATGGCGACCGAAAGGGTGTTATCAAGACGATAGCCGAGACGGGCAAGATAGTCACTCATCTGGAGGAGACATTCCCTGCCAACAAGATAACGGATCCGGAGATATTCCAGAGCCTGCTGTTCTATTACGGCATGCTCACCATCAAGGGCACACGTGGCGACAAGCTCATCCTCGGCATTCCTAACAACAATGTGCGCAAGCAATATTATGCCTGTCTTCTTCCTCTTGCCCGACTTGACCCATTACCCTACGAAGCACAGCTACATCTTGGAGCTGAAGTTGATTCCGAAGAAGGAGAAGGGTATGACGAAGAAGGTGCATGAGGGACTGATAGCCCAGCAATGGGAGGATGCCAAGAAGCAAATCTACCAATATGCCGAGGCTCCGAGGGTTGAGGCGTTGCGCCAAGGCACCCAGTTGCACAAGATTATCATACAGTTTGATGGCTGGAAGCTTTATCGGCTGGACGAAGTGTAGGGTAAAATAAACCTCAAGTGGGGCGACAAGCTTCGCATTATCAAGGTGGAAGTGGATGCTCACAACAATGTGGTTTCCCAATATGGAATCTAGAAGTAGAAAAGAAAAAAAATAAAATCCTAACTCGAAGGGAGATATCTCTTAAGCGATTAAGCAATTAAGCGATTAAGCAATTAAGCGATGTTTCCTTCAAGTTAGGATTTCTTTCATACAGATATTTTTTATAGCAACAAACTAAATTGCTTTATCCGGCAACTGTGAAGATGCGAATCTCTGGGTCTGCCTGGAAGTAAGGAGAGAGGCCCTTGGCTACATCGTCCTTAAACATGTCTGACTCCAAGTAAGCAGCTGCATGCTCCTTGCTGTCGAAACCGTGGAGAACCTGTACGTCCTCGTCACGTACCAACAAAGCCTTGCTCAAAGCACCCTCGATGGTGTTCAAGAATGGTTCGCGATAGTCGAAATACACCTTAGCTGCACTTGGACGGTCGCTCTCTTTGATCTTCATTGTAATCTGAAGATAAGCATTGATTTTCTTTTCCATTTTCTTTCTTCTTTTTAAATTGTTATTACTTTTGTTATTACTTTATATATCTTGATACTGTTTTTTCTGATAATATATCTTGATACTGTTTTTTCTTATTTCAGAAATATTTCGACCTGTACGGTTGGAATGTCTTATACGCCCTGAAAGGGCAGAAGCACCTAGCCCAGGGTAACACCCTGGGGTAAAACGGTGTTAGAATGTCGCCATATCTACCCAGGGTGTTACCCTGGGCTAGGTGCTTTTGGGCTTTGACTTTCCCTTCGGCCGCCGATTTTCAATTCAGCCCGTTTCAACTGTACAGGTCGAAATATTTCAGAAAACTTCTTTCTTCTTTCTCGATTGCAAAATTAAGAATACAATCCGAAACAATCGTTGTATTTTCAAGCTAAAGAATGGTAAATATCGGACTTTTGTTTTGAAGACTGAAAAAGTTTGTGTAATTTTACCATCCGAAAATCATTATTTACCATTTTGTGGGAGATAAAACAAGAATATAAGGAGATTAGAATATGAAACCAAACATTACATTTACAACGGAGAGAAAATTTACACAGGCACAGGTGGAGGAACTTTTCTGTTCCATCCACTGGGTATCGGGCAACTATCCCCAGCAACTCTATCAAGCCCTGCAGAAATCATCCTACGTGCTTACGGCGTGGGATGGAGAGAGATTGGTAGGATTGGTGAGAGGATTGGATGATGGTGGGATGACCGCCTTCCTGCATTACCTACTCGTTTCACCCGATTATCAGCACCAAGGCATCGCCTCCCAACTCGTGGAGCAAGCCAAGGAGCATTATCTTTCTTATTTTTATATTAATGTGATGCCAGAGGAGAGCTGCAATGCTACTTTCTATCAGCGACATGGATTCGAACTGATGCCCGATGGAGTGGCAATGCAAATCTGCAATAAGAATTTCTAAAGGAGACTATCAGTCCGCTTTCAACCTTTCAGCTATAAATAGTTTGGAAGTTTCGAGATAAAGAATGGTAAATTCGTGTACTTGATTTGTCGGTGTCGATAAGATTATGTACTTTTGCATCCGAGAAATCAAGATTTATCTCGCTAAGGGATGAATTTGAAAGTTGTAAAAACAAGCATCGAACGATGCCGAATGCCTCGCAAGGAAAAAATTAAAAGATGAAGCAATGAAGAAGGAAGATGTTAGAACATATACGATTGCGGAAAATACGCACTCAGGACTTGAGCTGGAACTCCAGTTCATGCCACGGTTCTTTGCCAACAATCGTCCGGGACCGATGATGCCCCATGCACATGAGTTTTACCAAATCATTTGGTTTCGCCGAGGTCACGGGGTGCATCACGTCGATTTCAGAGACTATCCTGTTACCGACAATACCATCTTCTTCATCGCTCCAGGTCAGGTGCATGCCTTCGATGGCCCCAACGATTATGAGGGGGTCATCATCCACTTCAATGCCAGTTTTATGGCAGATGAGGAATCGAGCGAGAGTGTCTTCTTGAAGTATGATGTCTTCAATGCCTACGACTCCCTGCCTTATTGTAAGATTACGAACGAGGAGGCTGACCGCCTGATGCTCTTGGTGAACGAGATGAATCGCGAGTATTCCCTCTCGGGAGCCTTCGCCCACAAGGACTACATGCAGTATCTTGTGCGCCTCTTCCTGATAAGGGTACAGCGCAGTGGTGAGCGAAGGGAAGTGCCGAAGCTCTATGTGTCGAGCATCGCCAACCGTACCTTCGTGCGATTCCGCCAACTCTTGGAGCAGAACTTCCATAGCGTACATACCGTGCAGGAATATGCCGACATGCTCAACATTTCGGCTCGCACGCTGACCAAGTATGTGAGCCAGAGTGCCCATCGTTCGCCCCTGCAAATCATCAACGAACGCATCGTCTTGGAGGCAAAGCGACAGATACAGCACTCAACGCTCAGCATCAAGGAGGTGGCTTACCAACTGGGCTTCGAGGACCCATCCTACTTCGTGAAGTTCTTCAAGCGCCTCACAGGAAAGATGCCGAAGGATTTCCGGACGGAGAAGAATGCCTCGATCATCATCCACAGAAATAGATTGATAAATAATAAAAATATGAACATGAAACAGAAAATTGCGATTCCTACCGCCGAGGGCAAGCTTTTCCCACATTTCGGCAAGGCTCCACAGGTAACGGTATTCGAAGTAGAGGACAAGAAAATCATCAATAAGGAGGTGCTCCAGGCTCCTGAGCATGCACATGGTGCGATGCCAAACTTCCTGAACGGATTGGGTGTAACCGACGTAGTTTGTGGTGGATTGGGCGCTGGTGCCGTGAATCTGCTCAACCAGATGAACATCGCCATCCATGGTGGTGCTCCAGCCGAGGATGTCGACGCTGTGATGAATGCTTTCTTGGGCGATACCTTGCAGTATGGCGATGCCACCTGCCATCATGACGCTTGCGATGGTCATCACCATCATCATGAGTAATTCTCATCATCTACCAGAATTCAAAGCATGAGTAATTCTCATCAATACATAGGTGTTTTTTTCATAATAAATCCGTGGTTTTCAGAGTATGAATACCACGGATTTATTTCGTATTATCGTCTCGCAGTATAATCGTTTCATAAAAAAGCGTCAGTTTCTGCCCTCTTAAACATCATGTTTTTACCATAAGATAGTCAAATTATAGCAATAAGCTAGAGTTTAGATGTGGAAAATACGAATCGGACGATTTTACGGCATTTGCGTAAAGTCGATGAATGGGCTTATAGGTTAAAAAGTACAATAAATCATTGCGTAATGATTTGAGTTTCAAATAAAAGTTGTATATTTGCAAAAAAAATAGCAGACTAGGGCAAGAAAATTATAGGTTCTTCTCAAATTTTAGTACATTTATGTATCTAAGTTTGAGGAGACCTTCAATTCCAAGAGAGGAATGCCTGCCCTTCCGCCCATAATTCTTTTGGCTGTTTTGATTTTGCAAACAGAGCCTTCAAGTACACCATTGTTCCATTTACAGTTGATAGAGTTCTTGATAGCTTGATAATCCTTAGTCAGCCCCTTGGCGAACTCTTCAATTTCTTCCTCACCACATCCTATTGCCATATTAATCCATTGGTACAAGTTCATCTTAGACTCCCCACTCAAAATCCCTTGGAATGTCGACATGTAATATGACAAGTCACCAACGCGGCTATCCGAAAGGAACATTTTTACAGAGAGTGTCTTTGGGTGATAGTTGAAATGCACAATTGAGTTCCAAAGATTAGACTCTTCCTTCTTTATAGTGTCCTTTCGTAGAAAATTATTGTACTCGTTCTTGTATTCTGCCATTTCCTTTTGCATTTTTCCCCTTAATAGGAAAAGGAGCTTTTTCAAATACTCTTTCTTGCTTGTAGAATGCAAGCCTTTAGCAATGACAGAATAATCCAAGGAGTTCTTGCACAGAATTCGTTTGGTGATAGCCTCTATATTGCCATACCCCCAACGCTGCTCACCATTGAGCAAGCTTTCATAGGACGTATCTTTTAATTTTCCCATTTTTGTCCCACTGAATCCTGTTTTCTCATGGATTTCCTTCAGCGACAGCCCCTGCTTAGCATATAGATGCATGAAGAGGTGCCAATCTGCTATTTTCTGCTTTCTTCGGGCATTCTTGCACATGGCATCCATAACAGAATATATGTTGGAATAAAGCCAAATTTTATCTATTTGAGGGGCTTTGGGACCAATCATCCCTTGGGAGAGCAACTTTTTCTCACCTGCAGGAACCATCGCTGCAACTGTGGAAACACAGCACTCGTTAAGTTTTCGACAACATGAAACTTGTCTGTTATGACCTTTGCGTATGGCGCACCTTGCCTTATGGCCTTGATAAAGCATATTCCCCTGTCACGTGTGATGCTCTTCAGGTTATGGTACTGCTCCAGTACTTTTGCAACGACTTTTGACTCTCTGGAGTCTATTAGCTCTAAAATCTTGTTTGTGTCGTGGTCTACGATGACGCTGCCATAAGAATGCCCTTTTCGCTTGGCGAAATCGTCTATGCCAATGTTTACAGCGGTACTAACAGGAGACTTTCCCGTCTTTATCAGATGATTTATACAAGTGTTTGGGCAACAGGTGATTCCCATCTTGCGCAATATATTTGAGGTTGATACGGAAGACATACGTAGGTGTAAGCGGTTCATCAATTCAATGCAGCTGATACTGAATCTCGCATATTTGTTCAACCAGCTGGGTTGTTGTTCTGTAAATATATGTTTCTCTGCCTTACAGAAGAAACGGCGCATATACAAGACCAATACAAATCGCTTGTTCACCAAAGGACGCATGGTCACGGTCCTTTTTTGCCAACCACGTGTATGAAAGGTTGGCTGGCCACAACGGTCGCAAAAAGCATGGCTAGCTGTACTCCTTAGCACTAGCTTAACTTCTAAAGGAGAGATTGTATAGTCTTCTATGATGAATCCTGTAATCTGAGGAAAGGCAGCTTTAAGAACGTTTTCTCCGACTACGGAAGCGTTTATTTCGGATTTTGTTTGGCTGTTTCCTACGTTTTTTATAACTTTGCACTTGTTAGCGATTGTATCCATTGTAAGCTTTGTTTTTATTGTCACTATAAACTTACAATTTTCGGGAGACAACCGCTAACATTTTAAATAAAACTTTCACTAGTGTCTCTTAAAATT
>DKCU01000112.1 GCA_002451555.1 Candidatus Segatella albertsiae
GGGCAACCCCACGGACCTACTTGGAACATACTGAATGATTTCTGAAAACACTGAATACTCATCTGAGTGTTTCCTACGTTTGAAACGTAATAGCACCAACAAAACATTAACATAGCATCTATTTGATAACAAAATAACTAACAACTATCATAATGAAGAAACAAACTTTTTGCGCAGTCTTCTTGCTATCTGCAAGCTTGGCAATGGCGGCTAACGACCCAGAGGCTGTCAAGGATGTGACAACCCAGTATGTTACCAACTATTCATTCGAATCGGATGAACTATCCGACGGCAACAAGGTGACGGAATCCGCCGACGGCTTGCGTGGCTACAAGGTGACGGCTCCAACGGGCTGGACGCTCTCGGGCGAATACGACAAAAGTTACTTGGTAAACCAAGACTGTTACACAGACAACAACTTCGGCAAGATGACCACCATTGCCGATGGCTCCGTGGCTTACTATCTGCGTAGAGGTTGGAGTGCTGGCAAAGCAACTCTACAGCAAACACTCAAGAACCTCCCTGCTGGCAAGTATAAGTTGACGGCTGACGTGCGTTCCGCCTATAATGGCAACGCTACTTCTTCTTTCTCACTCTTCGCCAACAACGATGGAATGAATGTGGTGACATCTGGCAAGAACACCAATACTTCGCTTACGGGTATCAAGGTAGGGGAAGTGACAGACTATCGTTATCCATCGGCACAGAACAAGTGGGAGCAAATCGTTTATGACTTTACGCTGTCTTCTGCGCAAGAAGTGGATTTGTCATTGGGCTATTCTACGACTTCTGGTGCTGGTGCCGCTAATAATACCTTATTGTATATAGACAACTTGCGCTTAGGTGCCAAGGTTACTACAGATATTAGACAACCCGGTTTGTATAACAATGTCGAGCATACGAATAGCATCTATGATTTGAATGGTGTGAGAATTGAAAAGCCAGGGCATGGCATCTACATCGTGAACGGCAAGAAAATCGTGGTAAATAAGTAATTGTTATAGCGTACTCTTATCGTGAATGCAAGTGAAATCACAATGATGTCACATTTTTTAGCGATAAGAGTACGTTTTTTCTTCCTGATAGGGATAACTTTGCAGTGTACTAAGGCGTACAAGAATGAAATAATGATTATAAGGACTAACTAATGTCAACTATTTAATATCAACTATTTAAGAGAAAAGATGAAAAAATTAAGAGAAAAAATGAAAAGATTTTTTTGTATGTTGTTAGTATTGTTGGTCAGTCTGTTTACTTTTGGTCAGACGGATGTGACCCAATATTACTTGGAAAATGCAGGCTTTGATAGCAACTATGATTATACTGCCACACAGAATAAAGCTGTGGCACAAGAAATTAAGACGATTGATGGATGGACAGCAGGACATAATCTCAATTATACCATAGCTGGTGTTTATCAGTTGGGCTTCCTTGGCACTTACAACAGTGCCAAGGTGCCAAGCAAGGGGTATGATGAAGAGACTACCGGTGGGGGACTGGCTCTTTCTACAGGTTGGGGAAATGAATTTCCTTATTATCAGACGGTAACTTTACCAAAGGGTACTTATACCATTTCCGTTCCTACCTATAACGGAAAGAATGTTGCCGCAGGCACCTCACTCTTGGCATGGATTCCTAATTCGGGAGATGCCGTGAAATCTAACGTGGCGGAATATCCTGTAGAGAAATGGGTACTCGACAAGATAACTTTTACTTTGAGTAAGCCTACTACAGGAAAAATACAAATCGGCTATAAGGCGGCAGCTGGTGGCTCCGCCAATTCTTGCAATATCTTTATCGACTATGTGAAGATAGTGGGTGAGAACATGGTTTTGGACAAAGCTGATTTAAAAACTTTGATAGATGAGGCAAACAATCTCTATGATGATGGCAAGGGTGTCGGAGCAACAGAGTACAAAAACATAATAGATGAGGCTCAGGTGGTTTACGACAATAAAGATGCTACAGTCATGGAAATCCTTGATGTGGAGAAACGCCTCAAGGAAAAAACGGAATCCTTTCATCAAGAGAACGTGTCTGAGAAACATCCGATAGACTTCACTTCCAGCTTGACAAACCCATCCTTTGAAACAAACAATCTTACAGGATGGAACAACACCAATATGAAAGTGCAAACTAATAAGAAGTTTGGTAAATTGGACGGAAATATCTATGCGGAAAAATGGGTGAACCAAAACAGAGAGGTGGGAGATGCCCATATTTGGCAAACCATACAATTGCCGATAGGTATCTACAAGGTCGTGATAGCTGGTCATAATATCCAGGAAGGTTCTCCAACAAAGGTGCAAAAAGGAGCTTTTGTCTATGCTGACTATAACAAGACTGCCATAGAAGTGACCAACGACTATACCGTCAAGTTCTCAGTATTGTCCAGCGACATCAACATCGGTTTCCAGGCAACCAAGGCAACTGGCAACTGGCTTGTAATAGACAACTTTCGTATCTATCGCATCGGTAACATGGATGTGCAAGCCATGCAGGATGCTTTGGACGAGATGGTGAAAAATGTCAAGGAAGACGATGGCATTCCTTACAGCGCAGAGGTGAAAAAAACATTGGATAGTAAGATAAAAGCCATCGAAGATTTAAACTTCTCTTCTCTTAGCGACGAGGAAAAAGTCATCGCTAAGGTGGATGACTTGAAAAAAACGGTCGCAGACAGAACCCAGTCTAAAGCAGAACACGCTGCCGTCATGAGCGAGATAGACACGGCTAATTCCATTTACAATGCCTCTAAAAATGGGGCGGATGAATTGAAAAGTGCCATTGACGTGGCTTTGGCACTATACCAAAATACATCGGCTACTTCCGCTCAACTCTCTGAAGGAATTGCTGTCTTGGACAAGGCTGTATTGAAATACAGAATCGCCAATGCTACCAGTGGAACGGGCAAAGCCGTCAAGGTGACGGAAACCAATCATTATGTGCCTACGGGAGCTACAGAAGCTTTGATGAGAGCCACGGTGGAAGGTGACAATATATTGGAAAGTGGAGTTTGCTGGAGCACAGAGCACACCCCTACAGTATTGGACAATAAATCAACCAACCATTACTCTTATAATGGTACAGTATATCATCCGAAGGGACTGACTCCTGCTACTGTCTATTACTTACGTCCATACGTGATGAATAAATCGTATCAGGTGGCATACGGAGACGAGGTAAAAGTGGTAACTCATCCTAAGGGAAATTGTACTTGGTCTTGGAATAATGGTGCTCCAACAGAGGAAGCCAATACTCGTTGTCGAACAGCCATTAAACAAACGATAGATTACTTCAATGAATGGACGGGTATCATGGGCTTTAAATTATCTGGTACATACGGATCGGGTACTCCAACTGCTGATTGCAGTTATGGTGGCAGTATGCGTATAGGTCCTAATGCTTCTTATCAGGCGATTGGAACCGTTCTTCATGAGACGGGACATGGCGTAGGTGTCGGCACACATTATCGTTGGTATAATTGTGCTGATTCTCGTGCCAATACAACACGAGGAAAGTGGTTGGGACGTGAAGCCAATGAAATGTTACTTTTCTTGGAAAACAAGAAAGCTACTGATGATATCTATTGGAATGGTGACAAGACGCACGGCTGGGCTCATGGTGGAACGATGGACTGGCTTGTGAATGGAGCCGACAAGGACAAGCATAGTGAGTATCAGTATGTAGGCGGTTGCCTGATGCTTTGGGCGATGTTTATCGATGGCCTTTGTCCTACAACAGCTTATCCTAATGGCATCTCGGGATACACATTCAATTTTGATGACAACAAGAAGTATTATTTGATGCCTAAGGATGCCAAGGGATTGGGTAAGGGCTTGCTTGGCATACAAGGTGACAAGCAGTTAGGTTGGAAGCCTATGCTTGATACTGGTGCAACTATAGATGATAACTTTGCCTGGTATTTGGAATACGATGCGGAGAATTGTTATTACTTTTTCCGTAATGCCAAGACAGGTCAGTATATGAGCCATAACAACAATGCCAGTGTTACGATGAAGAGTTTCTCCGGAACCGATAAACCTGCCAAGAATGAGTACTTCCAGTTGATGCCTGACAGAACAGACGTGACCTTGGGAGTAGGAAAGTACAGTAAAACAACACACGGCTACTGGGTGACTTGGAGAACCAACCAGTCTATGAAGGCAGAGGATGTCAATGCTTCCAAAGGCTATGGAGCTGTTCCTCAACAATCATTCAATTATTCTAATTCAGCTACTCAACAACAGTGGATTATCATCAGCGAGGATGAATTGAACGACTACTTGGCTGCAGCCGTTCATCCTGACCATGAGTTAGTCTTGGATGAGGATTTCACCAATCTCGATTATATCTCAAAAGATACAGAGAAGGAATATTCAAATTCCAAACTCTACTTGCATCGCACACTCCACAAGGATAAATGGAATACCATCGTATTGCCAGTCAACTTGACTGCTACTCAGTTCAAGGCAACATTTGGAGAAGAAGCTAAATTGGCAAAGTTTGTTGGTGTCAAGAATGATAGACTCCAATTTACCGTTCTGGATGCCACTGGCAATGGTGAGTTCATGGAAGCGAATACGCCTTATATTATCAAGCCAACTGTGCTTGCCACCAACGATGAAGCATATAGTTTCAAGGTGACATACGAAAACAATACTTCGGAAGTGGTATCTGTAAATACACCTTATTATATAATAGACGGTGTCAGCTTGGACAAGTCGAATGTGGCTAATAGGGATGTTACAAGCGAAGAGAAGAATGGCTATGTCTTCAAGGGTATTTTGGTGCAGGACTATGACGGAACAACTTTTATCAATGGGGCGCATTGTCTTGCAGGTGACTATACTTTCAATGCTGGTACATTGCATAAATTCCAGGATGATTATGGAATGAAAGGTTTCCGTGCGTGGTTCCATCCTGTGGAGACTTCAACTTTAGCAAAAGAGTTGGGAGTAGCTATAGATGGTGTCGTGGAGGATGATGTGACAAGTATTGGTTTGCCATGGCAAAATGCCATAATGGATTCTGGGAAGATTTATAATCTGAGTGGACAAAGAATGGATGTGCAATACATCAACCAATTGCCTAGCGGTGTTTATATAGTCAACTCCAAGAAGGTTATCGTCAAATAAGATATTGATAGGGATTGATATGAAAAATATATTGAGTAAATTCAATAAGACATTCCTGGCTGCATTGGTATGTTTGACTCTATTTCTGGGTGTAACCTATGTTATCTACTTGCTGTGTGGTGAGAATGTCGTGATTGGTTATGTCTGCTACAATGTTTTGGTAGTGGTCTGGTTATTTTGGGAAATGACCAAGAGTCTTACAGTGAAAAGTTGATTATCTTTTACTTATAAATAGAGTTGAGATGCTGAAACCCTAGCGAGGGTGGAGGCATCTCTTTTTACTTACGTAGAGGTCGAAGTGAATATAAGGCAACTTTACTGCAAACACTCAAAAGAATAGATGAAATTATTTGGTGGTTTCAAAATAAAGTTGTATTTTTGCCGAAAAGATTAAAGAAAGCATCATGGAGCAGAACAAAATCAAGGAAATACCATACGGCGTATCAGATTTCGACATCGTAAGGAGAGACAACCTCTACTATGTCGATAAGACGATGTATTTGCCTAAGTTGGAGAGTCAGGCTCGCTACCTCTTTTTCATTCGCCCTCGCCGTTTCGGCAAGAGCGTATTCATCAGTATGCTCCATGCCTACTATGACATTCGCAACAAGGACAAGTTCCAAGACTTGTTTGGCGACTTGTGGATAGGTCAGCATCCTACGCCATTGCAAGGTAAGTTCTTGGTGCTCTATCTTGACTTCTCGCAGGTGGGAGGCAGCATCGAACAACTTGAGGATAAGTTCAATCGTTATTGCAAGGTCAGATTGGATAGTTTTGTGGATGTCTATCGCCAGTATTACTCCGAGGATTTTGTGAAGAAAGTTTTCGATGCAGAGGATGCTGTTGATAAGCTGATACTTATCAATGATGAGTCGAAGAAGTTGAACCTATCTACTTATCTGATTATCGACGAATACGACAACTTCACCAATACCGTGCTCAATGAGCAAGGTGAGGATGTGTATTGGGCGATTACTCATGCAGAAGGATTCTATCGTGACATATTCAAGAAGTTCAAGGGCAACTTTGAGCGTATCTTCATCACAGGTGTGAGTCCTGTAACCTTGGATGACGTGACCAGTGGCTTCAATATCGGTTGGCATATCTCTACCAAGGAGGAGTTCAACCAGATGCTGGGCTTCTCCACGGAGGATGTGCGTGACATTTTTACTTATTACAAGGATAATGGATTGATACGCCCTGATAGTGACATCGAGGTAATCATCAATGAAATGAAACCTTGGTACGACAACTATTGCTTTGCCAAGGAAGCGTTGGAAACTCAAAGCCGAGTTTTTAACTGCGACATGGTGCTCTATTATCTCCGCAACTATATGAACAGGGGCGAGGCACCGGAGGAGATGATAGACCCGAACACGAAGACCGACTACAACAAGATGCGCAAGCTCATCCAACTGGATAAGTTGGATGGTGATAGAAAAGGCATCATTCGCACTATCGCAGAGACTGGGCAGATTATTTCTCGTATAGAGGAGTCCTTCCCTGCACGTATGATAACCAATCCGCAGATATTTCCAAGCTTGCTGTTTTATTATGGTATGCTCACCATCAAGGGAACTTTTGGTAGTCAGTTGATACTGGGCATTCCTAACAACAACGTTCGCAAGCAATATTATGGCTATCTTTTGGAAGAGTATCAAGAAGAGAAGTATGTCAACCTCTCAGACTTGGAATATAAGTTTACGTTGATGGCCTATAATGGTCAGTGGCGAGAAACCTTGGAGTATATGGCTGAGGCGTATGCCAACGTCTCTTCGGTTCGGGATGGCATCGAGGCTGAGCGCAACCTGCAAGGTTTCTTCATGGCTTATCTCAACCTCAACAATTATTATTATACGGCACCAGAGCTGGAGTTGAACCATGGTTACTGCGATTTCTTCCTCTTGCCCGACTTGACACATTACCCTACGAAGCACAGTTACATCTTGGAACTGAAGCTGATTCCGAAGAAGGAGAAGGGAATGACGAAGAAAGTGCATGAGGGGCTGATAGCCCAGCAATGGGAGGATGCCACGAAGCAAATCAAGGCATACTCCGAGGCTCCGAGGGTTGAGGCTTTACGCCAAGGTACCGAGTTGCATCGCATCATCATACAGTTTGATGGATGGAAACTATATAAGATGGATGAGGTGTAGGAGAGAGGAACTGTAACCTAAGAACTTTTATGATAGGACTCATAAACCTATGTGTATGAGTGTAAAACTCTCTAAAATATTTTGCACTCTCATTTATTTGTCTTATTTTTGCATCCAAAATTTAGGACTATGGTAAGAGAAAGGAAAAAGCGTATCTATCGCAAGCGCATACCATACGGCATGCAGAACTTTGAGGATGTAATGTTGGAGAATTGCTACTATGTAGATAAAACTCCGTTTATTGAGGATATAGAAGAATCAAACAAATATTTCTTCTATATCAGACCTCGCCGCTTTGGCAAGACTCTTACCCTCTCTATGCTCGAAAACTATTACGACATCAACAAGGCTGACAAGTTTGAGCAAATCTTTGGCAAACTTTATATCGGTGCGAATCCTACACCTGAACATAATAAGTATCTCGTCATTCACCTCAACTTTGCAGAAGTAGTTGGTGATCTCGATAATTACAAAAAAGGTCTTGACGGACATTGCAACATTCGCTTTGGCGGTTTCTGCGATGTCTATGCCCGTCTTCTACCTCCTGGTATTAAAGAGGAGATGAATGCCAAGGACGGAGCCATCGAACAGCTGGCTTTCCTCTGCGAGAAGTGCAAGGAGGTGGGGCAGAAGATTTATCTCTTCATCGACGAGTACGACGACTTCACCAATATGATACTTGCCAACGAAGACTATATGGATCGCTATCGTGACCAAACACATGGCGAGGGATATCTGCGCAAATTCTTCAATACCATCAAGGGAGCTGCGGGCGGTGCGCTTGGCCGAGTTTTCGTAACGGGTGTTAGTCCTGTCACGATGGATGACTTGACGAGTGGCTTTAATATCGGCACTAACTACTCCTTGGCTCCAGAGTTCAATGAGATGACTGGTTTCACGGAGGAGGAGGTGAGGGAGATGTTGGAGTATTATGCCAGCGTCTTGCCATTCAACCACACACCTGATGAGCTTATCAAGGAAATCAAACCTTGGTACGACAACTATTGCTTTGCAGAAGAAGAATATGGAAAGACAACGATGTACAACTCCGTCATGGTGCTCAACTTCTTGGACAACTACATACGTAGTGACTATCAGATTCCAAAGAAGATGGTGGAGACCAACGTTCGCATCGATTATGAGAAGATACGCATGCTCATCCGTCACGACAAGTCGTTTAGCCATGATGCCAGCATCATTCAGGAATTGGTGACCAAGGGCTTTGTGACAGGAACGCTCAATGAGAATTTTCCTGCCGAGCGTATCAATGACCCGGATAATTTCTTGAGTCTTCTCTTCTACTTCGGAATGGTAACGATAGATGGTACCTACAAAGGTGCCACCAAGTTTATTATTCCTAATGAGGTGGTTCGTGACCAGATGTTTACCTATCTCTTGGACACATACAGTGAGAATGATTTGACATTCGAGCGGTTTGAGAAGAACCAATTGGAGAGCCAGATGGCATACGATGGTAAGTTCAAGCCATACTTCGAGTATATTGCAGATTGTCTCAAGCGTTTCTCTTCTCAGCGAGACAAGCAGAAGGGTGAGGCTTTTGTCCATGGTTTCACCCTTGCCATGACAAGCCAGTGCCGTTTCTATCGTCCTATATCAGAACTTGATAATGATGGTGGTTATGCCGACATCTTCCTCTTGCCACTTTGTGACATCTTCAAGGATATGACGGATTCTTATATCGTGGAGTTGAAGTACTGCAAGTCGAGTACGACCGATGCTCAGGTTAAGCAACTATTCGAGGAAGCTTCTGCCCAGATTAGCCGTTACGCTGATAGCGACATCGTAAGAGAATCGGTGAAGACCACGACTCTCCACAAACTTGTCGTCATATATCGAGGCACAGAGATGGTGGCTTGTGAAGAGATATAAGATGAGACAAGAGAAAGATAAGTTAATAGATTTGAATGCCTAGTATATTACCCCAAGAACTTTTGTAGAATCACTTTATGAGTTCTTGGGGTAAATAATCGATATTTGACTTGATAATCTATAATATTTACCTATAAAAATAAATCCTTTCACTATAATTTCATCCATTTATTGATGTTTCTTATTACTTTTGCCTTCGAAAATGATTATCTAAATGTATTTCTAACGAAACAAAACAAAATTAATAAGAATCAATAATGATGAATACAAGAAATCTTTTAACCAGTGTTTTATTGGCGGCAACACTTGCTACGCCATTTGCAGGTTTTGCCAAAGGCAACACTGATGACAAAGCCAAGAACAACAGCAAGCTTTGGCCTTTGTTCTCGGAAGTGCATTACGAGGGAAGCGACTCCGTGTTCACTCAAAATCCCTTGAAGGCTGACGAGTTTTACAACCCCATCCTCCAAGGCTGCTATCCCGACCCCTCCATCTGCCGACGGGGCAATGACTATTATCTCGTCTGCTCATCGTTCGTCATGTTCCCTGGCGTGCCTATCTTTCACTCCACCGACTTGGTCAACTGGAAGCAGATAGGTCATGTGTTGGACAGAGACTCACAGTTGAAAGTGGGCGGTGGCGGTACCAGCAACGGTATCTATGCGCCTACCATCCGCTACAATCCTCACAACAAGACATTCTATATGATTACCACCCAAACCACTTACATGGGCAACATGATGGTGAAGACCACAGACCCAGAGAAAGGTTGGAGTGATCCTATCAATCTCCATTTCAATGGCATAGACCCTTCCATCTTCTTCGATGACAACGGAAAGGCTTACATCGTACACAACGATGCACCGAAGGAGAAAAAGTGGAATGGGCATCGTGCCATCAAGATATGGGAATATGACGTGAATACAGACCAGTTGGTCAAGGGAAGCGACAAAATCATCGTGGATGGTGGTACCAAGCTGGAGAAACATCCATTCTGGATTGAGGCTCCTCACCTCTATAAGAAAGATGGCAAGTACTACCTGATGTGTGCGGAAGGCGGCACTGGCGACACTCATAGCGAGGTGGTATTTGTGAGCGACCATGTATATGGTCCATACGTAGAGGCACCGAGCAACCCTATCTTGTCGCAACGTTACCTCGACCCTAACCGCAAAAACAAGGTGGAATGGGCTGGTCATTCTGATGTCGTGGAAGGCAAAGATGGCAAATGGTATGGTGTGTTCCTGGCTGTAAGGCCTAATGCCGATGGTCATGCTACGTTGGGACGTGAGACCTTTATTCTGCCTGTTGACTGGAGCGGCAAGTGGCCTCTCTTCGAGAATGGTCTGATTCCATTGGAACCGAAATTGAAGATGCCGAAAGGTGTCAGCAACCAACAAGGTTCCCTGGGATTCGCCGCTTGCGGTAACTTTGGGTTCACCGACAAATTCACTGCTGATAAACTCGACTACCGTTGGGTGGGTGAGCGCTGCAATCCTATCCATTTCGCTTATCTGGAGAATGCTGGCAAGAAAGGCAAAAAGAAAAATGTTGGCGGTGTGCGCATCAAGCCTTTCGAAAACAATATCGAGGAGAAAAAGGCTTTGTCCGCACTTTGGACTCGCCAGTTGCACCATAACTTTGCGTTCACAACCAAGTTGAAATACACCCCAAAGAGCGAAAAAGACTTGGCAGGCATCGCTTGCCTCCAGAACAGAAACGCTCAAATCGTTCTCGGCTTAACCCAAAAGAATGGCAAGAGCACCCTTGTACTTGCCAAGAGATGGAAGGACAAGACGGAAGTACTGGATACGAAACCTGTGAATGGTAAAGCGGAAATCATGCTGCAAGTGAAGGGCAACAACGACAATTTCCAGTTTGCCTACTCACTCGACGGCACCCATTTCGAGAATATCGGCACCACTGTCAAGGGCGACTTCCTTAGCACCAACATGGCTGGAGGTTTCGTGGGCAATATGCTGGGTCTATACGCCACAGCCAAGAACAACTTATAGTTAAAATCTGAAATAAATTCAAAACAATGAACAAGAAAACATTATTTTCAGCAGCACTGCTTGCACTCGCTACTCTGCCAACCATGGCAGTAAGCCAGACTACAACTGCAAGCAAGGATATCAGCAAGAATCTCTTCGGAATATTCTTTGAAGACCTCAACTATGCCGCCGATGGTGGCTTATATGCAGAATTGGTGCAAAACCGCTCATTCGAATATACTCCATCCGACCTCGATGCCCACAAGCAACCCAAGGGCGGTTGGCATTACTTCACGGGATGGGATTTCCTAAAATGGGGCAACACCATCGCCACACTCTCACTCGAAAGCAAGGCTCCAATCCATCCCAACAACCCTCACTACCTGGAAGTGAACGTAAAGACAGTGAGAGGGAAAGGACCGGGCATTCGTAACCATGGCTATGATGGCATGGTCATCAAGAAGGATGCGACCTACCGTTTCTCTGCCTTCATGAAGAATATCGTCAAGAAACCTACGGGAAATTGGCAGGACGACTGGGCTCTCAACCCTAAGGATGGCAAAGGTATGCCAGTATATGTTAGCCTCAGAAGCAAGAAGGGCGATGTCATTGCCGACACCACCTTCACCGCCAATTCTGAATCTTGGAAGAAATATGAATTTACACTCAAGGCAAAGGAAGAAGCAGACTCTGCTACTCTCGCCTTGCAGTTTGGACAGACAGGCACCATCGACATCGACATGGTATCTCTCTTCCCAACCGATACCTACAAGGGTCACGCCAACGGATTGCGCAAGGACTTGGCTGAGACTGTGGCAGCTCTCAAACCATCCTTCGTAAGATTCCCAGGTGGTTGCTTGTCTCATGGCGACGGTATCGCCAACATCTACAATTGGAAGAACACCATCGGACCTGTAGAACAACGCAAGGCTGAGAAGAATATTTGGAATTATCAGCAGAGCATGGGTCTTGGCTACTTCGAGTATCTACAGTTCTGTGAGGACATCGGCGCCAAGCCTCTCCCTGTCATCGCAGCAGGAGTAAGTTGTCAAAATTCTGCCCGTAGTCGTGGAAAAGGACAGGAGGCAGTGCCTATGGAGTATATGCAGAGCTATATCCAGGACATCCTCGACTTGATAGAATACTGCAATGGTTCCGTTACCTCTACTTGGGGAAAGAAGCGTGCTGAGGCTGGACATCCGAAGCCATTCAACCTCGAATATATCGGAATTGGCAACGAAGACCATATCACGGAAGATTTCAAAGTCCGCTTCAAAATGATATTCGATGCCATCCACGCCAAGTATCCTGACATCAAGGTGGTAGGAACATCTGGCCCAGGACATTCAGGCTTTGACTATGAGGAAGGATGGAAGGTGGCTCGCGACCTGAAAGTGCCAGTTATCGACGAGCACTATTATTGCGGCTACAAATGGTTCCTCAACAATCTGCATCGCTACGACAACTATCCTCGCGCTGATTATGGAAAGGTTTATGTGGGAGAATATGCCTCTTGGGGCTCTACCCTCCAGAACGCACTGGCTGAAGCTGCCTATATGTGCAACTTGGAGCGTAACGGAGATGTGGTGGAGTTTGCATCTTATGCACCATTGTTCGGTCGTGTGGGACATACCCAGTGGAACCCAGACTTGATTTACTTCGATGGCAAGTCGGTTTATCCTACTATCAACTACTATGTTCAGAAGCTCTTCGGTCAGAACCATGGCGACAAGTATTTCTCCAATACCATCATCAAGAAAGATGGCAATGCGATGGAGCGTTCTTCTTGCGTGCAGGACTCCAAGACGGGCGACATTATTCTGAAGATGTCTAACATTGGAGCTGCGCAGCAGGTGAGCATCGACCTCAGTGCCTTCAAACGCATCAAGTCGAAGGCTATCATCTCAGTTCTCAAGGGAGACCTCGAAGCAAGCAACTATCCTCGCACAGGTAAGGGTGGTCACTCTTTCGAAGAGAAAAATACTTTCCAGGTCAAGAAGAAGTTTACCTACACCATGCCAGAGAACTCCTTTACCGTGATTCGCATCAAGACGAAGTAACTTTTTGGATTTCAGACTAGTCTTTCAGTATCTTATCCTGATACTCTTTGAATGTCATTCCAAACTCAGCCTTGAAAAGGCGGCTGAAATAGGCTGGTGTGCTGTATCCCAGCAGGACATACACCTCGTTCACAGGCATGTAAGGGTTGCTTTTTGCAAACTTACATGCCTCCTTCATCTTGATGCTATTCATGAAAGCTGATACATTTTGTCCTGTTAGTGTCCTCAATTTCTTGTAAAGTGAACTGGCACTCATGCACATTTCCTTGGCAAAAGTATCGCGGTCATAGTCTGGGTCTGAGAGATGCTGATGCACGCATGCAATCGCCTTCTCCATGAACAAGGTGTCGGGATTGCTATACGATTGCTTTTCAGGCTCAAAGTCAGTCTGCGACATAAACTTTTGTCGGATTCGCTCACGATTTTTCAGTATGTTGAGAATACGTAGTTGCAAGGCATCCATGCCGAATGGTTTGCAGAGATATTCATCGGCACCTATCTGATATGCAGCATCACGGTCTTCCTCACGAGTCTTCGCCGTCAGTAGCACTACAGGCAACTGTCCGAAGTCTGGATTCTGCTTGATGCGCTTGGTCAACTCTATGCCATCCATTACCGGCATCATGACATCCGACACTACGATGTCGAGTGGTCTTTTCTCAACGATTCGCAAAGCTTGCTCGCCATTTTTCGCTGTATAGACCTCAAAGTTTGGCTCCAGTATCTGACGCATCAACTTCAAAAGTTCCGCATTGTCTTCCACTAGGAGAATCTTATATTCTTTCTCAGAAGAATCTAAAGAGAATGCTTTGCCATGTAATGACTGTTTAGTTTCCAAGCCTACAGCCACTTGCTCGGCATCTTTCTGAAGATTGCCTGAGATCCGTCTTTCGTCGATCTCTTCAGGCTGATATGCGGATTTTCTTACGGGTAGGGTCACAATAAAGGTTGTTCCTTTCCCTTCTTCGCTCTCGCAAGTTATCTTACCATGGTGGAGGTTCACCAAGTCGTAGGTAAGCGAAAGTCCGATTCCCGTGCCCATCGTCTTCATTCGGCGATAGTCACCATCCATGAATCTGCTGAAGAGATGCTTCATCTTGTCGGCGGAGATACCGATTCCATTATCCTTGATGGAAATCATCACCATGCCGTCATCCTTTAATTGGCTTGTCACCTGTATCTTACCGCCCTCTTCGGAATACTTGATGGCATTGGAAAGAAGGTTGTACAGTATCTTGTCCATCTTGTCGGAATCAAAATATTCGAAATTTCTTCCCGATGCCGACACATTTGCTTCGGCTGAAGTGTAAGAGATGTCGATGTGCTTTTGGGTAGCCAAGGCACGCAAGTTCTCGCATTCTTGAGAGATAAACTCCTGTAGATTGCCTTTGCTTACCAAAAGTCGTAGGCGACCACTCTTCGATTTGTCGATTTCCAACACTTGTCTTATCAGTCGATTGAGCCGCTCTACATTGCGCTTCATCGACTCGTAGTTTTCCGCAGGAACCTGCTCCTTCAATACATCCATAGAAGCAGAAATGACAGACAGTGGAGTAAGAAGCTCATGGGTAATGTTGGTAAAGATACGAGCTATCTGCAACTGGTTTTGCGTCTTCATGCGTTGGCGATACCAAACAATGACACCATATATGCATGCTATCAACAAAACCAGCCACAATAGTTTAGCCCACCAAGTAGCCCACCAAGGTGGCAGTACTTTTATCTTGACAGCATAGTCCATCCCTTGCCATTCGCCATAATTGTCCATGGCACGCAGATGGAGCTTATACGTACCCGAGGGTAAATTTTCAAAGCTAGCTCTGTGCTCGCCCTTGCCGCACATTACCCAGTCCTTGTCATATCCCTCCAGGCGGTAGGAATAAAGTCGCTGTTTGTTGCCATCATACGCCAACATGGCGAAATCAATCTCAATTTTCCTTACTGATGATGGGATAATTACCTGATGGGTATGGCCAGGAGGAACAATAGAAATCTCCTTGCGACCAACACTGTCCAAAGCCGTGTAGGTGACACCATCCAATAGGATGTCGGTCATCACCACTGAATTTTTATATTTGTCATAGTCTTGTCGGGCCGACTTTTTAAAATCAGAAGGATTGAAACTGACAATGCCGTTCATTCCAGCGAAATAGAGCACTCCGTTCCACCAAGATGTGGCATTTTCCTGAAACTTCACATTTTGCAAATCCCCAGACACATAGAAACGCCTAACTTCCGCCTTGCCTTGCTGGTCAAGAGACAAACGAATCAAATAGTTGTCTGCTGCCATCCACAAAGTGCCTTGTGCATCCATGTTGATCGCATAGAGTTTGTCTTCCTCTATTCCAAACTGTTTGCCCACAGGTTCAAAACAATCTTTCTGCTCATCATATCTCAGTAAGCCTCCTGACTTGGCTATCGCCCACAAACGATGTTGCCTGTCTTCCAAGCATGCCGTAGATTCTGTCAGTGGATATTTTCCATTGGAGAGATTATACCCTTTCACTTTGAGCCTGTTCTTATAGTGATAATCGCCTGTCAAAAGCAAAATACCGTTGGTCTGGGTAGAAATCCAGATTCTGCCTTTGCTGTCTTGAGTGATGTGGGATGCCTTTCCTCTGTAAAAAGGTTTGAGATATTGGGATAGGTCTAGGGAGTAGCCCTTGCCGTCAGATAGGAAAATAGCGATATGGCTCCATTGACCAGCAAGTACAATACCCTCTTTGGTCTCAGTCAGGGAAGTGATGCCTTCTTCTTCCAAAAAACTACAATTCTCAGAGTTGAGCATGCGTATCTTGCCATTCGGCGACACTACCCGAATGCCATAATACATATTTCCCATCCATATTTCTCCATTCTTTCTCTTGAGCAGAGCTGCATAAGGGCGCTTGTCTATCAACTCGCCATTTTGAGCCAATCCCATACTCTTGGAGGCTAACCAAAAATGTTTTCCATCCCAAGTAAGCAAGTCGCTGATAGGTGAAAAATGTTCTATGGACTGATAGTGTATCGGTGATGGCAAGGTGGAAAAGAGTGAGAGACCGTCGTAGGTGGATATCACAGCCATCAAACCCTTGCCATTGGATGCCAAGTATGAGAAATCGCTGGCATGGGCGTTAGGTATGTCAGTAACCTGTAATTTGTCTGAAATCACCCATACTTTTCTCTTGGAACAGACCCATACGGAATGCGTCAAAGGGTCTAAGGCTATATTATAGATACGGTCTTTTCCTGTTTCTTCGATTTTTTGGACAGTAGCTGTCTGTGGATTGGAGGGTGAAGTGACAAGTCGCAAGCCATCGTCCCATGAGCCTACCCATAATCTATCCATATCGTCAAGGCAGAGTGAATAAGCGTTGGTGCCTACTCCTTCTACAGGGCGCATCGTTTTCTTCACCTTATTATATATATACAGTCCACTCGACCAGGTACCGATATATAGGTTGCCTTTTTTGTCTTCTGCCATTGACTTGACGCTGGAACGACAAAAGGAAGCATCTACCAACTTGTCGGTTTTCTCATCGTAGCGCAAAAGTCCACCATCGGTTCCTAACCATACGATACCTTCTCTATCCACGAATATCATATAGATGATACGCTGGTTTTCGGCAGGTGCATGATAATGCTTGCGTCCTCCAGTTTGCATATCAAAGCATGCCACCCCATCGTTGGTGCCAATCCAAAGGCGATGCTGGCGGTCTTCCGCCATGCACTGCACATAGTTGTCTGGCAACAAGAGAGGGGAGGTCAAGGTGGAGGAAATCTGCAAGAAAGAATAACCGTCATACTTCAATATGCCAGAAGAAGTGGCCATCCACATCATTCCCCTGCTATCAAACATCACTTGGCGCAATTCGTCGGAAGTGGTGATGGAAACAGACGGCAAGGGGAAAATGTCCCTCTGCTTTTCCCGTATTATTTGTGTCTTTGTCTCTGTTAAGAGAATGGACAAAAGCAAGAGAATCCATGAGATTTTTGTCCTCATAACGGTATATTTATTGTTATTGTTTAGCTTTTAGATGAATATATTTTCTATGCAAAGTTACTTGATAATTTTTGGATTACCAAGAAAAGATAGCCCAAAAACTCATCTTTGCCTCAAAAATAACGTTATATTTACCATCTTTCACGATAAATTACCATTCCTTTCATTATTATTATATAACTTTGCGCCATCCTCCCATTTGGAAAGGACAACTAACAATGTAACTATCGTAAATAACATTCATTACAATACAAAGAAAATATGAAAGCAAAGTATCGTATCGGATGGGCTTGCTTGTTGATGACAAGCTTGTGCCCGATGTCTGGTCTCGCCCGAAACTGCCAGGATACCAACTCCTCGGCAGCCAACTCCGTGCAAGACGAAAAGGATTGGAAATTGGTTTGGAACGACGAGTTCAATACCAATGGTCAGCTTGATCCTAAAGTCTGGGATTACGAGGAGGGATTCAAGCGCAACCATGAGGCGCAATGGTATCAGAAGGCCAATGCTTATTGCAAGGATGGCAACCTCGTCATCGAGGCTCGCAAGGAGAAGAAACTTCGCAAGAATCCTCGCTTTGACAAGGCGAGCAAGCAATGGCCGACCAATATTGAGAAAATCGAATATACCTCAGCCTCTGTTAACACTCGGGAAAAGAAGGAATTCCTCTATGGAAGAGTGGAGGTGAGAGCGAAGGTTCCTACTGCCGGTGGTGCGTGGCCTGCCATTTGGCTCTTGGGACGTGGTATGGACTGGCCTTCGAATGGCGAAATCGACATGATGGAGTTTTATCGCAAGCAAGGCGTTCCGCATATCCTTGCCAACGCTTGTTGGGGAACTGATAAGCAGTGGACTGCCAAATGGAACAGCAAGGCTGTGCCTTTCTCCCATTTCACCGACCGCGACGCACAGTGGGCTGATAAGTTTCATATCTGGCGCATGGATTGGGATGAACAGAGCATCAAACTCTATCTCGACGATGAACTGCTGAATGAAATCCGTCAAGACGAGGCTGTAAACGGCAAGTTGGGCAATGGCGAACAACCTTTCAAGAAACCACAGTATCTCTTGCTCAATCTCGCCCTGGGTGGTGACAATGGTGGTGAGATCGCAGACGAAGCCTTGCCTATGAAGTATCTCATCGACTACGTGAGAGTGTATCAGAAGAATCCGAACTCTTCCAAGACTTCGGTGGAAAATACATACAGCGGAACAGAAATCACTCCTGAGGGAGCTTGGTGCTGGTTTGCCGACCCTCGTGCCATGCACTTCGAGAGCAAGGACGGCAGCATCAACAAAAGTTACATCGGCTATATTGATGTACACGGCAACATCAAGGCGATGCAATACGATTTCAAGGAGAAGAAACAGACGGAAGTGTTGGTTCGTTCTTATTTCCAGCCCGATGACCACGACAACCCAACCTTCCTTGCCTTGCCCGACAATCGAATCATGGTGTTCTACTCTCGCCATACCGACGAGCCATGTTTCTACTATCGTGTGAGTCGCAAACCGGGCGACATCACCACTCTCGGTGAGGAGAAAGTCATCAAGACGAAGGACAATACTACTTATCCTTCTCCATTCATCCTCTCCGATGATCCTACTCACTTTTATCTTTGCTGGCGTGGCGTGAGATGGCATCCTACCATCGCCAAAATCACTTTGCCCGATGCCAATGATGATGTGAAGGTGGAATGGGGACCTTATCAAATGGTACAATCTACTGGTGCCCGTCCGTATGCCAAGTATGCTTCGAATGGAAAGGACAAAATTTATCTTACTTATACCACGGGACACCCTGACAATGAGTCACCCAACTGGTTGTATTTCAATTATGTTGACATCAATAAGCTCCAGTTACAAGACATCCATGGCAAGGTGTTGTCCAACATTGCTGACGGTCCGTTGAAGGTAACGAGAAAGGCTGAGTATCTACAGCAACATTCTGAAACTGTCGTGGATGCACCACATGAGAGAAACTGGGTATTCCAAGTTACACCAGACAAGCAAGGAAACCCTGTGATTGCGATGGTAAGAATATCTACCGACAAAAAGTTGCACGATTTCTACTATATGCGCTGGAATGGCAAAAAATGGCAGAAGACCTACGTCGGCAATTCGGGTGGTCATTTTCATCAGAGTCCTAACTTGGAACGTTGCTACAGCGCAGGCATGGCCATCGACCCTGCCCATGTCAACATCGTTTATGCCTCTATGCCAGTAGTGGGCAAGTATGGAAGAGTGTATGAAATCTTTAAATATACGATCGGTGATGACGGCAAGATTGTCAGTACGGAGCAAATTACCAAAAACTCGAAGAAGAACAATGTGCGCCCTTACATCTTGCCTGATTCGGAGAACACTCCGTTGCGATTGACATGGATGAACGGTGATTATTACGACTGGATTGTGAGCAAGCAGCGTCCAAGAGGCTATTGCACTGCTCTACATGCTGATTTCGCAGGATTCGAGAATGCTGTAAATACGGCAACTAATTCCTACGGCATGAAGAACGGTGAGTATGATGCTAAGAAAGTAAAGTTTGATGCCAAGAAAGATTTCCATGTATCTCTCGACTTAGACTTGAAACAGCAGAACTACCAAGGTTGTTTGCTCAAGTTGGGTAAGTTGTCTTACTGGTTGGATGGCGAGAGCTTGAAGCCAGAGGTGAGATATAAGAAGCAGGTTTGGAAGAGCACCAATAAGTTGGCGACATCCGATTGCTGGAAGACCGAGGACCGTGGTACTGGAGGCAGATGGTATGAGCCAACAAAGCTCGACAAGGTTCACTTGCAGATGGATTATGAGGCTGGAGTATTGAGCGTTTACCTCAATGGCTTGCTCGACCAGAAGATTTATATAAATCCATAATCTGAAGGTTTACATCAAGCCATAAAATTAATAAAAACAAAAGAGGGTGTGGCATAAGTCATGTCCTATGCGCCCTGAAAGGGCAATCTGCCCGTCTTAGTCTGCTATCCATAGGATTTATGACACCCCCTCTTTTCGTACTCTTCAATTTTTTGCGTTAGTGTTCGTTCGTTAGAGTTACATCCCGAAGTGTTCCAATGCCGCAGCCACGCCATCCTCTTCGTTCGATAGGGTCACGTAGTCGGCTTCGGCTCTTACCTCTGGTGCGGCATTTTCCATCGCCACGCCCATACCAGCCAGCTTGAGCATGCTGAGGTCGTTGTAGCCATCTCCGAAGGCTATCATGTCGGCAGGGGTGAGATTGATTTTCGATAGCAATCGCAATAGAGATTGCGCCTTGTCGATGCCCTTAGGTACCAATTCGAGAAAGAATGGGGCGGAGCGGAAGATGTCCATCTTCTCCCAGGGCGGACGCATCAAAATGC
>DKCU01000049.1:0-19915 GCA_002451555.1 Candidatus Segatella albertsiae
GGATCAACGATAGTAGCCTTGTCGATGTTGTTAAGACCCCACTGTGCAGCGAGATTCTTAATGTTGGCAGGGTTACCGATGAGGATGATGTCTGCGAGATCATCAGCCAAAACTTTATCGGCTGCTTTCAAAGTACGCTCCTCTTCTGCTTCAGGGAGCACGATGCGCTGCTTGTCAGCTTTAGCGCGAGCTACGATTTGCTGTAATAAATCCATTTTACTTTAACTAATTTATTTAATTTTTGTTGTTGTCTTAAGTAGATTGCCAAAGTGAAAGGCGGTGTCTTAACGATCACGACCTTTTTGCCACATCGACTTTGCAAAAGTACACAAATTCTTTTAAATACACCTTATTAAAATGTGTAAAAAAAGCTAAAACAGAAGAGATTCTTTTCCGTAAAGGTTTACGAAAAGAAAGAGTGAAGAACGAAAGCACATGATTTCTTCACTCTTCGTTCCTCACTCTTCACTTAATTTATATCATTTCCTGCGTCAAGATACTCTCAAGTTCCTCTGCGGAAAGCCTAAGTTTGAACTCGCCCTTGATGGCGACACTGATTCGTCCTGTTTCTTCCGATACAATGACGGCGATGGCATCGCTACTCTGCGAGATACCCAAGGCGGCACGATGTCGAAGACCAAGTTCCTTAGGAATATCGAGGTTGTGGCTCACTGGCAAGATACAGCCCGCAGACATGATACGCTTATTGGAGATAACCATAGCACCATCATGTAGAGGTGAGTTTTTGAAGAAGATGTTCTCTATCAATCGTTGATTGATTTTTGCGTCTATCTCTTCTCCTGTGTCCATGATGTCTTTCAGCGGCACACCGCGCTCTATAACGATGAGCGCACCCACATATTTCTTCGCCATGCTCATACAAGCCATCACGATAGGCATGATAGTTTCCTTGTCAGCCTCTCGTTGGCTTTCTTTGTTAGAGTGGAAGAAACGAACAAGTCGGCGCATTCCTTTCTGCGAACCTATCTCATAAAGAAAGCGACGAATATCTTCTTGGAAAATGACGATAAGGGCAATGACACCCACGCTGACCAACTTGTCGAGTATCGAACCTAACAAGCGCATCTCCAACACCTGGCTCACAAAAAGCCAGATGAGTACGAAAAGCATGATGCCCACGAAGATGTTCAGTGAGCGAGATTCCTTCATCAAGCGATAGACATAAAATAGCAACGAGGCTACCAAAAGAATATCTAAGGCATCTTTTATTCCAAATTCAATCATTTGTTTAGGAATTTATTGAAGTTAAGAGAAGTTAGAGGGAAGTTAAGGGACATTAGCTTTCATGCTTAACACTCATCCCTCATAGCCGCCACAATTTTTACCGCCTCGGCTGCTTCCTTCACATCGTGTACTCGGAGAATGCTGGTGTCCTTCATCAGGGCGATGGTATCGAGTACGGTCGTTCCATTGAGCGAAGTAGTGGCATCGCCGCCTAGCAACTTGTATATCATACTCTTGCGAGAGATGCCCACGAGTACAGGCAGTTCCAGTACGTTGAGTTTCTCCAGTTCATTATATATCTGATAGTTCTGGATGAGATTCTTGCCGAAGCCGAAGCCAGGGTCGAGGATGATGTCCTTCGCTCCGAGGTCACGCAACTGCTGCACTTCTTTGGCGAAGCCCATCATCATTGTTTTCAGTGTTGGCTGCACCGACATCAAGATATAAGGAACCTTCAGTTCGCCCACCAATCGGAACATCTCAGGATAATCCTCCTGTCTTTGTTCCAAAGGCACATTGGCTATGCCCGTGATTCCACCTTCCGACACATCATTGATGATGTCAGCCCCCCACTCCTCGATACACTTACGTGCCAAGATTGGGCGATAAGTATCCACGGATATGGCTGCGTCGGGTTGCTCACGGCGAACGATGTCGAGGGCAAACTTCAAGCGTCTTCCCTCCTCTTCCTCCGACACCTCATCGGCACCAGGACGAGTGGAGAAAGCACCTACATCAATGATGCTGCCACCTTCTTCTATGATTTGGTTAGCCCTGTCGGCTATCTCCTTTTCAGTCTGTTTTCTACTGCCAGAGTAGAAACTATCGGGCGTTACGTTCAGGATTCCCATCACCTGAGGGGTGCTCAAATCCATCAAGCGCCCCTTAATATTGATTGTATATTCCATCGGGTTATAACTCCTTTAACCATTTCTTTCCAGGTTTGGTATATGTCCAAGCCAAGAAAGAGCCTGCTATGATTGTTCCTAATCCAAAGAAAAACAATAATCCATTATAAACTTCCATAATCTAATATTTTAAGATTCGATTGGCTATACTTGCAAACAATATTGTCATTATCGTACCAAACAATATAACCAAATAATTTTTCGTTCCAAACTCACCTTGTAGAATCGGCGCAATACCACCGACCCCAGTTCCCGTAAACGTCAACTGGGATAAATTATAGAAATAGCCTGCCAGCTTTTCCTTCCTCACTTTCGTTTTATCTTTTTCGTCTCTGATGCCCATTCCAACCTCATCTGATAAATGATTCTTTGAATATTTTTGCGAAGAAAATGCAAACGAGCGCAATGAAAACTGTTTTCAAAATTGCCGAGTGCAGCTTTTCTTATGCAAATTTAGAAATAATAATTGAGAATATCACTATTTTTTCAGAAAAATGTTTGCCATGTCCTCAATTTAGATTACTTTTGCATCCGAAAAAACAAAAACAATAGTTATAGACGATATGGAAATTTCAGAACTCTATCAGATTTACCAAGCGCACCCGGTGATTACCACCGATAGCCGCGACTGTCCTGAGGACAGCATCTTCCTGGCTTTGAAGGGTGCATCGTTTGATGGCAACAAGTTTGCCGACATGGCTTTGGAGAAAGGCTGTGCCTACGTGATTGTGGATGAAAAGGAGTATGCCAAGGAGGGCGACGAGCGATACATCCTCGTAGATGATTGCCTCACAACCTTCAAGGAACTGGCTCGTGAGCATCGCCGCCATTTCGACATCCCTGTGGTGGGAATCACCGGAACCAACGGCAAGACCACAACCAAGGAGTTGGTTTCCGCCGTGCTCGGCGAGAAGTACAACGTGATGTTCACACAGGGCAACTTCAACAACGATGTAGGCGTACCTAAGACGCTCTTCCGTCTTGCCCCAGAGCACGAGATAGCAGTCGTAGAGATGGGAGCTTCCCATCCTGGCGACATCAAGAAGCTCGTGGAGTACGTGGAACCGACCTGCGGAATGATTACCAACGTAGGCCGTGCCCACCTGCAAGGCTTCGGTAGTTTCGAGGGAGTGAAGAAGACCAAGGGCGAACTCTATGATTTCCTCTCTGCCCACGATGCCCTCGTATTCATCAATGCCGACAACGAGCACTTGATGCTGATGGCAGAAGAGCGCAATATCAACCGCATCATCACCTACGGCAAGGACGAGAACTGCGATGTTTGGGGCGAGGTTATCTCTTGCGCTCCGTTCCTCAAGTTCCGTTGGCGCAAGGAAGGCATGGAATGGCATGAGGTACAGACTCATCTCATCGGCTCTTACAACATCGACAATATGCTTGCAGCCATCACCATCGGTCTCCACTTCGACGTGAAGCCTCAGCAAATAGATCATGCACTAGAAAACTACATTCCAAGCAACAATCGTTCGCAGCTAGAAGAAACATCCCACAACAAACTCGTAGTGGATGCCTACAACGCCAATCCTTCGAGCATGGCTGCCGCCATCGAGAACTTCCGCCTAATGGACGTGCCTAACAAGATGGCGATTCTCGGACAGATGGGCGAGCTCGGCGAGGTAAGCCACGAAGAGCACCAGAAAGTCATCGACCAATTGCAAGCTGCAGGTTTGGAGAATGTTTGGTTGGTAGGCGATGAGTTCAAGGACATTACTTGCCAGTATCGCAAGTTCCACGATGTGGAGGAAGTGAAGGAAGCCATCAAGCAGAACCAGCCTCACGACCATTACATCCTCATCAAGGGCAGTAACAGTGTGAAACTCTTCCAACTGCCTGAGTTATTATAACAAAGAATCATCCCAACGGAAAAATAAAAATAGCTAGATTAGCATAAACAAAGGCGGTGTACCGATTCTACTCGGAACACCGCCTTTTTTATTCTTTCATCCTTTAGAATTTTCTTACACCTCATCCATTCTCCATAATTTCCAACCATCGAATTGCATGATAATCTTATGCAACTGAGTGCCTTGACGCAAAGCCTCTACCCTTGGAGCCTCTGCATAACGATTGATTTGCTCTACAGCCTGCTCCCATTGCTCCGATATCTTTGCCTCATGCACCTTCTTGATCATTCCTTTCTCCTTCTTCGGAATCAACTTGAGTTCCAAGATATAACTATGCTTAGTCGGATAATGAGTCAAGTCGGGCAAGAGGAAGAAATCGCAATAACCATGGTTGAGTTCCAACTCTGGGGCGGTATAATAATAAGGATCCAGACTTAGGTAAGCCATGAAGAACCCTTGCAAATTGCGCTCCGCCTCGATGCCATCACGCACGGAAGAGACCTTCTCATAAGCGTCCGCCATGTGCTCCAATGCCTCACGCCACTTTCCGTCGAATGCCATGTAGGTGAACATCGTGATAAGGTCGCTTGTGTTGATATGTCTCACGTCTTGATACTCATCTCGCAAGAAGCCGTAATACTGCTGGCGCACATTATTGTTTGGAATGCCCAAGATGAGTTGACTGCCCAAGATACCCTTGATGGTCAACATGCCATAATAGAACAGCAAGCTTGGGAATACCTCTGGGTCGGTCACGTCATGGGCTGGGAAAGTCGTGAAGAGCTGGGATACAATCTCTCCTTTCTCGGCGATGGTACGGATTACGCCCTTGCGATTACCATCCATCTTGTCAAGTTGGAGGAGCTTTTTCATCTTGTTGTAGTCGGTCTTGGTATTTGGGTCTATCATTTCCTCAGGTGCCTCTCCCCTACTCATGTAATTACGCAAGAAGTAAATCACCATATCGCAGTTGAACACCTTGCTCTGCGTATAGAAAGCATCTTTAGAGAAACAATAGTTGTCGTACCAAGGCTTCATCTCATTGACGACAGCCTCCACATCGCAATCTGGGCGTACCTCGCCCGTACTCTTATAATAATTGAAAATATCATGTACATCCTCTGTGGAGAAGCCCAACATCTGATTGAACTCCGGCTTGGTGGAGATATGCCAACCGATATTGAAACCACTCGTCACATCATCGAGTGTCACGGGGCTGACACCTGTGATAAAGATACGCTCAAACGAGCCTTTGAACTTCTTGAAGATGTCACGATAGAAGCCCTCGGCATGGGTCATCGCCCAATACACCTTCTCGCCCTGCTCATTGAGCACGGTGTTGGTAAAGTTGTCATATTCGTCGATGATGAGATAAAGTGGATATTCCTTATATTTCGCCTCGTTCTGTATCAATGCTAGTTTTCCACCAGCATCCTGAGCGGCATAAACTTTCTGTATAAGCTCATCGGAATAGTATTCCGCATAGTTGCGCACGAAGCCATCAAGTTGCACTCCCATGTAGAAATTAAACTTTTCCTCCAAGTTGTCGATATTGCCTCCCACTTGCGAGAAGTCGAGGTGCATCACCTGATATCTTCCCTGCAAAGGTGTAGGATGCTTGCCTATCCAAAGATCACCAAACCACTGCTGGAACTTATTGTTGGTACGACAATCATAGTAGGCATGAAGCATACCCAAGAAGATGCTTTTGCCAAAACGACGAGGGCGGATGAAGATGAGGTAGCGAGCCTGTTTCTCCAACTCTGGGATATACATGGTCTTGTCCACGTAATATAAGTTTTGTTCCACCATCGTCTGAAAGTCAGACACTCCGTAGGGAACCTCCTTTACATTCTGTATCATAGCTTTTTCGTTTGAATTCAAATCTGCCTACAAAGATAAAGGAAATTATTGAAATTGCCAAATATTTCTTTTATAAAAAAGAATCTTGGAATAAATGTAGGTATGTACCCATAAACAACGGCGGTGTTCTGATTTTACTCGGAACACCGCCTTGTTCTTATATTTCATCCTTTAGGAATGTGCGTTCACATTCCTAAATGTCATTCACTACAGAGTCACTACTTCACGCTAATCTTCAAGGTTTTGCCCTTCACCTTCACGATATAGATACCAGCAGACTGGAGATTAACCTCGTGCTCCGTACCTTCATATACTGTATAGCCGATGGCGTTCACGACTTTGATTCGCTCATTGTCAGCAAGACCAACAACCTGCAAGCTACGATTCTTGACAAGCAACTTCACATCACCCATGGAGATATTACCAATACCAGTGGCAGGAACGACAGTCACTACACAATTGATGGTCAAGTTTGATCCATCTGTTGTCTTGGCAGAGATAATAGTCTTACCTTCACCAACACCTGTCACTACACCATTCTCATCCACGGTCGCAACCGAAGTTTTAGCCGAAGTCCAATTCAATTGCTTATTGGTAGCATTCTCAGGATAGTATCTCACCAAAAGCTGGACAGGCTTGCCTTGCTCGATGGTAACAGCCGAAGACTCAAATTCCAACTGCGTGATGATGACAGCAGGACCTTGCTTCTTCTCGACCTTCACTTGACAAATAGCCTTAACTCCACTACCATCTGTTGCCTCTGCCGTAATATCTGAAGAACCTTCCGCTATCGCCAAAACAAATCCTTCGTCAGTAACCATAGCAACATCTTCGTTGCTACTATACCACTTGATTTTTCGGTTGGCGGCATCCGTTGGATAAGCTGTAGCTGTCAACTGTATGGTATCATCAACCTTCAAAGTTGCAGAAGTCTGGCTAATAGTAATGCTTGACACCTTGACTGGTTCTACCTGAGGTTCATCACATCCATCTACTTTTGCAAATCTACCCCACCAAGAATCAGCCTTATAAGCACTCTCCTTACCATAGAGGACATGAAGGGTTGTACTCTTAAACACATCGTCCATGTCGGCAGGATCGTGTGTACCAATAAACACTGGCACATCCTCGGCATAGCAATAGACATCCTTCAAAGCAGAACAGCCATAGATGATGTTGTCATTGATACGGTCTATCGTCTTTGGCATCGAAAGGCTCTTGATATGCGAGCATCCATTGAAAGCATTATTGTTTACATATCTTGTTCCTTCTGGCAACACGACATCAATAATCTCCACACCATTCATATATATATTATGTGAGGTGTTGGCAGGGTTTGCCTTGGCATTCTGGAAGTTGGTATGTGCCCAACTATTCAGATGGGAGATGTTGACCTTGCTCAAGACAGGACAAAGATTGAAGGCATTGTCGCCTATCGTCATTGTGTTGATTTCCGTTCTGAACGTCACTGTTTCCAAAGAAGAGTTATTCTCAAATGCAGCAGAGCCTATACCTTCCATTCTTTCAGGAATCGTTATCTCCTGCAAGTGTTCATTGTTGATAAACGAACCTGCTTGTACAGACACGAGCGACTCAGGCAAAGTGATATGACTGAATCCACACTCTCCAAACGCATACTCATAAATGATGCTCAAAGTAGAAGACAACGACACGTCGGTCAGTCCAGAGCAATAGCGGAAAGAGTAGTTTCCTACACTCAACACAGAGTTTGGCATCATCAAGTTGTTAAGAGAGGCACACTTATAGAAAGCATAATCACCAATCGTTGTCAGCGTGCTCTTGCCTACCCACTTGATTTGTTCCAACTTGGAACATCCATAGAAAGCCGAGGCATCAATAGACTTCATTTTATTGGTAGTACCCTCAAAGGTGAAGAATCGCAACCCTGTACATTCCTTGAAGGCACTGTTGCCAATATTGATAAGTTGACTATCTTCCTCCACGTTGACCATCTGCAACTTTTCCGCCTTGGTTGACGCAAATTGTTCGATGGCCTTTACAGAAGTTGGGATGAACACGCTCTGCAAGTCGTTCTGGCAAGCAAAAGAATAGCTTCCCACATTAGTCACATCGTAAGTAACGCCATTATAGGTAACGGAACGTGGAATATTGATTGTACCAGAATAATACTGTGCGACCTTACTTGCATCCAACCCATTTCCTTTGGCACCATAAATGCCAGTCACCGTTGCTGTGCCGTCATCATGCAAGAGATAATAAAGCCCGCCAATATACACAACATTCTCGTCATAGACTATCACTCGACACTCCGAGTATATGCCACTTGCATATACAAGGGAGCATCTGAGCGTATCTATTCCTGGCTTATTGCCCGTGACATTGCCATCCTTGTCAACACTCGCCACCCCATTGCCCGATGTACTCCACACGACATCCTTGTGCTCGATATTTTCTGGCTCAATAGCGACAGCTTGCTCCGTATAGGTATCTGTTTTACGAAGTTTGATAGTCATGGTGGAAAGTTTGATAGTTGCATCAGTTACAGTCACCTTACAAGACGCAGATACAGAACCATCTGTAGTTGTAGCAGTGATCTTTGTCGTGCCAACTTTCAGTCCCTTCACGTCTCCATCTTGGTTCACAGTAGCGATACTCTTATCTTCACTAGCCCATGACAACTTCTTGTCATCTGCCAACACAGGTGATATTTTTGCCTCAATCGTGGTTGTTGTCGTTCTGAGGACTTTCATTTCTTTCGGCATCTCAATGTTACTCACTTTCAGAGGAGTCACATGAATTGTCGTAGAAGCAGAAACTCCAGAACCATCCGTTGCAGTAGCAGTGATTATAGCATCACCAACTTTATGGGCCGTGATAAGACCTGTACTTTCATCTACACTTGCTATATCTACTTGATTACTATTCCATATCAAGTTCTGATTGTCGGCAGCTGTAGGAGACACCATATATTCCAACTTTCGACTTTCAGTCTTCATAATTGAGCTCTCTTTTGGCAAAGATATAGAACTGACAGGAAGAGATTTTATTTCCACATCAAAGGTCTTTGAGAATTTCGAACCATCCATTGCCGTGGCCTGCACCTTAGCGGTTCCCATTTTCAAGCCAGTGATTATTCCTTCCTCTGTTATTGTGGCAATTGCTGGAGTCAAGCACGTCCATAACAGTCTCTTATTGTCTGCCTCTACAGGTAAAACGTTCGCCTCCAACTTAGTAGGAATAGTCTTGACTACACCTGTGGTGATTGGTTCAATGCCATTTACAAGCAATGGAGTGACCTCCACTTCACAAGTAGCAGTGATACCCGAACCATCCCGAGCCATTGCCGTAATAGTAGCCTTACCCACCTTATGCGCAGTAACAATAGCCTCCAACGGATAATTGCCATTCTGTACGACTGTAGCCACACTATTATCGTCGCTTGACCACCATACAGAATAGTATTCCGCCTCCAAAGGTTTGATATTAAGCGACAGTTTGCACGTCTCCGTTTTAACGACTGAAGCATTTGGCTGTCCAAAGTCCATAGAGACTAATGCCCCCCTTTCTATTATTTCTTTCGCATCTTTCCATGGAGATTTCTCCTTATAGCTATTTGATGCATCCTTGGGAACATATAAGGTAATGTTACTCATTTCCAAAGAACTAGAACTAGTTGTAGGAGGAGTTTTTGAACTAAGAAGAAGCTTTTTTAAATATCTGTTATCAAAACATCTATCTTCCAAATAAATGACGCTTGTCCCCATAAAATCAGTGTCGCTATTCGTCAAAGCGATACTTGTCAAGCTACTGCAACCATAGAAACAATTTGCTCTCAATTTAGTGACGCTACTTGGCAACGTGACACTCGTCAAACTACTGCAACCCACGAAACAAGATTCTCCCAATTCTTTGACGCTATTGGGCAAAGTGATGCTTTCCAAGCTACTGCAATAAGCGAAACACCTGATTCCTATTTCTTTGATGCCATTAGGCAAAGTGACATTTTTCAAGCTACTACAGTCACTGAAGCAAGCGATTTCCAACGAAGTAACACTATTGGGCAAAGTAATATTTGACAAATTACTACAGCCTGAGAAACAACTGGCATTCACACAAGTGATGCCATTAGGCAAAGTGATGCTTGGCAAGCTACTGCAATTGTAGAAACAAGCATTTCCTATCGAAGTGATGCTATTGGGCAAAACAATATTTATTAAATCAGAGCAGTTATAGAAACAAGCACCTCCCAATGAAGTGACGTTTTTGGGCAGCTTTACATGTTTCAATCGAATGCAGTCTCTGAAACAAGATCCTTCCAACGAAGTAATGCCATCGGACAAATAAATCACCGTCAACCCACTACATCCCTGGAAGCAACATGTTCCCAATGAAGTGACGCTGTTTGGCAAACTGATACTCATTAAACCACTACAACCATCGAAACAATATGCTCCCAACGAAATGATGCCATCGGGCAAAGATACACCAGTCAACCCACTGCAATCTTTGAAACACCTACTGGCAAGAGACGTAACTTGATATTCTTTACCTTTATAACTTACTGTTTGTGGAATGGCAACGTTGCCCTGATAATTATTTGCGCAAACTTGTGCCGTCATATTTTTATTATCCAAACGATATTTTATGCCATTTTGCACAATGTCTTCACCACTACCATAAGAAGAATACACGTCAAACGTGCTGTTCGTGTCATTGTCGTAATCCGAAGAAGACGAATACCAATTATATTGATAATTATAACTATATAGATTGTTCAACCCCCTGTCAGTTTTTTGATTCCAAAAACAGATGCCTCCATTCTCGCTATCCCATGTCAGCTTCACTTTAACCGCAGCATTAGCAGCCAACACACAACCTAAAGAATGAGAATTAGACTCATCTTGGTAAGCCCAATAATATCCCAATTCATTCTTTAGATAGTAATAGCCGCCACCGGCATCTATCAGAGTCCACTCATCTCCATCACCTGCTTTAGCATAAGATGTCAAATACTCTTTGGATCTACTACATGCCAACGCCAACGATGACTCGTTATAATGACCATAAGGATAAATCTTTATAACGCTTCCTGCTTTCAATTCATCAAGGTTTGTTACTTTTCCTTGCGAATATGCTACTGCACTGCTAACTACAAACAGCTGCAAGCATAACAACCATCGATAAAAATGTAAATGTCGTTTCATTTTTTATACAATTCTTTACTTTGAGATAATTTTCTTATATTCAAGATACTCACCATATCGCTTATAATATTTAGAGACAAGTTCTTGCTTGTCATCTGTATATAACCCATAACAAATTACAAAAATGACAAAGAATGCCAAGATTTCTAAAAAGCCTGTACAATACTGAAATTGACATTGCTCTTTTTCTAACAAGCTACACACTACCTTTATAACCATACTAACAACAACCAAGCATTGAAATCCACAAAGTATATCTATGAATTTACCATAAAGACCAATAGGTAGGCCTTTACCATCATCTTTGAAAGGATGATAGTTAGACGGATATATTCGAGGGGTTAAGTCTATAGGACTTTCTCCATAATATTTCGAACGTATAGCATAAACTACAAATTGCTCTAATCTTTGTGAGATACCTTGATAGGCACATATATACTTCATGATAAACAAAACTATGGTTGCAGCTATTCCTGCAAAGATCAAAGCATCCAAAGCATATTTACCATCCTTACACAAATCTTTCAAACCTATTGTAAAATCCAGATTAGAATGCAAGAATATATACCCATAGCCATATAACACCGCCAATAATGTACAGAATAGAGTTACTGTCGCACTAAATCCATTGTTATAGTTAGAGGCAAACTGTTCATGCAGCTGCATCTCCATCTCTTTGACAGCCTCCATGTCATTATGCTCTTTTATCTCTTCGTCACTCATACACCTAATTCTGACTTGTCATTTGATTATATCCTTCGAACAAAAATTGCCATATTTTTCATAATCATCCGCTATCCTCCAAATTTACTTGACACAAATTTAAAGAATAAAAGATGACTATATACCAACTCAGTTGAGCCACAGGTTCTCTGCACCTCAACTGACATTTTCCCAATAAGATAATCGGTAATATGAAGAAATAAGCAAAATTACTTATGAACGAGCAGAGCAAGCTTGCCCCCCCGAATTCCAAAACTTGCAACAAAGCGGCGGTCACTTTGTTCTCCTTTTGGCTGTAAAGTCCAAAGATGGATAAGTCCTCGATGTTCATAGTTAGTATCATTTACTTATTGGCCGACAAAAATACTAAAAAATATTGAAAGTCGATTGGTTCAAATTGGTTTATTTTTCTCCACCCCGCATTTTTTCGCTTTTTAGGACAAAAGGACATAAAAAGGCGAGGAGCGTACTTAAAAGTATATGGAAGCGGCATATAAAGGAACATTTGTCATCCAGCTCTGCTCCCTATAGTCAGACATAGAGAATCGGATGCCATGGAGACCAGAATGCTGTTCAACGAATGTCGATAACGATTTAGAACGTAGGTTCTCCTCTGCCTTAGCCTCTATCGGTACGATATCACAATCGTGCTGAATCAAGAAGTCAATCTCCAACTTAGCATCATTACTATAATAGAAAACAGATGTATCGTTGGTTGCTATCAACTGGCTCATCACATAGTTTTCCGTGAAAGCTCCCTTCGATTCTTCCATGCCATTCTCAGCAACCAACAGTTTATCTGCTGGTGTTTCACTCATAGCTCCTAACAGACCACAATCAAGCAGAAACAGCTTAAAACTGCTGATGTCAACATAGAACTTCAATGGCATCTTGGGCTCGTTCACTCTTTCTGCCTTATACACCAACCCTGCATCCAACAGCCATTGTATGGCTGTCTCGAAATCTTTAGATCTAGCTCCAGGCTTAGCCACACCATAGATAAATTTCTTGTTTTCTTTTACCAATTGCGATGGCATGGACTGCCATACCATATTGATACGATTAGCTTCTCGTGTAGGAACATGTTTGGAAATATCTTTCTGATAGGTAAAAAGGATGTTCTTTTGTATTTTTCTTACCTCAATAGCATCGTTAGTCTCCACAAATGCCTTGACGGCTTCTGGCATACCTCCTACGAAATAATATTCTCTGAGCATCTTGATATACTCCGAGCGAAGCAACTTAATGGTATTCCAATCCTTGCTCTTTAGAATATCTACCATTTGCTGTTTTCCCTTGGCAAGCAAAAACTCATCATAAGTCATTGGGTAGATATTGAGAACATCTACTTTTCCGACAGGAAAGGATTCCCCTTGGTGCATAGCTATTCCTAAGAGAGAGCCAGCCACAGCTACATGATATTCTGGAGCTTTCTCACAGAAATATTTGAGGGCAGCCAAGCCTCTTCTCAACTCCTGAATTTCATCAAGAATAATGAGGGTCTTACCTGGAGTAATAGTTTGCTGAGTGATGGCACCTATGGCAAGGATGATACGTTGCATATCATAGTCTTGCAAAAACAAATCTTTCGCCATACTGTTATCATCACAGTTTATATAAGCAACGTTTTCAAATTCTTGCCTGCCAAATTCCGTAAGCATAAAAGTCTTGCCTACTTGGCGTGCGCCAGCTAACACAAGAGGCTTACGATGCTCCTTGTTTTTCCACTCTTTTAGTTGGTTTATGATGTTTCTATACATAAGTTACTGATATTAAGTGTTTTCAACTGCAAAGTTACAATTTTTCTACCGAACTTCCAAGGAAAATTACATTTTTCCTACCGAACTTTTTATCAAAAGCAACACTTTTCCTACCAAATGACTGAAAATGCCATAGGGTTTCTGTTTCTTATAAGTAACATAAACAGCTAAAATATCAATTTTGTCACTTATAAGAAACAGAACCATACAACTTCATTGGACAATGAAGCCTATTTCATCTGCTATAGAAGTAGTACTTCATGTAACAAAGAAGTAGTACTTCATGGGCTATCGAAGTAGTACTTCATTCAAGGTTGAAGTACTACTGCGTTTTTTATTCCAATATTACTTCTTGCACATACCCAAGAAATACTTGTGTATCTCCAAGCTGTCATTCAACTCAGGATGGAAGGCGGTGACGAGTTGGTTGCCCTGTCGAGCAGCTACAATCTTGCCATCTACCTCAGCCAACACCTCGGCATCACCCCATACCTCTTTAATATAAGGAGCACGGATGAAGGTCATAGGGATGTTGCCCTCGATGCCTTTCATCGGAGCCTCGACATAGAAGCTGCCGAGTTGGCGACCGTATGCATTTCTCAAAGCCGTGATATCCATCGAAGCGATGCGCTTGCTTGGCTCGCCCTCTATCTTCTTGGCAAGAAGTATCAAGCCGGCGCAAGTGCCATAGACTGGCAGACCTTCCGCTATCGTCTTCTTCACAGGCTCCATCAAACCGAGTTCGTTCAAGAGCTTCGCCTGGGTGGTACTCTCACCACCAGGGATGATGAGACCATCCTTCGGTTGGTCCCAATCCTTCAACTGGCGAATCTCGAAACTATCCACGCCCAACTGAGCCAACTTCTGTCTGTGCTCAGCAAAGGCACCTTGTAATGCTAAAACTGCTATTTTCATTATTTACCTCTTTCTGCCATCAACAAGGCAATCTCCTGCTCGTTGATACCAACCATAGCCTCACCGAGGTCCTCGCTCAATTCAGCCAACATCTTAGGGTCGTTGTAGTTGGTAACGGCCTTCACAATAGCCTGGGCACGCTTAGCTGGGTTACCGCTCTTGAAGATACCAGAACCTACGAACACACCCTCGGCACCGAGCTGCATCATGAGGGCAGCGTCGGCTGGAGTAGCCACACCACCTGCAGCAAAGTTCACAACAGGCAACTTGCCGTTCTCGTGAACGTACTTCACCAAGTCGTAAGGAGCCTGCAACTGCTTAGCTGCCTCGTAGAGTTCATCCTCGCTCATAGAAACCAAGCGACGGATTTCGCTCTGCATCATACGCATGTGGGTAACAGCCTGAACCACGTCACCTGTACCAGGCTCACCCTTGGTACGAATCATAGTAGCACCCTCGGCGATACGGCGGAGAGCCTCGCCCAAGTTCTTGGCACCGCAAACGAAAGGAACGTCGAACTTCGTCTTGTCGATGTGATAAACATTATCTGCTGGAGAGAGCACCTCGCTCTCGTCGATATAGTCGATTTCGATAGCCTGAAGAATCTGAGCCTCAGCGAAGTGACCGATACGGCACTTAGCCATCACAGGGATAGAGACTGCCTCCTGAATACCCTTGATCATCTTAGGGTCGCTCATACGAGACACGCCACCTGCCGCACGAATATCAGCTGGAATACGCTCCAGAGCCATTACTGCACATGCACCTGCTGCCTCGGCAATCTTTGCCTGTTCTGGAGTTGTTACATCCATGATCACACCACCCTTGAGCATCTGAGCCAAGTTGCGGTTCAATTCTTGTCTATTTTCTGCCATAATTCTATTTATTTTATTGTTTATGGCTGCAAAGGAAACACTTTTTGCTGAAATAAGAGAAAAGTGTTCCAATTATTATAAACTTTGCGTCATTTTGTACAAAGCACGTTTCGCATATATATAAGGGATATTCCCAAATGTATAAAAAGTTTCGAACTGTATGGTTGAGACGGGCTGAAAGCCCATAAGCTCCAAGCCTAGGGCAACGCCCTGGGTTGTAACAGAGCGACATATTGCTGCAACTATTACCCAGGGCGTTGCCCTGGGCTTAGAGCTTCTGCCCTTTCAGGGCGTATCAACGATTTCAACCGTAGAGGTTGAAAAGTTTCATTACTTCTTCCGATATTCCGAAGGCGTTAACCCTTTCATTTTCTTGAAAAACTTCGTGAGATGGGCTTGCGACGAGAAGCCGAAAGTATTGGCGATTTCTTGCACCGTATGGGTCGTTGTGGAGAGTTCTCGCTCTATCTCCTTCACGATATATTCATCGATGATGGCCTTCGGGGTCTTGCCAGAGATGCGGCGAGTTACCTGGGCAAGGTAACGACCACTCACGTTGAGTTGGTCGGCATAGAAATGCACATCGCTATAGGTACGGCAGAAGTTATTCACTTGCGAGATAAACTGGTTATATAGTTCCGGACTTCTGCCTTGCAGGTTGCCCTCACGAGAGAGTTCCACATTGATGAAGTCCTGCGCCATTGCCAAGGCATCCTCCATCTTCTTGCCTTGGTTGAGATACACGGCAAGGGCGGAGGAAAAACGATTGATGAGACCATGCGAGTTGGCATTGTCGAGCAAGAATACATTCAATCCCTTGTTTTCCGCCATACGAAGCAGCCTCGTGTCCTGCAAGATGATGTCGTTCTCTTTCTTTCTCGCCACGACCACCGAACAGAGTGGCAAGAGGCGATACTTGATTTGGCTCACCACATCCTCCGTCATCAACGCATCGCCATTGCTCGACCAGATGGCCGGGGCATAGATGATATAGTCAGGGCGGTACTTGGTCAAGGTATCGATGACCACTTCCAGCGTCTCCACCTTTCTAATCATACCTACCTTCACGATATTGGGCTGAATATCGTTCATGATGGCCTCTATCTGTCCCGACACGATTTCCGCCGGGATGTCAAAGAACTCCTGGATACCCAAGGTGTTCTGCACAGTGATACTGGTTATCGCCGACACGGCATAGCCGCCCAACTCAGAAATCGTCTTGATGTCTGCCTGCACGCCCGATCCACCTGTACTATCAGAACCAGTTATGGTCAATATCGGATTTTTCATCAGTCTCTATTTTATCAATAACAGTCTTTATCTTACAAATGAATTCTTCACTCTTCGTTCTTCACTCTTCACTTAAATTCTTCACTTTCTCATGTATTCCGTCGGAGTCATCCCAAACACCTTGGAGAAGCACTTCGAGAAGTAGCTGCTATTGGAGAAGCCCACCGTGTACATCACCTCCGACACACTAAACTTGCCCTCGTTGAGCATCAACGCAGCCTTCTTCATCCTCATGTCACGGATATATTCCACAGGAGTCATGCCCGTCATCGCCTTCAACTTACGATACAACTGCTTGCCACCGATGCCTATCGTCTCCTGCAAGGTGGTGACATTGAAGTCGGAATCTATCATGTGCTGCTCGATTGCCTCAGTTATCTCCTTCAACAAGCGCTGGTCAGCCTCACTCAACACAGGAGAGACAGGACTTTCCTGTTTTTGGGATTCTTCTGTGTCCTTTGATTCGATAGTTCCATCATTGTTTTCTGTAGTAGCCATCTTGTCCTGACGAGCTAACGAGATGTTTCCTGTGCCCATCTCCAACGAATGATTGACCAAGTCCGTGATTTCATCAAACGAGCGATGAGCCACGGCAGCCTTCAGTCTCTTGGCCAAACTAGCAAAGAAGTTCATACGAGCCTCCACTTGTTCGAGAATCTCTGCCTTTTGGCGGCGTTCCTCCGCCAAGCGTTCTCTCGTAAGATAAAACTTCATGATGCCCCAAGCCAAGCCTATCGCCAGCAAGAGATACACCATCTTTGCCCAAGCAGAAAGATACCAAGGAGGCAAGATGCAGATGTCGAGCGCATAGACCTCATCACCGATGTTCCCCTCGCCATCCACGACATGCACCGTGAGATGGTAATCGCCATGTGGCAAACCATTATAGGTAATGTCGATATTTCCATCCGACTTATACTGCCAGTCGTGGTCGCTTCCCTCCAGGCGATAAGCATAAACACAGGAAGGATGGTTAGCAAACGGAAGGTCGGTCAACTGGAGCGTGAAGTTATTCTCATCACTTGCCAAGGTGAGCTGCCTCAGTTCACGTGGAGCCACCTTGAGCGATAGCGCATCTCCATCGCTATTCTGCATTTGCTTACCATTCACGATGATGCCTGCCAACATCAGAGATGCCTGACTGACAGGTGTTTTGGCGATAGCTTCATCTATTGCCACGAAACCATCATTGCCACCCATGACCACGCAATGGGAATCGGCATCATCAAATATCGTCAAAGGAGTAATCGACGGAACGACAAACCGAAAGCTCTCTCCATTCATGTCGAGTACACTGCACTCCTTGCCACACACGACCCAAATCTTGCCCTTCACATCGCACATCGTACTGACCTTTCCTCCTACATTCCATTCCAGGGTCGCATAAGTCGTTCCTTGTCTCGGTGAGTTGACCTTGTAGCATCTTACCTTGCCATTGCAGCCTGCCCATACATTCCCCTGCTTATCTGCCAACAAATAGTTGATGGCACTCGTCTGCCCTACGTGGCTAACCTTCATGCTGACAGGGTCAATACAGTCTAGGCAATCGTAAGTAGAAGCCCATATTTGTCCTTTTCCATCCATCACAATCTGTCCGATGTGTAGTCCCGACAAAGCATTCTTACCCCGGTCTGAAAAATGATAATCGGCGATATGCCCCGTGGTCGTTGTGACAGTTTCTTTCTTTCGGCTGGCCATCTCGCTTAACAAGCGTTGTTTGTCGATGACGAAGACACCGCCCATATACGATGCCATCCAAAGTCTGCCTTTCGAGTCTTCCAATATATCGTAAGCCCAGGCGGTAGAATACTTGCCCGTCTTATCATATACGATGAAGTTGCGCATTTGCTTCATCTGCCGGTCATAAAGATTGATGCCATGGTCGGTGCATATCCACACATCTCCTTCCCTATCCTCATAGATTTTGCGCACACGATTGTGCGTCAATCGACTCGCTTCACTGTTTTGTTTATACCAAGCCACATCATTGTAAGTAGCACCACCCTGGGCGAAACCAGCCGTAGAGACAAAATGTATCAAACCATTGGTGCCGCCCATCCACCACTCACCCTGGCGGGTTTGGAGCATGGCATGCAAGCAATTGCCCTCCCCCGAAAAGGTAACCTTGTCAAGCGAAGTATATTGAAAATAAGTATGAGTTGCAAACCGAGAAAGTCCATTGTCGGTACCTATCCACACGTTTTGCCATCGATCCACATAGCAAGCCCACACGATATTGTTGGGGATGGTAGAGGCATCCCTGGAATCATGCACAAAGTGAGTAACCGTATTGTCCATCGCCATGCGATAGAGACCATTGTCGGTACCGATGTAGAGATTGCCATTCGCTTCCTCCGCCAAGCACTTGATGGAATTGCCTTCCAAGGAAGCTATTTGGGAAAAGTTCTTCAGTTGCAAGTCGGCGCAATACAAAGCGCCCTCCGTTCCTATCCAATAGCAATGCCGCTTGGCATCGTAAGCCAAGGCATTGACAAGCGGTTGCTTCAATACAGGAAGAGCAATCTGCTTTGCAGAAAATTCCGCAAGAGAAGAACCCTTACCGACAGCTGATGAATTCTTCACTCTTCGTTCTTCACTCTTCACTAAGAAAAGTCCATCAATCGTACCCATGAGCTGTCCCTTGGGCGTATGCAACAAGGCATAGACATCACTGCCATAACGGTCCTTCCCCTGATTCTTCACCCCTTCCAAGTCGATGACTCTCAGCTCTGAGTTACCTTTCTTGGTATGCGAAGACGAAAGCGAAGTAGATGAATAGGAATAGGTATCTATATCAAAGGTCAGCATACCGTTGCCTGTAGCCAGATACAAGGTGTTACCTTCCCATCCCAGTGCATTGACACGGGTATTGGTGGGCGACTGGTCGATGTAATGGCGATAACTATGATAACCATCATAGCTATACAGTCCGTTGTCGGTACCTACCCACAACATACCTTGCTTATCTTGCGTAATGGCGCAAACCGTCTGCGCCCCCTCCAAGGAGGTGCTGACGAATCGCTGCGCTTGGACGGCACAGCAAAACAAGAGCACAATGATCGTTATGCCAATATGTTTGATATATTCAAGAGTTTTCTTCATGTGTGCAAATTTACACATTCTTGCGCTTTTCTCCAAACATTCTTGGCTAAAAATACAAAGAAAAGGTTATTTATCCTTATGCAGTTGAAGATGAATGCGGAAGAAGATGTTCCCGAAACCCTAAGATAAAGTTTTCGCTATAGGGAAAGTCTTGGTTCAAAGACTTTGTTTCTATATTCAAAG
>DKCU01000049.1:19976-99662 GCA_002451555.1 Candidatus Segatella albertsiae
GACTTTGAATATAGAAACAAAGACCTAAAAGCAAGATTTTATCAGGAATAATAAATACTTGCTAAGGGGATAAAAACTTACTTGCTAAGCAAGTTGATGCTTTTACTTATGCCTCTCTTGGCATCCTTTACCGTAAGCGTGATGTCACCTTTCTGCATCTTGCTCTGTACGATAACAACCAACTTGCCCGAGAAGAGTTTCATCTGTGGCTGCGTGAAAGGTTCGAGCGAGGTGGCATCGCCATTGCAAGCAGCCTTGAAGGTTCCCGCACCCGTAACCTCGAAGGTCAACTCATCATCAGCCAACGGGCACTCATTGCCATCCTTATCCAATAGACTCACCGTGATGAAAGCCAAGTCATTGCCATTTGCTTTCAGCGTGGTTCCGTGTTCGATGGTACAACCTTCCACCATGCAAGCCACGCCAGAGTCAGGATTGTCAGGACATTCTGCTATGAGTCGCAACTGGGTTGGCTCGCCTGCCGTGCGCTTCACGTCCTCGCCTACCTTATCGCCATACTGATTGTATGTTACCACACGAATCTCGCCTGGCTCATACTTCACGTTGTTCCAGCGAAGGCGATAACGGTCGAGACGGCTGCTCTTGTCCTTCTTGACCCTGCCTTGGCTCTTGCCATTGACGAAGAGTTCGCCCTCCACACCATCAGTGTAGCAATACACAGGGGTAACTTGTCCCTCTCTGCCCTGCCAGTTCCAATGAGGAAGCAAGTGGGTGGTATGCTGATGCTCGTTCCAATGGGCACGATACATATAATATCTATCCTTAGGAAGACCAGCAAGGTCGCAGATGCCGAAGTAGCTGCTACGTGAAGGCCAATAGGTATCGTATGGCGTTGGCTCGCCGAGATAATCGTAACCCGTCCAAACGAACTCACCAATCACCCAACTATAGTCGTCCTGCATCTTCCAGTCATCATCTGGCAGGTTGCTCCAAGAGCACCATTCCGTATCATAGCTGCTGCACTGACCGTCAGGATATGGGTTGTTGTCGTTGGCTCTTAGTTCTATCGGGAACTTATACACGCCACGTGAGCTAACGGTAGAAGCCGTCTCCGAACCTAGAAGGAATCCCTGAGGCAACTGTTCGATGTTCTTGAAATACTTATGCACACGATAGTTGAATCCCGGCACATCCATCGCCTGGGCGAAACCACTCTTCAAGGCAGCCTCAGCCTTGTCCATGCCCTGGGTAACAGGGCGCGAAGGGTCATACTGATGACAGAGGTCCTGCAAATGCTTGGCGATTTCGACGCCCTCCTTGCTCCACTGCTCAGGAATCTCGTTGCCGATGCTCCACATGATGATGCTTGGATGGTTGCGATGATGCTTGACGAGATTCGTAATGTCCTTGTCGCTCCACTCCTTGAAGAACTTGGCGTAGCCATTCTTGCATTTCGGATAAATCCACATATCGAAGCTCTCCGCCATCACCATCATGCCGAGCGAATCACAAAGTTCCATCTGCATGGTACTTGGCATGTTGTGGGCAGTACGAATCGCATCGCACCCCATCGCCTTCATCATCTTGATCTGGCGAATGAGAGCCGCCTTGTTCTCAGCAGCGCCCAATGGTCCGAGGTCGTGGTGGAGACATACACCCTTGATCTTGCGAGTGACGCCATTGAGTTGGAATCCATTCTCCTTAGATACAGCGATGGTACGGATACCTGTTTTCAAGGTCTGCACATCGGCAATCTTCTTGCCTTCGTATCTTGTCAATGTTACCTTATATAAATAAGGTGTCTCTGGACTCCAAAGCTGAGGGTTCTGCACCTTCAATGTTGTCTTTATCTCAGGAGCTGCACCACCGATGGTTTGCTCTGCCACCTTCTTGCCCTCCTTATCAGATAAGGTAATGACAGTCTTGCCACTCTTGCCCAGTTTGCCTTGCAAGAGAGCGTTCACCTCCAACTCAGCCTCCTCCTTCGAGGCCTTCAAAGTGCGAACGAAGGTATCCCAAGTAGAGAAGTTCTCATTGCCATAAAGCTCGACTGAGACAGGTCGATAGAGACCACCGCCCGGATACCAGCGGCTGCTCTCCTCCACATTATTGAGATGCACCTCGATGAGATTGCTCTTGCCAAACTGGATGTATGGGGTGATGTCAATGCGGAAAGCATTGTAGCCGTAAGCCCATCTGCCCGCCTCCTTGCCATTCACCTTGACAACAGGTTGACTCATGGCACCATCGAATACCAAGACGGCTTGCTTGTAACCTTTGGGGGCAGTCCAATTCATCTTGTACATCCCCTCGCCTATCCACGGCAAGGCACCCGAGCGACCCGACTTCTCGGTTTTCTCCTTCTCGCCGTTCTGCTCGATGGCAACCATCTGTAGGTCCCATTTCTTGTCGAAAGGACCAGAGATAGCCCAGTCGTGAGGCACCTGCACCTGAGACCACGATTTGCCATCGCGAGAGAAATCCCACGATGGCAAATTGATAACCTTTCTGCTTTGCGCCATGCTCATCGCAGAGAGAGCGAGAGCAAAGGTCGTTGTTGTTAGATACTTATTTAATATCATATAAATCTGTTCTTATCTTCTCCTCTTATTAGAATTACTTGTAAACAGCGTTTAGTTACTTGTAAGCATCAAACACAGCCGTTGGCTTTCCGCTGTTGTCGAAAGCACCCTTGGTATAGGCTTTCCATCCGAGAGCTGTATAGTTGGCAGGCTTCCAGTTGTTATATACCTCAGGCTCCCAGTAGAAGATGCCCTCGCAGGCAGGAATAGCCTTGCAACCATCCACCATCTTCTTCATCATAGGAGCGGCTTGGTCTGAGCCCCACCACATACCTATCTCTGAGACTATCACATCGCAGTTGTACTTGCTCGACAATGTTGTGATGTTCGACAAACAATTGTCAGTAAGTGTCTGCCAGTTATTATCCTCTGGATAAAGCGACATACCGATGACATCCCACTTGCCGTTATGGCTCTTCAACTCATCGAAAATCCAAGTATAACGCCCCAAATTGTTACCCTCGTCAATATGCACAATGACCTTTGCCTTAGGATAGATGGCTTTCACTGCATCATAACCGGCATTGACGTATGCGGCAAAGTTGGCTGCATTTTTCGATACTTGACCCGTCACAGCATCATCACTGTTCCAAAGCATACCATCACGAGTCTCATTGCCTACCTGTACCCACTCCACGTTTTCCACACCTTTCGCCTTGAGAGCCGAAAGGACATCCGTGGTATGGTCAGTCACGGCTTGCTTCATCTGCTCGGCGTTTTTTCCTTGCCAAACAGCAGGAGTCGTCTGATGAGCAGGGTCAGCCCATGTATCCGAGTAATGGAAGTCAATCATGATGCGATAGCCCAACTGTTGCGCACGCCATGCCTTGGCGACAACATCGTCCTTGGCACACCAACCGCCATCTGGATTGACCCATACACGAAGTCGAATGGAATTGGTGCCGAGGTCACGAAGGAGATGCAAGCACTCCTGCGCCTTGCCATTGGCATCATAAAACTTCACTCCGTCTCCTTCCATCTCCGTGAGCCAAGAGACATCGGCACCCTTGGCGAAGCCACTCATGTCATAGGTCTTCGGCTGTTCTGGATTTGGAGTATCATCATTACTACAACTTGTTCCTGTGATGGAGAACAAAAGTGCTGAAGCCAGCAGCATTGCTTTTCCAAATAAATTCTTCATTATTATTGTTGGTTTTAAAGTTTATATTCGATTCTTTAATATTCATTCTATCGTCTGATATACATAATAGCGTAAAAGAATGAGTTATATTGTAAAAGTCCCTCTCGTCTCGTTAATTATTTTGTGCAAAGGTTTGCACAAAATATTTCGTATGGCGAGAGGGTAACTTTCTCATCTTTTACTTATTACTTATTCATATTTCCAAGTCATGTTGTTAAGATCAGCGGTAACCGTCACTTCACCACCTGTAACATCATCCTTGAACCAGATGTCCCAACATGTAGCGGCGGTAGAAAGAGTGAAGAGGTCAGAAGGATCTGAACCATAATTAGCCAATTTATCATCTTTGCTTTCTCCCACCATGATAAAGCGGAAGTTCTCCCAGGCCGTTGGCTTGTACTTGCAAGTATAGATACCTTCGCTAACCTTTGTCATCTCTGCAAGGAGATTGTTTCCGTCCTTACTGAACATACAGAGCGTATTGCTTACCTCTGGCTCAGGAGTTGTCTGGTCACCTTCCACTATGCTGTAAGTCAACTCGCTGTGTTCACCCACCTTCACAGTCACGGTATAAGTACCTGCCGTTGCGATATTCACACTACCAGCAGACTCAGAATCCGTCATCTTACCATCAGCGAGCGTATAGTTCAAGGTCTTGGCTACAGGTGTACCCTTATCGCCAGTACTCTTATTATACTCAGCACCCGTACCTACGATACTGATTGGTGTATTATCTACAGTCGTGGTGATTACCTTAGTCCAAACATAGTTTGTGCCATCGAACTTCATTGCCTCACCATTGAGCTTCAGTTCCTTAAGGAGAGTCATCGTAATGGTCTTTTCTTCTGACTTGGTGTCGATCACCGTGTAATAGATACCAGCAGGCTCAGGGAACCAAATGTTGCATGCGCTCTGTGCGTTATCCAGCACTGCATAAGGTTTGTCACCCGTCTGAATATTACCCCAAACATTTCCGTCATTCTCCTTACCCCAGCAGTTCAACCAACTGGAAACATTCATATAGCCAGAATAAACACCATCCGAGTTAGGGGAATAGAGATAAGTCAAGGTGGCATCCTTCTCTTTGTTCAAGATATTGATGTAACTCATGTCTATCAAGTAAGGAGTAACATTCACCTGACAGACATTGCTATAAGCAGCATCGAGATTTGCACCCAACTGACTCTTGATGCGGAAATAAACAGGTGCGCTTTGGTCTGGATTCAAGCCAAGGTCCTTGGCAGCTGCATTGAGGTCTGCCCCCGTGAAAGCCTTGGAGAGATTGGTCACAGTATATTCCTTTACGGTAGAGAAATCTTGCGAGGCTGATGCCTGGAGGTAAGTGAGCAACGTTCCGTTGCCAGCAGGCTTGGTTTCATCACTCGAAAGCAAGGTAGGGTTCTGCCATGCCAAAGAAAGCACAACGTCCTTGCTATTATCCACAGACAGTGTCACGTCGGATGACGATGCTATCAGGTCGGATGACTTGAAGCCATCCAAATATATCTTGTCGCCACTCTCGTCGCAGCTCACCAAGGTGGTGAGTGCGCAGAGAAGCATCATTAGGTTTCTAAATATCTTTTTCATGTTGCAATGTTATTTATTAAGAGTAATTCTCATAAAGACAATTGAATTCTTCACTCTTCGTTCTTCACTCTTCACTTAATATCCGTCATTATGAAGATTTGGGTTAGCGGTAAGTTCGGTGTTAGGGATAGGATAGATGTTGTACTTGCTATCCACAGCCTGTCCATCATGAGTTCCACCCTTCCACTGCCAGATATACTTGTTGGTGGTGAACGCACCAAAACGAATCAAGTCGGTACGGCGATAGCCCTCATGGTAAAGCTCACGGGCACGCTCATCGAGGATGAACTGGAGGAAGGCATTGTCATCGGCGAAACTACTTGCCCATACATCGGAAGCACCCGCACGCTCACGAACCAAGTTTATCCAATAGATAGCACCCTTCTTACGGCTGGCGATAACATCAGGGGCTGTGGCATCGGTTCCACCGTTCCATGGATCCCAGTCATTGTGCAGACGAGCCACACACTCGGCATACATCAGATAGACATCGGCAAGACGGAAGAGTGGATAGTCGGTATCCACACCATCATTGCCAGTATTGGATGCGGTAGAGCCATCATCCTTCAAGTTGCTCCACTTCTCTGAGAGATAGCCCGATTTTTCATCGGTCATACTGGCAACGTCCTTGGTCTGACCAGTGGTAAAGAAGGTGCAACGCTTGTCAGCCCCCTCCTTGCGATCGATGTCGTTCTGGGTGAACTTATCCACGAACTCAGGACGAAGGCGGAACTCGCTCCAACCATTGGTTACACCGAAATCGCCAGGTTTCTGATTGGCATTCGACATACTAAGCTGTCCACAAACCACGTATGTGGAAGCACCCCAGCTCACGGTATGCTCTGCCGAAACAGGCAAGGCGAAGATAATCTCGTTGGTTCGCTTGTCGTTATCAGCATTGAAAAGCTTGCTATAATCGCTCTCCAAGGAGTAACCCATATTCATCACCTTCTCACAAGCCTCCTTGCACTCAGCATACTTAGCAACACCTGTATATACCTCACTGTTCAGATAGAGCTTGGCAAGCAATGTATAGGCTGCGCCCTGCGATGCCTGACCATAAGGACAAGTGGATGCAGGAAGCAAATCGCCCACACAATCCTTCAGTTCGCTCTCGATATAATCGAATGTCTGCTGAGGAGTATAACGTGGTGGAATGAAACTGCCCACCGGGTCATTCTCCGTTACCATCGGAATGTTGCGATAGAGGTCAAGTGCATGGAAATAGAACAAGGCGCGCATAAATCGAACTTCTGCCTTATATTCTTTCATCTTGGTTTCTTCCTCACCCGAGAAGCTGGCAGCATTGGCATTACGAAGGAACTCGTTGCAGAGGGCAATGTTGTAATAGATGCGATAATACATATCTGATACCCAAGCATCATTGGCATCCCAAGAGAGATAGGTCAAGCCTGTAGTCTGCTCACCAGTGAGCCAAGTGGAAGCCACCTCGTCTGTACCACATTCCTGGAGGTTCCAGAACATACGCATGTAATCGAATCCACTGCCGCCATTCAACACAGACGACATATCCTTGTTGTCGCCACCCTTGCCCTGGCCGCTTGTTACCATGGCAGCATAAATCTTACCCAGCACTGCCTCATAGTTAGCAAGCGAGGTATAAACATCCTTGGAGGTTGTCTCCGTATGAGGATATTGGTCGAGATCGGAAACACAGCTGGTAGCACTGGTCAGCACCGCTGTTCCCATCATCATACTATATAATATATTCTTAAGTTTCATTGTTGTTTCTTCTTTAAGATAATTGAAATCTTACTTTTCCGAAAGAAAAGCATTAGAATTCTTCACTCTTTATTCTTCACTCTTCACTTAAAACTGGAATCCGAGACTCACTGAGTAAGTGCGAGGACGTGGATAGAACGAGTTGTCCATTCCGTTTGGCACCTCTGGGTCTGTACCAGAATAGCCTGTAATCGTAAAGACATTCTGCACCATCGCTGATACGGTGAGAGAAGCCCACTTCGAAATCTTACCTACATTGTAGCTCAAACTCAAGTTGTCGAGTTTCAAGAAGGAAGCATTCTCTACATAGTAATCGGAGAGATACTGACGAGTCTTGAAGCCTGTCTTGAGGAAGCTTGCATTGAGGTTGTTGAGCTGTGAGTTGTTGTAGCTCACGGTCTCCCAGGCACCCGTGCTCATACCCATACCATTATATACATAGTTACCGATGTTGGCACGGAAACTCATGCCGAGAGTAAATTGCTTGTAACGAAGAGAAGAACTCAAGCCCATGATGTACTTAGGAGCTGGAGAATGATAACGATAGAGGTCGGCATCATTGATTTCGCCATCGCCATTGAGGTCGGCGTATGCCCCCTCGATAGGCTTGCCTGTCTCCTTGTCATAAAGTTGGTGATATACATAGAACATATATGGTTCGTATCCCTCGGAGAGTACTTGGAACTGATATGCGTCGATGGAAGGACCCACCTTCACATTAGTCTGAGTGCCACCCTTGGCAAGCGAGAGGTTCTTCACCTTCATGTTCTGCCATGTGAAGTTGTAACTGAGGTTCCACTCCCAGTCCTTGGTCTGGATAGGAGTAGCGTTGAGAGAGACCTCGACACCCTGACTATCCACGTTACCCACATTGGTAAGAATGGTCTTAGAGAAGTTGGTACCTGCGGCTGTAGGTACGGAAGCCAAGAGGTCCTTGGTCTTGCGAGTATAATAGTCGATGGAACCGCCGATGCGTCCATTCAAGAATCCGAAGTCGAGACCGAAGTTCCAAGATGTGGTGGTTTCCCACTTCAAGTTCTCCACGTATGCCTCAGGACGATATGTCATAATGTACTGACCGTTGATGAGTGCCTCGGCACCTGTTACACTGGAAGTATAGACAGGTAGATAGTTATAGTTGCCGATACCATCCTGCTGACCTGTGCCACCATAGCTGGCACGGAACTTCAAATTGGAAAGCACTTTCTGATCTTTCAACCAAGACTCCTCTGTCATGGTCCAGCCCAAGGCTACAGATGGGAAAGTACCCCAACGGTTGTTCTTGGAGAATCGGGATGAAGCATCTCGACGCATGGTAGCCGTCAAGAGGTACTTTCCATCAAATGAATAGTTGATACGTCCGTAGTATGACAACAGAACATGACGATAATCTGATGCCTTTACGGTTGAGAGGGTTGTGCCTGCCGCACTTTTGGTTAAATATTCTGGAGTACTGCTCTTCCAGTACTGATAGTCGTAACCAGCGGTCACGTCAACATTACTCTTGATATTCTCGAAATACTTCGCATAGTTGGCATAGAGGGTAAGAAGTCGGTTCTCATTCTTCTGAGGACCATACTTATAGTCACTACCGCTCAAAGCCTCATCCTTATTGAAGGATTGCGCGGCGTAAGCAGGTACATAGATGGTTCCATCGCCCTTGGCATAGTCGGCACCCACCGTAGCGTGGAGCTTGAGGTCTGGCAAGAAATGCACCTTATAATCGACATCCATCGAACCGATGAAGCGGCTTACCTTACTCTTTGACTCATACAAATCGACCAATCCACGAGGGTTGCGAACACCCGCATTCACTGGATAGCCCTCGGCATCGAGTGCCTCATTGTAACCACCATAGTTGCTATTGCCTGAATATACAGGGATGGTTGGGTTGAATGTTGCGGCTGCCCAAACGGCACCGCTGTTATTGAAAGAGTTGTTATTGAGTGTACCCTTGGCATTGATAGTCAACTTCAAGTGGTCCTGGAAGAAACTTGGAGTCAACACCACGTTACCCGTCCAACGCTCCACATTGTCCTTGCGAACGAGACCGCTCTGGTTGTAGTAACCTACAGAAGCACGGAATGGCAAGAACTTGCCGATGCTACCACTCAAACTCAAGTTGTTATCGGTACCAAAAGCGGTATGATATACCTCGTCGTTCCAATCGGTATGGGCATCGCCCAAAAGAGACTTCTGGGCATTCGTACCGTATGTATTGATGGCATTGACAAACTCATCGTAGTCGAGCATATCTACCATTTGCGCACGAGTCTGCACACTATTCGTGGTATTGAAGTTAATCTTCAAGCCACCTTGCTGACCTTTCTTGGTCGTGATGATGATGACACCGTTGGAGGCACGAGAACCATAGATGGCGGTAGAGGAAGCATCCTTCAACACCGTCATGCTCTCGATGTCGGCAGGGTTGATCATACTGAGAAAGTTGCTGGAGTTACCCGAGATACCACCTTGTTCCAATGGCACACCATCGAGTACGATAAGAGGGTCGTTGCTCGCATTGAGCGAAGCACCTCCACGCACACGAATGGTACTACCAGCGGATGCCGAACCGCTGTTCGACATGATTTGTACACCAGATACCTTACCATTAATCAACTGTTCTGGTGATGATACTAATCCTTTATTGAAGTCTTTGGAGCTTACTGTTGCTACAGAACCCGTCAAGTCGCTCTTTCGTGCCGTACCATAACCAATGACCACGACATCCGTCAAAGTCTGACTGTCTGATTCCATTTTCACTTTCATCTTATCGGATATGGCAACAATTTGATCCACATATCCAATATAAGAGATTTTGACCTTCTTGGCAGAAGGATTCACTTGTAGTTTGAAGTTACCATCCAAGTCGGTAACCGTACCACCCTTCTCACCATCCACTACAACAGTGGCACCGATGAGAGGTTCACCATTTTGAGCATCTGTCACCTCACCTTGTATGGTGCGAGTTTGCGCCAATAGCTGCAAACTTGCCATGAGGAACAATGCGACGAGAAGAAAGCTTCTCCTTGTTTTACTCAAGATTGCATTCATTGTTAGTTATTCTATTAGGTTATTGATTTACTTAAAAACTTTCGGTTGCAAAAGTACCCAATAGAAGAAAAACAACGAGATAGATTTCGGACAAAGATAAAAATAAAACGGACAAAAGCCTTTATTTATCGGGCTTTTGTCCGTTTTGTCTTCAAATGGAAGGAAAGTTTTCTGATGTTAGAAAACTACTTTCTTCACTTTTACAGAGCCATCTGCACATATAGTCTTTACAATATTAATACCCGCCTGAGGTACAGCAAGGCGAGAGCCAGACAAATCATAATACACCACATGGGTAGTTCCCTTAGAACTTGCCTTTTCAGTCATGGAGATACCAGTCGTAGCATTTTTCATCTCATTGCCATTCGCATCATAAGTCTTGGCAGCGTTGATGGGACTTGGATTCTTGATGGCATGGTCGAACTCGGCGATGTCTTCATCAGGAATGGCATCGGTGTATGCCTTCCATATCTCTACCTTTCCTGCACCAGAATATTTCTCGCAGATACTTGGCACATCAACAGTCTTGTCAAGACAATGCTGAGTATAAGTTGGAGCGGTTTGAGAAGGCATCCAGTCGGTGGCAACTACAGAATAAGACTTGCTTATCTTAGCACCATCTATATTCGTATAGCCTGTCATCAAGTTGTTGCATCCCTTATAGATACAGTCGTAACTTTCCTTCTTACTGATATTCAAACTACCACCTCTATCAGAACGGATAGGCGACTTGGTATTTTCGAAATAGCAAGCCTCCTCGTATGCCACAGCACCTGTGCGAATATCCCATCCATCCTCGCAATCACGCATATAATTATTATAATAATGTACGTGACCACCACGCTGCAAAGGAAGACGAGAGCCTTGTATCTTATCGAAGAAGTTGTGGTGGAAGGAGATGGTACGGCAATTATCGAATACATCACTGTCGCCCTTGCCCCACAAGCAACTCTTGTCATGGTCGTGGAAGAGGTTGTAGCTGAAAGTCATCCACTGCACATTGTTCTTGCAGTCGAGCAAACCATCATAGCGATCCTTATTGGCAGCATCACCATTGAAGAACTCGCAGTGATCTACCCAAATGTGACCACCCCAGTTGGTCTTGGCACTCACCTTGTCTGCTTGAATGCCAATGCAATCAGGGTCACCCACCTCCGTTTGCACACCATTACGAAGAGCCACAATCTTATTCTCACCTGCCTTGAGCACAGGCACACCCTTCATCGTGAAACGGCAGTTGCGGATGATGATGTTATCCACCGACTGCATCACAAAGGTGATATGCGAAAACAAAGGTGCCTTGCCTGTCTCAGGGTTGACCACACCGACGAGTGTCTTGTTAGGAGCCACCATGATACGTTCGCCATAAACAGTCTCAACACCGGTCTTGCCGCTTTGGTCATCCAGCAGATGTCCAGTATTGATGCCATCCACATAGCATTTAATGCCAGTAGTGATGTCATGATCTACAATCACGATATATGGGTCATCAGCTTGTAGATAAGCCTGGAGTTCAGAGAAAGTATTGGCTTTTACAACCTTGCCACCAGCGCCACCAGTTGTACCACCAGCACGATACCAGTTGGTATTAGGGGTTCCTTCATAGGCGGCGAAACCATCGATAGAGAAGTCACGCCCATCTTGGGTCTGTGCCATCATCGCAGTGGAAAAAGATGAAGAAGCGAGAATGGCTGAAGCCAAGAAAAGTTTACGGCAAGTAGATTTCATGCTTGCAGAAATATGTAAGTCGAATTGTTTCATTGTTTTTTGAGTTTAGTTTATAAAGTAGGTTATCGCCACAAAGGGCTTTTACAAAAAAGGACTTTTACTAAAAAGGGCTGCACTCTCACAAGAGCCAGCCCTTTATAAAGTTATGATAATGATATATTTCTAAGAGAATTAGTGCTCTCTTTAGCAAAGTATTATTCTGTTACAGGAACAAGCTTGATGAGATACAATGTCTGTGAGCCAGAAGAAGCCTTGGCTATTGTATGAGAACCAGCCTCCAAAGTTACAGTAACAGTACCTGCGGCAGTATCACCTGTTACATCTTGACCATCAATATTAATCTTAGCCTTAGTATCGCCAGTATAGCAGATCATTTGCATCTTGACTGATGTTGTGAAAGAAACTTTACCTGTTTTAGATTCAAGCTTGAGGTAGTCTTTATAAGTTGTACCATCTATAGTTACACCTGTTGAGCTACTTTTAAAGTTTCCCTCAACAGTAAAGCTGCTATTAGAAACCTTAGCACCGACGAAAGAGCAAGTTACTGTACCCTCAACAGAAGGAGTTGTTGTGCCACCAGTCTCACCACCTGTGCTTCCACCTGTAGAGCCACCAGTACTTCCACCTGTCTCACTACCTGTAGAGCCACCTTCGCCAGAAGAAGTTCCATCGCCACCGATTTCCAACAAGTCTGTATTCTTGTAGTTGACAACCGCACTCTTCAAGCCAGAGTTCACTGCATAAGAGTCATCATCCTTGGAGTTATCAAAAGCCCACTGCAAATCACCATGATTCAAACGGCCTGCACCATAGAAACCTGTTACCTTGGCAGGAACGTCAATAGCTGCATCTGGAGTATATGCATATATCTTAGAAGCATCAGTATCGAAGTTGTTGTAAGAGGTACCACCCTTTACTGTCTTTACGTCGGCAGGAACTTTATCCTCACGGTTCTTTACATCATAGCAGTCGAAACTTGTACTATTAGCTGAATAAGGAATATACTGGAACTTGCTTGTCTTCTCAGCGAAGATGTTGCCATATTCCTTGATCATACCACCGGTCTCACCTGAGAATGTACCATCGCCCTTGGCATCAGTACCCTGACCAGAAATCATCATTGGGTCCTTTGCGTTACGGAAGTAGTTGCTCTCTACAAATACGCTTGAGCCTGTAGTTGCACCTACACCATACTTGGCGTTACCATCGAAGTAGTTGTTATATACATGAACAGACATAGTACGTACACGTGGGTGACGAGAGTCTGAGTGATCGAACCAGTTGTGGTGATAAGTAATCCAGTTTTCATTAGACTCGCTCTTCATACCACACAAAGAAGACTTACCACTATCCCAGAAACGGTTGTAAGCGATTGTGATATACTGGGAGTTACCCTTCAAGTCGATAGTGCCATCACCCTTGGCTTGGTCTGAGTCACCACCAGCCTGTCCATAAAACATATCCATGTTGTGAATCCAAACGTGCTGATTCTTGGTATCAAGAGACAAACCATCGTCAAGACAATTCATGATAGCGAAGTTACGGAACTCAATACCCTTGGCGTTTCGAATCAAAAAGCCGAAGCCATGTACGGTTGCATCGTCACCAACACCCTCAAATGTCAATCTCATCTCATCGTAACCACTCTTGCCCTTTACTTGAATACCCTCAGAAGAACTTGAAATCTTATCCAAGTCGGAAAGAGTTACCTTACCAATGATACGGAAAGTAATTGGAGTTGGGTCGTTACCTTTCTGATAAGCATCAAGGATAGCTTGGAATCCTGTCACCTTGGTAGCAGCCTTACCTGCATCCAAGACTATATCTGTAGAAACGGTCTTTGCAGTCTTTGCAGTAATATAAAGAACCTTTGCACCAGACTTCAAGGTACCATCGTTGTTATAAGCACCCACACCAGGCTCGCCATAGTCGAAATGAGCGAAACCTGCACGGTCGTAACTCTTCACTACCAAATCAGAAGCTGTATTTGCAGATGCCTCTATCTCTGTACCTTCAGCATTCACTGGGACAACCTTCATGCTGTAAGTGCCAGCCTTCAAACCAAGAGCGTCGGCACGATAGTAGTTGGTATATTTACGAACCAACTGTGCGTCAATTTTCTTGCCATCTACATATACATTGTAAGAAGCCGCACCATCGAGAGCCTCCCACTTCAAATAAGCAGACTCCTGCCAACCTTTTGCCTCTAAAATCTTAACCGCACCTGCAGGGTTATCTACCTTGCCGCTCTCGCCTTGTTCAGCCTTCTTAGCAAAGCTGATTTCCTTGACAGTAGCAGCATACTCATCGTTCTCTGCACCTGACTTAGCAGGAACAATCACGGTCTTGTCTCCCTCGAAAGAGACCTTGCTCAGATCCTCCGTATTATAATACTTCACAGAACCACTATTGGTTGTTACGAACATCTGGTTCTTGTAAGTATTACGGCTTACAGCGTTATTTACCTTGTTGCCTGCATCTGGGTCAACAGGCTCTTGCTCAACGGCACTTGGGTCCTTCACAGAGATGCTGTAAATCCACATACCGCCATCAGTAGTGGTCAAGGTTACATCACCAGCCTCAGTTACCGTACCCGTGCAAGTCAACTGACTTGTTGACTTTGTACCGAAACCTGTAGTACCACCGACATTGGAGCTTATATATAAGCCACGTTCTTTCTTGCTGCTTCCTGTCTTGCAAACCGCTGTTACTACCCAACCTTTCTGAACATTTGGAATGGTAACAACAAGATTAGCACCATTCAATTCCAAATATTCGCCTTTGTAGTTCAATCGAATTTTACCACACTGATTGGCAGGAGTTCCATCAGAAGATTGCACAGCTACGCCACACTTAAAGAGCAAACCATGCGCAAAGTAAAGTTCCGTGCCATTGGCTGTCAAAGTTGCATTGTCCAAAGCAGAAAGGAAGTTGTAACGACCTTTGCTTGTGTCATTATACCAATTGGTAGCATCAGCAGCTATCAATTCCTCGTCAGCGTCTCCAATGAACGGGTCACGGTCAGCAAAGTTCCATGTCTGTGCCATGGCTGCACTCAAGCTCATCAAGAAGAGAGCCAAACTAAATACGATTTTCTTCATTTTGCTTTCCTCCTTCATTTTACTTGATGATTACTTTCTTGCCGTCCACGATGTAAATACCCTTTGATAAGCCATCGGTAGAAGTTCCGACAAGCTGACCATTGAGGTTAAATACCTTACCTTGCAATGCCTTCTTGACACTCTCCACCTGGTTGATGCCTGTTGCAGAGCCTTCATAAGCAAAAGCAAGTTTTACCAGCGACATATCTTCCGTCTGGGAGGTCTCATCGCTATACACAAGAGTTACGTTGTCACCATTGAAGGTAATTTCCTTTACGGTTTTATCAACCGTAGAGCCATTGATGGTAATGGTTTGTTTGTTATCAGCCATCACATTTGTTGCCAATAACCCCATCAATAAGAATAGGTAAATTCTGTTCATCTTTAAATAGAGTTTAGTAGATTGGTTTTACGTTTGTTTTAAATTCAAGTGCAAAGGTATCAAATAATCTTAAAAAACGAGAACCTAGAAGCACACTTTCTCACGCAAACGTTATCATAAGTGTCAAATTGCAACCCATAATGTAGTTATGAAAGCAACAAAAAGAAAAAAGCTGAATCTTGTTACGAAGATTCAGCTTTCTAAGAAGAAGTGGTACCACCAGGAATCGAACCGGGGACACAAGGATTTTCAGTCCTTTGCTCTACCAACTGAGCTATGGCACCAACTTATAATATGAAACAAACAAGCACAAACCTCATTTGCGAGTGCAAAGGTAGTGCTTTTATTTCGTTCCACCAAACTTTTTGGGAACTTTCTTTCAAAAAAGTTTAAAATTCGGCTTTTTATTTTGAAGTTTACCTTATTTAATGTAACTTTGCAGTGGAAATTGCATGATATGCGGCAAAAAAGCAAGCCATCAAATTCCATCGGGATTTAGCGCAGTTGGTAGCGCACGTCGTTCGGGACGATGAGGTCGCTGGTTCGAGTCCAGTAATCCCGACCTATTTAAAAACGGAATTGTTTCCCTAACAGGGCTACATTCCTATTCTCATTTATTATTCATCTTTTAAAGCGAAAACAATATGCTTAAACTAAAAGACTTCTTTTATCTCCAACGCAATGACCGCCAAGCCATCTTGGTCTTACTTGGCATTATCTTGACATGCACCACACTCTCTTTTGTCATCGGGAGCTTCCATTCTACCACAACAAACTCAGGGAAAGGAGCTGAAGCCTCACAAGTGGGACTAGAAAACAACCAGAGAGGCATTTCCACAAAAGCCACAGAAGACAAGCCTTTATATTATAAGGTAGATGGCGTAGCACACGAGCTATTTCCATTCGACCCCAACACGGCCGACAGCACCCAACTCCTCAAACTTGGACTGCAAGCTTGGCAAGTGAGAAGCATCTATCACTATCGCGCCAAAGGCGGAATATTCAGAGAGCCTTCAGATTTTGCAAGATTATATGGGCTAACCAAAAAGCAATACGAGGTGCTTGCGCCCTATATAATAATAGGTGAAGACTACCGTCCTGCATCCGACTATTATGGAAAAGATAGCAGAAGCTACAGAAATACAAGCGGCAGGAGCCATTCTTCTCCTACCTCAGACAACTGCAACGTCATAACTACACGACAACATGATGGAGAGAAAGTATATAGCTATCCTCAAAAGTTGAAACCAGGACAAAAGATTTCTATCAATCAGGCAGACACAACGGAACTGATGAAGATTCCAGGCATAGGAAGCTACTACGCCAAGTCCATCGTGCGCTATAGGGAACAACTAGGTGGTTTTACCTCTGCCTCACAACTCTTGGAAATAGAAGGTTTCCCAGAAACAGCTATTGCCTACCTTCATATCAATCCAACCGAAATAAGGAAACTGAGCATCAACAACCTTTCCCTCAGCCAACTGCGCAAACATCCCTACATCAACTTCTACCAAGCCAAGGAAATCTGCGACTACCGCCGACTTCGAGGTCCTATCAAGAACTTGCAGGAGCTAAAACTCCTCAAAGACTTTCCACCTGCGGAAATAGAGAGACTTGCGCCCTACATTTCATTCTAATGGATTAGAACACTCCCAACTGATGCAAGAATATAATGAGGATGCACAATGGGCACACGAAACGAACCATGAAATAATAAACGCCAAAGAACGTGCCCTTCAATGTACCCCAGTTGGTAAACTCATCCTTGAGTGTCTTTTTGGGAACAAGCCATCCCAACAAGATACAAGTAGCGAACGCTCCCAATGGCATCATGTATTGAGAAGTGAGATGGTCGCAGAAGTCCAAGAAATCCATACCGAGAAGTTGGATTGCAGGAACAGCACCACACGACAAGGCACAAAGGATAGAGATGACGCAGCATACCGAAGTTTCTATCCAGGCACCCTTGGCACGCGAAGTCTTCATCTCCTCATAAAAGAAAGCCGTACCTATCTCATGCATGGATATGGTAGAAGTTAATGCCGCCAACACCAATAAGGCATAGAACAGCACCGAGATACAATAGCCCACAAAAGGCAACGTGCCAAATGCCTGCTGGAACACGTTTGGCAACGTGATGAATATCAAGGAAGGACCGCTATCAGGATTGACACCGACCGAAAATGCTGCCGGGAATATCATGAGACCCGCCATAATGGCGATAATGGTATCTATCAACGCTATTTGAGTGGCAGACTTAAACAAATTGGTCTGTCGGCTAAAATAAGAAGCATACGTGCAAAGGCAAGCTGTACCCATGCTCAACGAGAAGAAAGCCTGTCCCAAAGCCTCCAGCATCACATTCTCATCCACCTTGGAAAAGTCAGGTTTCAACAAGAACTCCACTCCCTTCATGGCACCCGGAAGAGTGCAAGAAGAAATCACCAAGACTATCAAGAGCAAAAAGAGCAAAGGCATCAGAATCTTAGAAGCTTTCTCAATACCATTACGCACACCCTTGACCACCACGGCATGAGTCAACAAGATAAATCCCAATCCCCACAAGACCGGCTTAATAGGGTCGGAGGAAAACTCTACAAAATATTCCTTTACATAACTGACATCACCATGTATGCCTCCCATCAAGGAAGCATAAAGGTACTGCAAGCACCATCCCGCAACCACGGAATAAAAGCCCAAGATAATCATGGAGGTGAAAACACCCATCAAGCCCACGGCTCCCCACGCCTTCTTGCCAGAAAGATTCTTATAGGAACGAGCCGCATTGGCGGCAGAATGACGACCAATGATAAACTCACCCAACATGCCAGGGATGCCCAACAAGACAATACAAACCAAATATATCAGAATAAAGGCCGCTCCTCCATTCTGCCCAGTCATATAAGGGAAACGCCATACATTACCCAAGCCAACCGCAGAGCCTGCAGTAGCTAATATTACTCCTAATTTCGTGCCGAAGCTACCTCTATTTTCCATTTTCTATCATGATTCTATCCGTAGCTGTCCTGAGAGAACAGTCCATGCTACACCTTATTATAATATACCTAACGTTCCTTTATATAATATTTCTAACGTCTTTTTTGCACAAGATTTTCCCTGGCTATCCTATCAATCCCAACTGGTTAAGGAATACCAAGAGAATCAGAACTGGGCAAACGAAACGCACCAGGAACAAATATATCCCGAAGAGATTGCCCCTCAGCGTTCCCCAGTTGGTAAACTCATCCTTGACCAATCCTTTAGGCACATACCAACCAATAAACAAGCAAGTCAAAAAGCCTGCTATAGGCAAAAAAATCTGTCCCGTAATGAAGTCGAACCAATCAAACAAAGTCTTGCCCAAGAAAGTCAAGACATCGGTTGCTCCCAAAGATAACGAGCAGAATGCGCCAATAATAGCACAAGATACAGTCACGATAATCGCTCCTTTCTTGCGGTCTATCTTCAACTCCTCGTAGAAGAAAGAAGTGTTCACCTCATGAAGCGACATCAACGAGGTCAAAGCTGCCAATGACAACAACACATAGAACAGCAAGGATATGATCCATCCCAAGACAGGAACTGAAGCAAACGCCTCATTGAACACATTCGGTAAGGTGATAAATATCAGCGAAGGACCACTATCAGGCGATACTCCCACCGAGAAAGCTGCCGGGAATATCATCAATCCAGCCAAAATCGCTACCAAGAAATCAATCAGCGATATCTGCAATGCCGACTTAAAAAGATTAGTTTGTCGGCTAAAATAGGATGCGTATGTACAGATGCAGCCCATACCGATGCTCAAGGAATAGAACGACTGTCCCAAAGCACCCAGGAACACACCCCTATCAACCTTGGTGAAATCTGGTTTCAGTAAGAACTCGATACCTTTTCCTGCATTTGGTAACAAACAGGATGCGCCTACGATGATGAGCAACAGGATGAAAAGAATAGGCATCATAATCTTAGAAGCCTTCTCTATACCGCCCCTCACACCATGAATAATCACAAAATGGCAAATCAAGAAGATTGCAACAGTCCACATCACAGGACGAACCGGGTCAGAAGAAAACTCCTTGAAATAATTGGCGACAAAGGCTGGGTCACCATGCAGCTCTCCCATGATGCTCGCATAAACATACTGCAAGCACCAACCAGACACAACGGCATAGTATCCAGTTATCAAAAAACCAGTCAAGACTTCCAGATACCCAATCCACTTCCAAGCCTTCCCATTTGCCAATTTGGTATAAGCTCTTGCCGTATTGGATGCTCCATGACGACCTATGATAAACTCTGAAATCATACAAGGAATGCCCAACAAAAGCACGCATCCAATGTAAACCAAGATAAAGGCGGCGCCACCTTCCTGACCAGCCATATATGGGAAACGCCATACATTGCCAAGTCCTACCGCACCACCTGCCGTAGCAAGAATCAAGCCGATCTTACTACCAAAACTTCCTCTATTTGTCTCAGTCATTTTATATACTTTCTCTTTATACGAGTGCAAAATTATAAAATATTTTGCACTTAAGCGTATAAATTGAAAGTAAATATTGCAAAATGCTTCATATTTTGCAATATTATACTATTTTTGCTAAAAAAATCCAAGTTAGCGAGCCTCCTTGAAGGGAATTGACAGCTCGCTCTTAGCGATATTCTTCTGGTAAGGTATTACGCCATACAACAAAAGGGAAACTCAAAAGATGAGAATTATAAAAGCGTTTGTCACCCGTCACCTCCATACCGATAAACTCAGGCTTCTCATAGGGTTCTGTCTCGCAAGAAAGTTCTACCTCTGCCATGACAAGTCCCTCATTGTCCCCATAGAATTCATCCACCTCGAAAGTATGGTTGCCACTCTTCACCAGATAACGACGCTTGTCGATGACACCACCCTTACAAAGCTGCAAGAGATGCTGCGCCTCATCCATGGTGATTTCCTTCTCAAACTCATAGCGAGTCATGCCACCATTCACCGACTTGCCCTTAATGGTCAGGTAAGCTTTGTCATCTCGTGTGCGAACTCGCACTGTAGCACCATCGGCTGGGATATAGCCTTGCTGGATATGACTACTAGAAAAGGCGGCGCTTTTATATGCGTCGCCCTTCTTTACGAGGAATTTTCTTTCTATTTCTAATCCACTCATACTTTTAAAAATTATGCAATTGAAGCAGCATAAATGGCGAATACAACAGCCAAGGCTATCAATACGCCGAATATCCACTTAATCACTTTTTCTCCTTGCGCAGCTTGCTTCTTCTCGTATGCAGCATGCTTCGCTTTTCTCAAATCACTGTTACTACTCATAGTCTTTTAATATTATTAGGTTATTACTCTAGAGCAAAGCATTGCATTCTTCACTCTTCGTTCCTCACTCTTCACTTACATTACTCTTCACTATCATTAGTAGGGAACTCCATGAGATAAGCTTTGATGAATCCATCAATCTTGCCATCCATCACGCCATCGACATCAGATGTCTGATAGCCCGTGCGATGGTCTTTCACACGACGGTCATCGAAGACATAGCTTCGTATCTGGCTTCCCCACTCGATTTTCTTCTTTCCTGCCTCTATCTTCGCCTTGGCCTCCAAGCGTTTCTTCATCGCCCTGTCATAGAGTTGGCTCTTCAAGAGAAGCAAAGCCTTGGCACGGTTCTTAGGTTGGTCACGCGTCTCGGTGTTCTCTATGAGAATTTCCTCTTCCTCGCCTGTGTCTGGGTCAGTGTACCAATAGCGCAAACGGACACCAGACTCCACCTTGTTGACATTCTGACCACCCGCACCACTGGAGCGGAAGGTATCCCACGACAACTTAGCCGGATCGACATACACCTCAATGGTATCATCCACCAAAGGAGAGACAAAGACGCTGGCGAAACTGGTCATACGCTTACCTTGCGCATTGAAAGGAGATACACGCACCAGACGATGCACACCATTCTCACTCTTCAAGTAGCCGTAAGCATACTCACCGCCCTCGATAGTCATGGTCACGCTCTTGATGCCAGCCTCGTCACCTTCCTGCATATCAGTGATGGTCACCTTATAGCCATGAGCATCAGCCCAACGCATATACATACGCATCAGCATCGAAGCCCAGTCCTGGCTTTCAGTACCACCGGCACCTGAGTTAATCTTAAGCACGCAGTCCATCGGATCTTCCTTCTGGCGAAGCATATTCTTCAGTTCCAAGTCCTCAATGGCCTTGATAGCCTTGTCATAATCAGCATCTACCTCTTCCTCCGTCACCATCTCGTCCTTATAGAAGTCGAAGGCAAGTTGGAGTTCGTCGGCATAGAGACGTACTTTCTTATAGCCATCCAACCATTTTTGGATGCCTTTCACTTTCTTCATCTGCTCCTGTGCATACTTGGGATCTTCCCAAAAGTCTGGAGCTTGGGTGCGGAGTTGTTCCTCCTCAAATTCTACTTTTTTCTGGTCTATATTCAGATAGCGATGGAGAGCCTCGGCTCTGTCCATCACATCCTTCAATTGGTCAGCTGTAATCATTGTTATTTATTTTTTATGGAGTTAAGGAGTTCAAGAAGTTACCGCTCCCTTCGGTCGCTAAGGAGTAAAGACAACGCCTTTATTTCATGTACATTTTTCCAAAAGGCATTTGTCTTAACTTCTTAACTCCTTTAACTCCTCAACTTCTATTCTTGATACATGGCATCTATCTCCGCCTTGTAGTTCTTGTTGATAATCGGACGGCGAATCTTCAGCGTATTAGTCAACTCGCCCGACTCCATCGAGAAATGATGAGCCAAGAGTGTGATACGCTTGATTTGCTCATAATATGCCAAGTGTTGCTGAAGAATGTTGATACGATCCATCAACATCTTTTGTACCTTCTCGTTGGCACACAAATCCTCGCGACTCTCAAAAGCGATACGATGCTCACGCGCCCAATCCTCTACCATTCTGAACTCAGGAACTACCAAGGCTGAAACAAACTTGCGCTGGTCGGCAATGACTGCTACTTGGTCGATGAACTTATCCACCAAGAGCAAGGACTCCACCTGCTGAGGTGCGATATACTTGCCATTGGATGTTTTAAACAAGTCCTTGATACGTTCTGTCAAGTACAACTCGCCGTCTTTCAGATAGCCAGCGTCACCCGTATGGAAGAAACCATCCTCATCAAAAGCCTTAGCATTGGTCGTATCACGATGATAGTAGCCCTTGGTGATGGTAGGACCTTTCAACATGACCTCGTTGTCCTCACCTATCTTGATTTGGATGCAGGAAATTGGGCGACCCACCGAACCTATGGTGTATTTCTTGTCAAGATGGTCACAAGAAACCGTAGCCAAACTCTCGGTCAGTCCATAACCCACCACCATACCGATACCGATGGAATGGACGAACTCTTCCACCTCAGGACTCACATAAGCACCTGCCGTTGGGAAGATGTTAGGATTTTCCAATCCCAATTGCTTGCGCACCATGCTCAACACAGTCTTATTGATGACCTTATATTCGAGTTCCAAAGTCAACGGAGGTCGCTTTCCATTGGCAAGATATTCCACATTACGCTTGCGGCCTACAGCCAAAGCATGGTAGAAAAGTTTCTTTTGGAAAGCCGAAGCATTATCCATCTTTGCCTTCACTGCGATATATACTTTCTCCCAGAAACGTGGCACGCTGCTCATTGCAGTAGGATGTACCTCTCGCATACTCTCCTGAATCTCATGAGGATAAGTATTGATGAAGAGGCGCGCACCTTCCGTCAAAGCCAGATAAGCCCATCCTCGCTCAAAGATATGAGTGAACGGCAAGAAGTCGATGACACGGTCTTTTTCCGTTAAAGGCACACATTCGTCGTTAGCCTTCAAGGCTGCATGATATTGTCCATAAGTCAACATCACGCCCTTACTATCTCCTGTAGTACCACTGGTATAAAGGATATTAGCCAAGTCATCCATACTAGCTTGCTTGTAGAGTTCCTCCACTTCCGTCTGGCGAGGAAGATTCTCGCCCAACTTGATGAAGTCCTTGAAATAAAGGGCTGCAGGGTCATGGGTACTGATGCGAACGCTTGAATCGAAGATGATGATGCGCTCCAACGAAGGACAAAGAGCAAATACACGATGCGCCTTGTCATACTGCTCCTGTTCGCCCACAAAGAGGAAGCGAACCTGACCATCATTGATCATATATTGAATCTGCTGTTCACTACTTGTGGCATAGAATGGGATTGAGCATACCCTCACACCGTATGCACCGAAGTCGGTGTATAGATAATGAACGCAGTTCTGTGAGAACACAGCTATCTTGTCCTGTGGCTTTGCTCCTAAGTTGAGCAAAGCATTGCTAACTTGTTTCACTCTCAGAGAAAACTGGTTCCAAGAGACCGTCTGCCACTGCTCGCCTCCAAATTTCTTGAAGGTAAGCGCAGGTTTATCACCATATTTATGGGCCAAGTCGTGAATCAGCACCGAGAGATGACTATTGATTTGCATAAGCTTATATTTAGAATATTTCTGCAAAGATATAGTAAATCTATGATAACTCAAAATAAAAATGGCATTTTTTCCATTTTGTATGCTCTTTTTTTCGTAACTTTGCCGTCGAAATTAAAAACAAGGGAGATTATCATGACACAAGAACAATATGTAAACGATGCCGTTGAGCTGTTGCAAAAGCTCATCGCCACCCCATCCGTCAGCCACAACGAGAAAGATGCCGCCGACATCATGGAACAAGCCATCCGTGATTATGGCTTCGAACCTCATCGTGAGGCAAACAACGTATGGATTGTCGATCCACACTTCGACGAGAGTAAGCCAACCTTGCTCCTCAATGCCCATATCGACACGGTGAAGCCTGTCGCATCATGGACACGAGACCCATTTTCTCCAAGTATAGAAAATGTAAAACTTGTTGCTGACAATGGAGTCGTTGCTGACAATGGAGAGAAAGGAACAGAAGAAGAAACGCTATTTGGTTTAGGCAGCAATGATTGCGGAGGCGGGCTCTGTTCTCTGCTACAAATGTTTCGTATGCTCACAGAAAAGCCACAATCCTATAACCTTATTTATTTAGCCTCTGCAGAAGAGGAGGTCTCTGGCAAGGATGGCATCAGCCGAGCCTTACCCCTTCTTCCTCCCATCAACCTGGCAATAGTAGGCGAGCCTACAGGCATGAAGCCTGCCGTGGCAGAAAAGGGACTGATGGTTTTGGACGTGATTGCCCATGGCAAGAGTGGCCATGCCGCCAGAAACGAGGGGGTGAATGCCATCTACGAGGCATTGGATGATATGCGGTGGATTAGAGATTACAAGTTTGAAAAGGTAAGCGAATTTCTAGGTCCTACAAAGATGACTCTGACCGTGGTGAACGCAGGGACACAACACAATGTGATACCCGACAAATGCACCATGCTTGTGGATATTCGCACCAACGAGTTTTACGACAACGAGGAAGTCTATCATTTCATCTGCCAACACTTGAAGAGCGAGTGCAAGGCTCATAGTTTCCGTTTGAAGTCGTCCCGTATCGACCCTGAGCATCCCCTTATTAAAAAATGTGTAGCCATGGGGATGAAGCCATTCGGAAGTCCTACGCTGAGCGACCAAGCCTTGATGTCGTTTCCTTCCTTCAAGTTAGGCCCAGGCGAATCCTCTCGTTCCCATTCAGCAGACGAGTTTATCAAGATTAGTGAGATAGCAGATGCTATCGCAAAATACACATTGCTCTTAGATGGTGCGACCATCTAAGAGCAATACATGTTATTCATATTTAGACCCATTATATTTGGGAGAATAGCCTATAAGCTTGATTTTCCACATATTTGTATAAAAGTGGATTTATATTTTTTAGACCTAAAAGTATAGAATAATTGATTTTTTTATAGTACTTTTGCAAAAAAATGGTAAACATGAAAAGTACTTTTTTTCAAACAGCATTGACTTTCGCACTAGTCTGTATTTTGTTATCTTGTTGTCAGCAACATAGATACCAACTTAACCATGCCTATAAGATAGCCTCATCATGTCCAGATAGCGCATTGGTATATTTGAACAATTTAGACAAAAATAATTTTTCCAAGGAAGATTTGGCGAAATACGCCCTTATTTATTACATGGCGCAAGATAAATCAGGACTAGATGTTGACAATGATTCCCTTATCCGCATAGCATATAATTGGTATAAAAAGCATCAAACAGACTCACTTTATGCTTTATGTTTGAATTATATGGGCAAATATTATATGCTTAACGATAGCCTAGAAAAGGCAAAAGCTTGTTTGGAAAGTTCTTTGTTCTTATCCACTAAGATTAAAGACAAAAATACACAACTACTCGCCTTAGACAAGCTCATAGAAGTAGAAGAAATTCAAGAACCTTACAAGGCAGTTAAATTGTCAAGGAAATTAGTCTATATGTACAGTAATCTACCACATGATAATTTACGTAACGAAACGGCAGCCCGCTTACGATTATGCGACAATCTTATGTTTGTGGATAGCTTGAGGCTAGCTCTTTTAGAAATAGAAAAAGTCAAAAACTTAATAAAACAATCAAAAGATATAGAATTGTTGTCTAGCGTATATCAAGATCTGTCTAGCATTATGGGAGAATGCGGAATGACAGACAGTTGTCTGGATTATGCTAAGCGAGCATATAATTATAATGGTTCGACTATTACTTCTTGTCAATTAAATCTTGCTTCTGCATATCTAAAAGCAGACTCGATAAAAAAAGCAATGTCGTTATTAAAAAGCATTAAAGTAAAAGATTCCAAAGATCGTTATGCTGTTTTTTATTTACAAAATCAAGCAGCCATGAAATCTTTAGATTATGAAACATCAAAGGCATATTCTGACTCTGCATTTTTTTGCCTAGAGGATATGTATCGCAAAACCTTACAAGAGAAATCGAAATATAACTCATTTTCACTGGAAAAAGAAAAAGAAAAGGCTATATTACAAGGACGTACAGAAATGCAACGATGGTTATTCGGATTATCTGCATTTCTGTTTGTTGTCATTATTTTTTCTGTATGGGGAAAATACCAACAAGCCAAAAAGAGAGCAAGCCAAAAACTGCAATATGAGGAACAACAAGCAAAACAACTTCTAGCTCATAAAAAAGAAATGTATCAACAACAAAAAGAAATGATGGAGAAATTACATCAAGAAGAACTTTCCCACAAAGAAAATCAACTATCTAGTATGCGAAAGTATTTACTGAGCAAAATTGAAGTTATTGAGAAGTTAAATTCTATAAAAAAGGACGATTATGTACATATTGTATTGTCTGTATCCGATTGGAAAGAAATTGAGTTTTTTCTAGAGAGTACAGAGAATCAGTTCGTTACAAGATTATGCCACAAGCATCCTAATCTGACAGATAGTGACGTTAAATTAATGATGTTACTACGCTTGAAATTGTCACAAAAAGCTTTATCCTGCATATATTGCATTAGCGAAAAAGCCATTAAGCAAAAACTATTTTTATATAAGGATAAGGTAGGGATTAAAAATGAACACTTTTCATTAAGGAACTATATTGAGAACTTATAGTTTCCAAAAACATTTGCATTTTTAGACCTACAATATAAACGCTTATCATTATAACACACTACATGCCAAAGATTTATACGCAACACAAGAGCTTAAATAAATAGACTAAAAACGATTGGTATTTAATAAAAATATCCGTAATTTTGCCATCGAATTCTAATAACAAAAAAAATATAATTATGAATAGAGCAAAATTTTTAATCGGTATTCTGCTGCTAAGCAGTTTGATTTCTTTATCAACAAACGGAGAAGTGTTACAAAAAAGAAAAAGTATTGTCTTGACGAGAACCGTTCGCCATCTTTCTGCACGTTCTCTAGAGGCATCTGTTGAAGCTGAACTTGTACAAGAAATACTTTATGTACACATTAATAAATATGTAGGTGAAGCAAAAGTTAGCATTTACAACAATGCGAACAATGAAGTGGCTACTGATTTTTTATATTTGAATGGAAATGGTGAGACAATGTTAGATTTGTCAGATTACGATTCAGGTTTTTATAAAGTTATTATAGAAGTAGGGAATATCTGCTACTGGGGAGAATTTAACATCTAAAACTTATCTTATTTTTTATTTCGCATATGAAAAATTATGTTATAAAACAAATACAAAGATGTAACTTAAAGTTACTCCTTTTATTGTGTGTATATTTACTTGCGCCTCCTTCTTTTGCTCAACAAGATGATTTACGAAGCAGTTTAAACGAAATGTTTTCTGAAGTAAACCTAGAGCAAGTTCCAACAGGCTTATTGAGAGATTATGCAATTGAAGACGAAAATTTAGACAATTTTTCAGGAGAGAAATTGTCGGACAAGAATGTTTGTACTATTTTGCAATATGCCAATATTATTAACACATTGAACTCTGCAGCAATCTCTGAACACACCAAAAAAGAGTTGGCTTCTGTTAGCAACTTACTTGAAACGAAACGCAGTAACGACAACATTGACATTAGTCTGGCTATATATAAATATTCTCAAATAAAAGCAGATGCACTCGACTCAGGACTATTCTTGCTCAAAAACAATAAGTTGATGCGTACAGAAAAAGTTGGCAATCCATATCAACAATCGTATGTTTTTGCAGCTTCATGCTTAAGTGAGCCAAAAGAAGAAACGGTAACGCTAAAAATACCAGACAAACTTCTATTTACAAATTGTCCAATTAAACAGCTAGAAATCGATCGAGGAAATGGTTATGAACCGATAAAGGTCAATGAACCTTTTAAGGTAAACATACGAACTTCCAAGAATCTACTCGTATTTAGAGCAACTCTTTCTGATGGAACAATTCTTTTAGCTCATACCAGGATGAATACCCTTGATAAAAAGAGCATAAGGACACGTACGCTAGCTTTACAAATAGATAGCACAAAAGAGGTTAGAATTGATAAAATCATGCATATTTCAGGAAAAGACTACGGTGGTGTGGGCACTTCCGCTACCGTCTTTGTTCATTTTGCTAATGGAAAATCGTTCCAAAGTCCTGTAGTCTATGTAGAAGGATTTGACCCTCATGTATTCTCAGGATATCCAAATGGATTAGTTACTATCAACAGTTTACATAGCTTCATACAAAAATTCGACAGCAAAAATATGGATGTTGTATATGTAGATTGGGATCATTCTGAAGAATATATACAAGCAAACGCCAATACCTTGATAGAAGTATTGAAGTGGCTGAATGAAGAAAAAAGAAACTCTAAGTGTTCCGTCCAAACGATAGTCATGGGGCATAGCATGGGAGGACTTGTGGCAAGGTATGCATTGAAAAAAATGGAAAATGAAAATATCAAACACGATGTTGATACCTATATAAGCTATGACACACCACATTTAGGAGCAAATGTTCCAATCGGGGTACTCTATGCATATTATGGAATAAAAAAATTCTTAAGAGACAAAAAGCTATTGAACAAATTAGCATCAAAGTATGCACATATTGATGAGTATCTTAAATTAGGAGATGCCATGGCGTTTTCTACATCAGCCCAACAGATGCTTTTTTATTCTGTAGATGGAACAGGTAGTCTAAATAATCAAGAACATTTGATGTGGCAATCAGAGTTGAACGCTTTGGGTTTTCCAAAAGGTGACAACGGTAAGACAATGCGACTATTAGCCGTAGCAAATGGTGGTTACCAGAAACCTGAGATTCCCGAAAAGTATCTAGATGTTGACTTTGCTTTATGTTCTGACATTCTTAATCCAATTTTAGACATCGTTGTAGCAGTTACATTAAATGATATAGTCGCAGGTCTAATGTCCGTTTTGCCTGGAAAATCTTCTGTATCTGGAGATTTTGATGTTTACCCCGCATTGTACATAGGGCAACAAGTAACACATATTAAAATAAAATATAAAAAAGATTTTTTATGGACAATACCAATCAGTAAGACTGAATTTGCATATGATGCCTATGCCCCAAATGGCTATCTTCCAGATACCTATCCTAGTTCCTTTTATCCAACTAACTTTGCCTATTCCGGTGATTATAACTTAAGCATTGTACTCCAATATAGTGCAGGTGTAAAAGCGTGCTCATCAATACCTTTTATTCCCTCGTCTAGCGCATTGGCCTTTGGAAATGGAATTAGCACACCTGCAGCCTATTTCTTAAGTTCTCCCAAAGGAGAAGATTCACCTTTTGGAGAGAATTATTATATAGAAACATTTCCACACAAACACACTACGCCTACTCTCAATGGTATGGATTGGATTATGAAAGAAATTGATTGCGAAATAGTTGGTCCATCTGTTGGCTTTGATGGAGCCAAATATGCCCTTCAAGGTATAACAGATGGAGATATACAAAATCTAAATGTTCGGTCATGGACAACTAGCAATGAAAAGATAGCCACTATCAATCAAGAAGGTGTGCTGTCTATACATGGTAAAGGAATCATTTCCATCATTGCCAAAAGTGGAAAAGAAACATATAGCAAAATAATCTTGGTAGGTATGCCTAGATTTGTACTAAAAGCCTCCCATGAGCCAAATGGGTTCAAAATAACAGCTGATTGTATAGACGAAGAGTACAAAAGCAACTTATCAGATTTACAAGGCATATTAAATTATCAGTTTGCACGAAAAAGTCCAGGTCAAAGCATGAAGTGGACAGAAAGCCTACGACCTAGCGCATTTTTCACATTAGACACAGATAGCACTAAGAATACTTTTTTGTTCAGGGCAATTGATTCCCAAGGAAACCAATCCCCCTTGCAGGCAACTGAAGTCAATGCAGAAAAAATCTATAATGCTTTCAACAATAGTCTATATTTAGATGCCAATGGCAATCTTTACAAGAGCAATAAGGCAAAATACTCGTACAAGTCAGGAAGGGTATTCTTTGAGTATAAAGAACACTTAGATCCTAAATATAAAGAACGAAAATGGATGAACACTTCAACTATCGTATTAAGTCCTTATCGTGAAAATGAAGTCATCGACAGCCAAGATGGAGGACCTCTTATAAGAGATATTGTTACCCAACAAGAATTGGATTATATTTCTCAAAATTCAGATGAGGGGCAAATCCATAGGTATGTATTAATTCTCTGTAACTACAGAGATGAATACATACAATTTGTTCCTTTTACCATCACCTTTAAAAGAAGCATAAAATGATAACAAAAATAAGAATTATAGTACTTTTATTTGTTGTAGCTTTAGGTTGCGTTAGTTGCGACAAAAAATTACTGGAAGAAACAGAATTAGTAAATGCAAACATAAATGGAGAAAAATATCATATCGTAGGGAAGCAGTATCCGTCTTCTCCATCAGAATTTTTTAAATATCCAGGATTGATTGAATACATATTCAGAATTTACAAAGTAGGCAACCCATCTGACGCTTACCTAATTTGCTGTTACCTGGTATGCGACAAGTATGAAGAATTCAATAAGCCTAAGGTATGGAAGATACGACCATGCAAACTGTCTAAAGATTTGCCTGATATATTCACATACTCAAACGAGGAGCTATTAAAAACAGAAATCATACAGTCACAATCTGATGGACTGGCATTTATTGACGATAGCTATACCCCCTTAGAGGGAGAACTAACTATCACCAGAATGTCATTAACGAAAATGTGCGCTTGGGGTACATTTTCTCTACATAGTAATGATTCCAAATTCAACATGGAAGGAAATTTTAAAGCAAATTTATAAGGATATTATTATGAAATATAGATCTTTTTTAATGGGGCTTTTGTTTTGCTTAATGACAGCCTGTTCTGATGATATTGACACAAATGGTGAGAACAATTATCCAAGTTATGAAATTGTCTCCAAAGACTCGCTCTCCGTAGAGGAGCTATACGTTATCCAAACTAACAAAGAGCAAATACTCAGCAGTTTCATCATATATGATAAAAAAACGGGAGTGTTTAAGTTTGACTTGTCTGACACTGACACCATCGGTCTCGGCTTTTCAAAGTCAGACATTGATTGGGCTAAAGAATGTACAAAGAAAATGAATGAGACATATAAAATCAAAAATATAAAATAGTATGAAACAATTTAAGTTATTTTTTTCATGGACAATGATTGCAAGCATAGCATTCGTTTGTTCTTGTAGTGACGAAGCTACAAGTTTAGTAAGTCACAACGAATCTTCAAGCCTCGAAGAAGGAGAGACAACTGCTATCCCAGAATTCGTTGCAGAATTAACGCCTGCTCAAATGGAGAACTTAAAAGACTCAAATTCTGTATTCTTAATGACTCAACAACAAGACTCATGGAACACATTGATTGACAAAGAGGTTCCTACAAGATGGGGAGTTTTCTCTTCTTTGACACAAAAATCGACAAGAGCGGCAGGCATTTGGGGAAGTTATCCCGCCCAGTATTGGTCTATGATTCGTGTAAAAACAGGTACTTTAAGTCGGTTCATCAGAGATGGTTTGAATAATGCGGTAGAAGAAATTGAAAGTAATACGAATGTTAGGTTTTACAATTCACAAAAAGACCCAGAGTACTATGAGCCTTACCATATCAAATATCCAAATATTTTTGTAAGATATGCTGATAATAACGAAGTGGATGGCACGGGAAGCTTTGGACTAGTAGGTGGAGAACAATATATTAATGTACCTCGCTCACTAGAAAACCAAGCCGATTCTGTTGTCACCCGATTCTTTTTACACGCATTATGTAACGCAGCAGGAATGTTCAACGAACAGCAAAGAAAGGATAGAGATGATTTTGTTACCATCAATTGGGACAACATCAAAGATAATTGCAAGCCCCTGTTCGACAAGCAGAACAACAATTACATTATGAATGGAAGTTTTGACTTTTATTCTATCACATTGGCATCTTCCTATTCGTTTAGCAAGAACGGCAACAAGACTATACAGCGTAAAGGTAGTGAAGCAAGCATTGCACTTCAATATCACTTGTCACCACTAGATATCTATTTTCTAAATGAACATTATCTACCATACATTGCAAGGACGGACAACTACATTGAATTGGATGATTATGTTTATAACCATGGGCGGTTATTGACAGAGGACGAGCGCAAAGAATTACAAGATTATTTGAATTCCCAACGTGGATTAAGTGGCGAACCACCTGCAGAAGGTAGAATTGAAAGGACACCATGGTAGTAGTTTCTGTTATCACTACTTTCGACTCTATGAAAAAGCAGTAGTGTATTCCGAATTATCTTTACAATTCATTAGGGACTAGAAGTTGCATTTAGACTATCGATTACTTCTAGTACCTACCACTTTTATTTTTACCTGCGCAGGATTTTTCCCTGCTCGAATAAAAAATTATGCGTCCCCAAGGAAATCTTTTTCCCTAGGGACGCATCTTATGTTTACTCTTCTAATTTTATCATTTTCCTTACAAAGATAATCTGCCAACAGAGGACTCAGCAAGTCCGAAAGCGAATCATCTTCCTAACCAAGCCTCAGGATTCAACTTGGCAGTTTCCTTGCGAAGCTGGAACTGAAGGATATTGTCTGCTCCCACAGCTCCCAAAGTCTGACGAGCCGAGACCTTCTGTCCCTTGTGTACACTCACCGACTTCAAGTTGCAATACACAGAAATGTATGCACCATGGCGAACAAGCACGTTCCACATACCACCATAGCCAAAGACGGCACTCACCTCACCATCATAGATACTGCGAGCCACGCATCCTGGCTTGCCCAAGATATTGATACCCTTGTTGTCGAGGGTGACACCCTTCAAACCTTCCACATTGTATTGACCGAAATGGCTCACAATGCGGTAGCTACCACTGATAGGCATCGGCAAGCGACCACGGTTAGACTCGAAGCCACCATTCAACATCCGATCGACGGAACTTAGAGTAGCAGCCTCCTGCGCATCTTTCTTAGCCTCAGCTATTTCCTTGCGGCTTCTTTCCTCATCCGCCTTCGCCTTCAACTCTGCAGCTTTACGACTAGCCTCAGCAGCACGGGCCGCTTGTTCGGCAGCGGCTTGTTTAGCAGCTTGCTCGGCAGCGGCACGAGCAGCTTGTTCGGCAGCAGCCTTGGCGGCAGCTTGCGCCTTGGCTTTTGCCTTGGCCTCAGCCTGTCGAGCCGCCTCTTCCTGAGCCTTTCTTGCAGCCTCTTGAGCTAGACGTGCCTCTTCAGCAGCTTTACGACGTGCTGCCTCAGCAGCAGCCTCACGAGCCTTGGCCTCAGCGATACGACGAGCATTCTCACGGGCAGCAGCCTCAGCGGCAGCTTTCTTGCGAGCCAACTCTTCCGCACGTTTCTTGGCAGCGGCGGCAGCAGCGGCCTTTTTCTTAGCCTCGGCAGCAGCACGAGCACGAGCCTTGGCAACTTCCTGGGCTATCAAACGGTCAATCTGTGCATTGATGGCGGCATCCTTTTGACGTTGGTCAGCTATCACAGCCTGGATAGTCTTCTGTTGTTTCTGCAAACCCTGCACCACCACTTTCTGTTCCTGTTGCTTACCTTCCAACGCCGTCTTTTCCTGCTTACCTTTATATAGCAAGTTGCTCTTGTGCCCCTTGACCGTCTGCAACTGCTTGTGCTTGTCGTTCACTTGGTTTTGCTTGGCTTTCACCGCCTCCCCCTGAGCCTTTTGGAAAGCGGAATATTGGCGCACGAAAGACAGACGGCGGTACATCTGAGACAAACTGTTGGCGCTGAATATAAACATCAGTTTTTCCTGTACGGAATGATGGCGGCTCATATAGCGCATCGAGCGGATGTACTTATTCTTACGATCTTGCAACTGCTGTTCCAAAGTCTTGAGTTGTGCATTCAAAATGCCAATGTTTCCATCGATATGATGAATGTCCTTTTGGATACCATCAATATTCTTCTGCCTTTGGTCTATCTCGCCATTGATGACCATCAAGTCTTGCAAGCGTTTCTTCACATCTTCCTGGTTCTTGCGAAGAGCCTGTTCTTGCTCCCTGATTTTCTTTTGGATGTTAGCACGCTGTCCCTGCAAGCCCCGAATGGAAGCATTGCTGAATGTAGCAGCCTTCCTCTCCGCTTGCGTAGGAGCAGACGGAGCAGTCTTCTTACGAGTTGTAGGCGCTTTTTTCTTACGTACAACGGTTGTCGTTACCTTTTTCTTTTGCACTTTTTTCTGTGCAAAAGGAGATAGCGAGAAAGATAATGCCAATATGATTACTATTAATCGTCTCATTACATATTCATGATTTTACCCAGTACATCCTCAGGAGATACCTTTTCATATTTATCAGATACTACCGTCTCTGCATCCCACTTACTATCCGTCTTCACCTCATTCATATCCAAGACTATCCGAAACTCTTGTTTCTTTTGGGTTGCATCCGTAACGAATCTCAACTTTTGTGTCGCAGGAAATGATTTTACTCCCACGTTTTTGAAATTACTATAATCTATGTGAAGTGTAGAAGAACTTCCACTCGTCTTATAGTTGACATCAGCTTGATTGATACGTCCTGTCGAGCGATTGGCAGTCCAAGAATAGCTCATGTTGCCCTGTTTGAAAGTAACAGGCACGCTCTCACCCGAGCCCGACATGTCTGCATCAAATTTCTTAAGGTCTGACTCCGACACCTTATCAGTGCCAGGCAGAAGAAGTTGGTTCCAGAACAACGCCTGCAAAGAATAGAAATTCACTCCTTGCTTCTTCAAGAAATCCACCTGATTATAATCCGCCTTGATATATTCCTTATGGATTCTATCCACGATAAGTACATATTTAGGTGTAAATTCCAAACGCCCCACCTCAAATCCAAGAAGCGGTGCATTGAGTTGGATGCGGATGACTTCATCCTTCCGCATTTTCAAATTACCAGGCACGGAGATTTCCTTGGACCCCATGGTGATGGTAAAGTCCATGTTACCCGTGATATTTTTAACATAAACCTGATTGTCAGAAACCTTCTGCACAAAAGAAAGTTTCTGCACACTCTCGTCCTGTTGAACACGGCTTTCCGAATTCGAAGTCGAGCTAGAAGTAACCACCTTGTCCTTAACCACCGCCTGTTTCGTACCACAAGCACCCAGCAAAAGGGGTAGGCACAAAGCCGCAACCTTCATTGTATATTTATTATTTTTTCTTTCCATTTTTTCTCTTATCATTTCTTGTCACACCTTTTCTTTCTGTAGAAGTTGAGAGTGTCATCTTTTCCAACGTTTCAGGAGTCAGATACTTCCGTTGCTTCAACTTCTGTTCGATAGCATTCGACTTATTTCCTGCATCATACGACCGTTTCCAAAATTTCATGGCCTCGTCCGTGAGACCATTCATCGCATAGATGTCGCCAGCATGCTCGATGACCGTATTATTGTTTTGGGTTGAATCGAGATTAGCTATTGCCTGGTCGATATAAATCTTCGCCTCATGGTAACGTTCCTCCATGAAGAGAATCCAAGCATAAGTATCCAAGTAAGTGCCATTCTTCGGCTCTGCCTTAATGGTCTTATAGCTCATCTGCTCAGCCTTGTGCAAATTCTCGCCATTCAAACTCATGTAATAAGCATAATTGTTGAGAGCTGCCGCATTGTCATCTTTCCACTGCAAGCAAGAATCGTAAGCTGCAAAAGACTCTTTTTCCAATCCCTTCTTGTTGAGAATATCACCCATAATCATATAAAGGTCAGAGACCAAGTCTGGAGAACTTTTCTCGTTGACTTGCGCCAATCCTTTACGAAAAGTTTCTAGCGTAGCATCCTCGTCTCCTTTCATATAATGCGCCATTCCACCGAAATAGTAGAACACCATCTCGTCGGGGTTGTAAGCTTGCGCTTGGTTAGTCATGGCGACAACCTCATCATATTTTTTGTCATTCCAAAGATTCTGGACCAACTGCAATCGTGCGCTCGCATTGTCTGGTGCAATATCCAACACCTTGCGAAAAGCAGCATTGACCGTATCTTGTGGCATTTTCTTCAAGCTCATATATGCCGCCCTCAACTCAGCTATCTCGCTAGAAGGCTTAGGCACATCCAGCACTTTATCAAACAAGGAGATAACCTGTGTAGAATCAACTCCATGACTTTCGTTGTCCTGGATAAACGAACGAATCATCACGATTTTAGTCTCCACAGGCGTATTGTTTCCCACCAGAATGCGATCCAACATCTGATGCGCCTGTTCCTCCTGCCCCATCGCATTATAATAATCGTATAAGGAAGATTCTGCATAGGCATTGTCTGGTTCTTCCTTCAACACTTCCGTGAACAGTTTATAGGCTTCCTTTTGGCGGTCATTCTGCATGAGCCAGTTGCCTAACATCGTCTTATATACCATGTCAAGCGGATGAGTGTCGGAGAGCGTCTTCAATTCATTATAAGCCGCCTTTTTATCTCCCATCATCTCATATACTCGCATCTTTGACAGCGTAAGTTGCTCACTCTCACCTTCTTCATTTTCCAACCTGCTGATTGTGGAAAGCAACTTAGGGAAGTTCTTTTGCTGTTGGTAGAGCTGCGCCAAGACACGGAGGGCATCCGTATTGTCATGATTGTGTGCAAACAACTGTTCGTAAGCATCTATTGCCTTGTCAAACTGTTGATTGCTGATATAATATTGCGCCAAACGTTCGGAATAAGTCTGGTTCTCAGGATTGAGAGCCACCGACTTCTCCATGCAATCCAAGGCTATGGAGTCTTCCTTCATCATCGAATAATACATCGACTCATAGAAATAGACCTCGGCAGCCTTCGGGTTGATATGGCGAGCATGCTCCAACAAGTCAAAAGCAGCGCTATAATTTCCTGCCCCTTGTTGGCGAATCGCTTCTATGAAGAAGTAATCGAAGCGTTTTCTTTCATTGGCAGGAAGCGTATCCACAAGAACGTTTTTCTTAGGATTTGCCACCTTCTTCTTACGAGCAAGAGAAGGCAAGGTCGCCGTCCCTAGAAGAAGAGCAAGCATACCCAAAGCAATATTTCTAGCACTTATTTTCACGATGTTATATTTTTATATACGAAGTAGTTTAGGATGGACGGAATACTCAGCCCATCATTCTATTTGACACCAGTATGTCCGTAACCACCGGCACCACGTTCCGTCTCATCCAAGGTTTCCACCTCCACGAACTCCCCTTGCTCATGCTTGGCGATGACCATCTGGGCGATGCGTTCACCCTCGTTGATGACAAAATCCTCCTGAGAGAAGTTGATGAGCAACGCCATGATTTCGCCACGGTAGTCTGCATCTATCGTTCCCGGAGTATTGAGTACAGTGATGCCATGTTTCAGGGCAAGCCCACTGCGAGGACGAATTTGCGCTTCAAATCCTGCAGGCAAAGCCATATATAAACCTGTAGGCACCAATCGACGTTCCATCGGATGCAGAACGATAGGCTCGTCGATATTAGCACGTAAATCCATACCAGCACTCTGTGGCGTGGCGTATGTCGGGAGAGGCTGTCTCCCCTTGTTGATAATCTGTATCTGAATCATATTTTCTATTGTTATCGCCCAAGGACACCTTTCAAATGCCACTAGGACACCTTATCAAATGCCAACAGGCAGTTTTTTAGAATGCAAAAATACAGTTTTTTAGGCACAAAAAGGAATTTTTAGGAGGAAATTGCTAGATTTTAAAGAAAATAAGTGCTTTTTATTTTGAGTTATGTAGATATTAATGTATTTTTGCGGCATGGAATGGATCAAACTGATATCAAACAAGCGCTTCGGACAAGAACACAAGCACGCCGAGCGCCACGACGATCGCTCTGAGTTCAAGCGCGATTACGACCGTCTCATCTTCTCTTCGGCTTTTCGCCGATTGCAAAACAAGACCCAGGTGTTTCCTCTCCCAGGCAGCATCTTCGTACACAACCGCCTCACCCACAGCTTGGAGGTGGCTAGCGTCGGCATGTCTTTAGGCAACGACATCAGCAAGCGAATCATCGAGAAGCGACCTGAGCTGAAGGACACCTTGTTTGAGGAAATCGGCACCATCGTCAGCGCAGCTTGTCTCGCCCACGATTTGGGCAATCCCCCTTTTGGTCATTCTGGCGAGAAAGCCATCCAAACTTTCTTCACCGAGGGAGCTGGACAAGAAGTCAAGTCCAAGGTATCACAAGCTTTTTGGGATGACATTACCCACTTCGAGGGTAATGCCAATGCCTTTCGTATTCTCACCCACTGCTTCAAGGGCAGGCGTCCAGGCGGATTCGTCATGACCTATTCCATGTTGGCTTCCATCGTCAAATATCCATTCGCCAGCAGCTTGGCAGGAAGTCATGGCAAGTTTGGGTTCTTTACATCCGAGGCAGAATCCTACCAAAAGATAGCCGACGAACTAGGCATCGCTCGACTATCCGCCCCAGGCGACCCTCTGCGATACGCACGCCATCCATTGGTCTATATGGTAGAAGCAGCCGATGACATTTGTTATGAGATCATGGACATTGAAGACTCCCATAAATTGAAGATTCTCACCTTCGAGGAAACCGAAGAATTGCTCTTGGCGTTTTTCGACGAAGACACGCAACGAAAGATGCGCCAACGCATCATGGATGAGGGGATAACGGACGAGAACGAAAAAGTCGTATATATGAGAGCGTGCGTCATCGGCAAATTGGAGCATGAATGTGTTTCCACGTTCTTGCTGCATGAAGAAGAGATTCTCCAAGGTACCTTCAAGGGAAGCCTCATCGACCAGATACCCGAGCGACAACGTGAAGCCTATAAGAAATGCGAGAAGGTTTCTTTTGCCAAAATTTACCACAGCAAGCCTGTGCTAGACATAGAACTTTCAGGTTACAAGATTATGGCGACCTTGATGGAAGTCTTCGTGGATGCTGCCATGAATCCGACTCGTTTCTATTCACAGCAGTTGATTAGACGTGTCAGCAGCCAATACGACATCAATAATCCCGACTTGGAGGAGCGCATCATGGCTGTCATCGACTACATCAGCGGCATGACGGACATCTATGCGTTGGACATTTATCAGAAAATCAATGGAATCAGTCTGCCGATTGTGTAATTTTTCATGATTTTAAGCACAAAAAAAATATCTGCCATCTATCTGCCACCGCTGAGAATCCCTTTATAACAAGGAGATTTCTAACGGCTTGGTGGCAGATGGCAGATATTTTCTAAAAACTAAATTCAATAAAGCCTATAGACCAAAACGATAACCTAACGTAATCGTCAAAGACTTGTTGGTATCGGTATAGCCAGCACTAGAAAGACCATAAGAACCAATGTTATAACGCACATCCAGTTCTATGTTCTTATATTCATACGCCAAAGCCACAGGCATGGAGAGCGTAGCTTTATTGTATGAGTTTCTTATGCTCTCTGAATGTTTTTCATCCACAGGAACTTTCGTGCCCTCTACTTCCTCTGTACCATCCCCAAGAATCGGCTGGTCACTAGGTTGCTGGTCAGGGATGATTTCATATCCGGTGATTCTAGACTTAGCCTTAGCACTCAACATCAAATTGCCTTGTGCGCCTATTTTTGCCGTCAATCCTTTATAGATATGGACATTCAGCATCAAGGGAACAAGCAGTTTTCCTGCAGTAATAGAGTGATAATGAGACTCCAGCCTGCCCAAGTTCGTTTGAAAAGTCTCCGTAAGATCGACCTTACTGTTCATCGTAGCATAGTAACAACCCAAAGATAGTCCTAGATACTTTATCGGTCGATACTCTGCGTCAACGCCCCCCGTAAATCCGACTTTACTATCCGTACCAGGAGCCTTACCTCCCACTACATTTGAGATGTTCATACCCAATCTAGGGGTAACAGACCATTTGCTGAATTGTTGTGCCTTAGCACTTACACCCATTGCCATCAGCAGGGCAAAGAGTAATGTAAACTTCTTCATTTTTAGCACTGTTATTCATTTAGATTCAACGACACTATAGCATTCTTTTTTACAACATAAAGAATACTATCACCTGAAACTTTATAAATACTATCACCTATAGAATAAACACCTTTAAGATTCCAAACTTTTGGAATCTTAAAGGTTACTTGTTTTCCTTCTCGTGTCACGCCATCAAAATTGTAAAATGAATTTTCATTAGCATGCAAAATTTTAAAATCATAATGCATTGACACACAATATTCCTTTACATCATCATCTATGACATATTGTTTGTGTGAAAAACGGAACATCACATAACCAAGCAATACACAGCCGACAATGATGTTCAATCCATTCAATATTATTGATATTTTTTTTCTTGGCTGTTTCATAATTTACTCCAATCTAAACCTTAACAATTATATTTCTTCACCATGTACTTTTAATGGCAATTTAATAACTGTGTCTGTTTTTATTAAATAAAGTTCTTTTTCACCTGCCAGTTTATGAATACTATCACCTTCTGTGCATGCGTTTTCAAGACTCCAATTACGAGGTAATTTGTACCTGACAACACGCCCTTCTTTTGTTCTACCCTCAAAATTATAATATCGGTCACTATAAAACGACATTACTTTAAAGTCATACTGCAAAGGCAAACAGTCATCTAACACATCTTTGTCAATATCTTCATTACTAGAAGGCAAAATAAAGAAATAAAAATAGAAGAACAACAATCCGCCAACTAAACAACCTACAATTTTAATTATATTTTTTAAATCTTCCATTGCCAATGTTATTAATAATGTACAAGATATTGTGTTGTTGAGAAGTTACCATGGATACCAATCCCAGGTCCAATACCTATACCAAATGATTCATATTGGGCACTGGTTGGAAGACCAAGCCAATCAACACCAACACCATAATCCAAAGAACCCACTCCCAAATTCACTCCTGCATTATATCCTTGTCCCTCCAAAGCCGACAAAGACAAAGGCATATCACCCTTATTGACATACATATTGACATTTAAAGACGAAGAGACATCAAATCCCCAAGAAGTGATATCCACACCTTTATCATAATTTATATAAGGATACAATTTACCTGGTCCCATCATCAAGCCAACATCCCCTCCTAGATGAAACGAACCGATTTGAACAGCTCCACCGACACTCATACTTATCGCATCAGGATTCCACATTCTATAAGGACCTGAAGAAGCTCCACTACCAACACCTAGCAACCAATATCCAAATGTTTTACGATAACTTAAATCTTTTGCGACACACACAACTGGAGGTAATTGTCGCTCTATAGTCATTACTTTATTGGATTTTCCATTATGATTAAAAGTTCCAATAGTCATGCCTATACTCAAGCCATCCATGAATTTGTCACCTGTTGCCAAAGAGCCAATGCCACCACCTATTGAAGCGGCTACCAAAACTCCTTCTGCTCCCAAACGAAGAGACTGAGCGCCGGACCCCATCAGTGACGCAACAGCTCCACTTGCCGCACCAGTAAAGAAATTATCACCATTTACCCAATTTAATGTTCCAGAAGTTAGACCATGAGCACCTGCACGTAGTAATTCGTGACCAAAAGTTCCCAAACCATGTCCAAACAAAGAACCGACCCCATAACTTGCCAATGATGACAAGCCTCCAGATAAGACTCCACGCCAAACAGACTTTCCCGACATTTCTGCATGCATTGCGCCCATCATTGCACCATACGCCACACTGAAGAACAAAAAATCATCTATGCCAAAGATTTCTCCACTTGGATCTGTATATTTCAAAGGATTATTCAAGCAATAGCTATAACGATTGAAGCTTTGGCTATTGTCTGGCATTTGGACATAGTTGTCTGGACTCAGGAAACGACCAAGAATTGGGTCATAGAGACGACCTTTCATGTTAATCAAACCACACTCAGTCAGCATTTCATGACCACAATAGCCACGAAGCAAAAAGGACATTTCATCAGTTGCTAAAGTAACAGTCTGTTTGCCCCAAGCATCATAGCTTGCAGAAAAGACTTTATTGGCATTTTTATCAAAAACATTGACGATACTCCCAAGATTATCTTTAGCTACAATGTAAAACTTATAATTGCCATCATTTTCTCTTGTCGCTATTACATTATTTGTCAAATAATAAAAACTAAGATTATTATTTGCAGACACGAACTTTTCATATTCCTCATCATAATAGCGACTCCAGAACCTATTACCCAAATTTACATCACGAGGACCTTTTGGGATATAGTCCATATTCCAAAGTTGATTGTCCGGTCCATAAGTAAATGCCAATGTCGCCATTGGATTGGCATTTATCTCAACGCTGTCAATTTTGCCCATTTCATTAAATTTGGTATCTAACTCTTGATTTGCAGAATAAGCATCAATATTATCAATGCTCATCACCGCATGTGGTTTTACACCATACACATAATTTCCAACGTTTGTCTTGCTCAAAATATTACCATTAGCAGCATAAGAAATGTTAATCGACTCTCCATTTGTTGATTTTGATGATACCAAACGGTCTAAATTGTCATATTCAAACATTTCTTTCTGTGGCAGCATACCAGTACGGGACAAAAGATTGCCAGTCAGAGAATCGTATTCTAAATCCATACCAAACACGTTTGTTTCGCCTTTCTTTACAAACAAGCCTTTCAAATCAGACTTTTCGTCTAATACTCTCCTAAATGTCATTCCATAAGGCAATTGGTGTTCTGCCACAAGGCCATTGTAGCTCATCAAGGAGTCAAGGACAAGGTCCTTAGAATAGACACCCCTTTGGTAACCATTCTGGTCGTATGAATAAGAAACAGACAAACCACCAGGATAAACAACTTGTGTCAACTGGTTCTTGGCATTATAAGAATACTCCGTCGTGAAATTTTCATTAGAATAAGCATTACGTACTTTCTTTATCATTCGTCCATACTTGTCATAAGCATATTCCTCGTATTTACCATCACACGAAGCCTTCACTAGTTTCTGAGTCTCATTGTCTTGATTACCATATTCATAAGAAGTAATCCTTGTACCAACCTGACAAGACTTCACACGCCCCCAATTATCAAAATTGTAATTCGTCACAATTCCTCTTGCATCAGTTTGCCTCAACAATTTACCATTGGCACCATAAACATAAGTCATTGTTCCCGCATCTGGATCCGTCAAAGAAATTCTATTTCCTGCCGCATCATAGTCCATCCTCACTGTTGAGCCACAAGTTGACACCTCAACAGGTTTGCCCATTGAGTTATAAACATAAGACACAGAGGTCAAAGGATCCGTAGCATTTTTGACATTTCCCCAGGCATCCGTTGTCTTGACATAAATCTTATCGCCAATAGTTGTTGTGATGGTACGATTATCATAGGCATAGCTCGTATGTAGATTCTTCTCTTTCAGAATATCTTCTACCAACCGTCCACGAACATCATATCTATAGTTCTCAGTACTTGTCTGCGAACCTTCCCCTTCCTTAACAGAAGTTACCTGATTCAGATTATTATAAGTTGTCATTTTTCGATGAGTAACTCCAAGAAGTGCAGGATACTCGCTCCTGACTTCCTGTCCTTTATAATTATACCACGTCTTTTCAGTAGGCATACCATCACCTGACTTCACGACGCAATACCTTTCATTCGGAGTACTTCCCCAAATGACGCTATTTGTTTCAACTGCACCTGTCGGCGAAACAGTCTTTATCAAATCACCCCATCCATTATACGTATAAGTTGTCATTAAAGCGGAATTAGAATTGGTAACATCTGTTGCTGTCAAAACATTTCCCCACAAATCATGAGTGTATTCTGTGATTGTCGCATCAGGCTTTTGCCAAGTCTTTACCAAATAACGCCCTGTTTGGTCATAACTATACAACTGAGTGACAGGAACAACACCATTGCCATTATGATAAGAAGACACTATATTTCCAAACTTGTCATAAGCATTAGTTGTAATAAATACCATTGGAGTCTCTGCATTGGTAAAGCTTTTGATTATTTGTCCATAGTCATCATATTCATAACTTGTTTTTTGCACGTACTCTTCACTTGCATCCTCATGCTTCTGTATATTCACAATCTTCGTTGGAAGATAAGCACCACCTTTTTGAACATAATCTTGATAAGTCACCTTCTTATACATATCCTCACTTCCAAAAGTTGTTTTTTGAGAAGTCAAATACCCATGGTTGGTGTCATATTCAAATGTACTGGTGGTAATATTACCATCGTAATCCGTAGAAACTTGTCGAGAAGGATAACTAAAATAAGTATTGTGTGTTTGAGCAACATCATTACAAGCTACCACTGTACTGCGATAGCCCCCAAGGGTTGTGATTGTTGTAGTTTTCGTAGGTACGTACCCAGACAAGTTCCAATCACCAATCATAGTCTCAGCTGTTTCACCACTAGTCTCATTGACAATCTTAGTATGATCAAACCCCAACAAGCCTTTTCCTTGTGTATGTGCTTTCAAGCCACCATACAAATAACTTACCGTCACACCATGTGAGATTATCTTTTTAACGACAGGAATAGAAACGCTTACCTCAGCAACAGGGAATGACAGTTTCTTGTTTTTCTCCAATTTTACATTTGGGTTAGAAGTAACAGAATAATCAATCGTACTTACGCCGCCTAAGCCATCAGTAATTTTTACGACCTTGCCAGAAGCGACTGTACTGTTTGCGTTAGAATACAAACGCATCTGAACCGCATCAGCAGTGTTCGCTTCATAGATATTTTTGCCATAATTCATCAAACTTGCCACACCAATTCCTGCAAAATCACCCACCAACAAGTTTCCACTTTGGGCATCGTTCTCATTATCCGTGAATACTTTTTTGTCTAAAGTCAATGTATTTCCAAGAGAGCGAAGCCAAGCTGTTTGCGTATTTCTAAACGAATAATGATTATGGAAACCACCATGATACTTATAATCCGTTTTTGTCACCAACAAATCGGTTTTACCATCACCATCCATATCATAAGGTAACAGGCAAAAACGGTTGTCGTCTTTTCCTGTATTCTTATCCACCATATCCAATTTGATGGCATATTTGACATCAAAGGTTCCATCTCCATTGTTCAAGGCTAAAGATATATCACCACTTTTTTCGGTATAGACAAAATCCGACAGCCCATCACCATTGAAGTCCCCTTGCTCCATCCTCCACTTATCTGCCAAAGAAGTTCCCGTCAAACTATTGGCATTCGTAAATATTTTACTTATATCTCGGCTACCATTATTAAAGAATATCTTATAGCCACCATCATATACGACAAGGGCACCTGGCATACCATCATTATTATAATCACCCATAAAAAAACGTCTAGGTTCTTTTGGCAATGGCAAAGAATACTCCTTAAGGTCTAAAATATTGATGTCGCTGTTAGTCATATACCCAAAAGTATAATTGCCATTATTGTTAGCCTTTGTCAGATAAAAGATTTCATCTTTGCCATCATGGTTAACATCCGCAGTTGCCAACATAGGGGTCTCTGGACTTGTCATATAATAGCTACACTTCCGTAACGTCAACGTGTTGCCCATGATTGCACAAATAAAATATTGCGTAACTTTTCCATATTGCATCTGAAGAGTAAGCAATGCATCAGGAAAGCCATCACCATCAATATCCGCAATGGTATTTCCACTTGGCAATATCTTATGCGCATCATCGACTCCGCCAGCAGCACATAAAGTATAATCATTTTTAAAATTATACTTGACAGAGCCGTCAGCCAACCGTTCCGATAAGAAAAGATAAGCATGCAAATTAGAATTATAGCTATTAGAACTCGTAAAATCCTTAACAACAGCTACTTTAATAACATCATCAACACCATCTCCATTCAAATCACGAGACATAAAGCTTTTGTTGACTATCTCTTGAAGAGGACTTTTCGCCTCAATGTCAATTTGTGGAAGAGTTACATTCTGAGAAGTACCTGACAAGCCCTTCCAATTCAAGGCAATCGGATTCAAATATTCGCCATTTCCATTACTTACATTAACTTTCACCAAACGTGAATATCTCACTTTAGAAGCGTCTGCTAAAGAATCGTAAACACATTCATACTTACGATAAATCTGCCCACTATTCCCTTCTGTCGTTATTTGTTTCAATCTAACATCCACACAACCTTTCACTCCACCAACATTTGACAACTGAGTATTGGGGTTTTTAATATTTTCGTACGAAAGGTGGATTTGATTTACAGAGCCACCAGACATTCCATAAACAACCAAACAGAGATAAATCTGCAAGTTTGATTTCGCATAAATATAATTAATAAAACGCCCTTGCGAATCGAAAGTCTTACTCAAATACCAAGTATGGGAATAAGTAGAGCCAGCCTTACTAAATGACAATCTAGCATCGTTTCCATTTCCATAATAGTAGGTCATTCCATCATTCGTTGTAACTTCTATCCAGGTTGTATATGAAGTTCCATGAAAAAGGACTTTAGTAAAAGGGTCTCCTTCTACAACATAGACTGCCCCTTCTTGTCCTTTGGTTCCAGATTGATAAATCAACCGCTTTCCATCCAAGAAATAAGCATCATCGTTTGCATATTTAACCCCAGATGCCGTACCATCATGATATATATCCTTACACCCACGTGTAATCACAGACAAGCCCGATACATTACAACCATAGCCAACATACCCATAACCAGACTGACTATTATACACCAAAGACAAATTAGGTGTCATCTTGCCATAACCTTTTGGGCAACTAATAGGGATTGTATAAGTCGCTGCACCTGTCGCAGAAACTTCCAGTACACCCTTTGGAGTACCAACACTCTTGCTTGTAGATATGTTATCCGCAAACACAAACGAAAATTGCATCAACACCAACAGCATTGTCAGTATTGAATAAAAAAGTATTCTTTGTCTCATGATATTATTCCTTTATAATTTTCCAACTACTAGAAGACTCACCTATGTTTATACGAAGCACATAGATACCACTGACACTAGAGCTAATATCCACATCGGCCATACTGTTCACGATAGGGCAACAAGCGATTTTAGCCCCCGAGAGTGAATATACAACTATATTTCCAGTTACCTGCTCCTTACAATTAAGCAACTCTACACGTAGTACTCCCTTTGTTGGATTGGAAGAAATCTTAATTTGCCGGTCTGAAATCATATCAGAGAACGAAGCAGACCGTTTTTTAGCCTTACTATGAGATTGACTCATGACAATTTCTCTTTTGACCCGATTACCTGCTTCATCATAACTGAAGCCTATCTTGTTTTGGGCATGCAAGCCCAAAACACAAGATAGAAAAGAGAACAATAGTAATTTAGTTTTAAGCTTCATAAACTTTGCGAAATTTTAGTACAACATTCCCACTAACTCTACATCATTATAACTGACCTCCACAATGGATCCATCAGCTGGAACTACCATGTCATTCTCAGAGCCTACGACAACTGTCTGAGAAAGGGTATTGCCATCCACATCCTTGATTGTGATTGTTATCATCAACTCAGCTTCCGCATTAATATGCAGGACATCGTTTTCTTGATAGAGGTTCACAAGTTCCTTGGCTGGAACACGATGTGGTTTATGGGTACTAAACCACCCATTTGCCGTTGGTCTCATAACAACTCGCTTTCCATTTCTATTGGAAGCACTAACACTCATTACTAGCCCCAAAGCTAGAAGTAATAGGATTACCTTTTTCATACTTTTTAGGTTTTAAATATTTGATTGCGCAAAAGTATGAAAAAAAAGAAGAAAAACCTTCCAAACGGAGTTCGCATTCACATTCGCATTTCAAAAATGCCGATTTCATCGTCTAAAGTATCCCTAAGAAATCATCCAAATCTTCTGCACTTCCCTTATTTCCCGTTATCTTCTCATAAAGGCGCTGCTTTGTTGTTGAAATGGTAGAAGCAGCTCTGCTGGTCAATACTGCGATTTTAGATGTTGGCATTTTTATCTTGACTAGCAGACATACATGAAACTGCTGGCTAGACAATTTCTTGCAACTAAATAATTTTTCTTTGAAATTCGGATAAAGCTGTTCCACTTCCTTCTCCAACCTTACCCAATCATCATCTGTCAGATGTCGATTTTTTGTGGCATAATAATTCCATTTGACTGTGGAAAGATTTGTCTTATCCGATGTTTTCCCTATAGCCATCAGTCTCAAATCTTTGATTTTATTCTGGAGTTTCAACTTCTTGACAACACTCAACGCACAATAGGAGGAAAACAAGGAAATTATTATTACAATACAAACAATTAACAGCAACAACCCAAGCTGCTTATTTTTGTTTTGTATTTCCAAATCACTTACTTTCTCTATTTGATGAGCGTAATCAAACAAGGCTTGACCTTTTGCCATTTGTTCTTTTGCACCAATCTGTTTTAAAGAATCCGACACATCAAAATACTCAGCTGCATATTCGTTTGTCCGTTGAACATCTTGCCGTTCGCCATATATCCCTATTAATCTTCTTAAAATTTCAAGTTTAAAAGTTCCTTCTGAAATAGGCAATATCTTTTGGAGCAAAGTTGCAGCCAAACTTTCATTACCTGCCATCTGATAATAAACTGCCTTTACATATATCTCCTCGGCATCACCGTTATTTGATATAAAATTTGCCAAAGACATATATTTCACTACAGAGTCGGGATTATTATCCAAATAGCAATTTGCCATTTGAAGATATATTTCATGCTCCAACTCTTTTTCTTTGAGTTCTTTCGCTAGAGGTATTGCGCGATTATAAACTAGCAGTGAACTATCCATACGACCTAAATAATCATAAGAAAGCCCGATGTCTCTCAAATCATACAACAAGCCCTTCTTGTTTTTCAATATGCTATCACAACGATAGGATTCTTTGAAAAAAGAAATAGCCAAACTTAGATTTTCCTCATGCCCAAAGATTTCTCCTAGCTGAGCATTGGTTATTCCTCGTAGTCTTATATCATCATGCCTATCTAACAAAGCCAAGACTTTTCGAAAATTTCTTAAAGCAGATGGATAATCCATCATATCACTTTGTTTCCTTCCCAACACATAATACGCCCTTGTCAACAAGTGTTCATCATTATTGGATTTATAAAAGTCCAACAAAGCACGAATACTATCCAAGCTTTCCAAAGGCATATACAACTTATCTTTCGTCATCATCTTTAGCAGACGAAGATACATCATATTCTCTCTTCTTGTCGTATCTAAATTGCTTCCTATAGAATCCAACTTAGCCAAAGCTATTTTTGGATTTGAATTAATCAAACTATCAACCTCTACCAAAGACTTTGGGTACTGATGCTGACAGGCATTAACAATTGCCAACAAGACAAATGCTCCTATAAATAGAATGACTTTATTTTTCATAATCTACAAGAACAAAAAGCAACAACTCCCATTTCCTCACCGACATGAAATCGGTCAAGAAATGGGAGTATTGCATATCATGGTTAATTTCCTTTTTCCTTATAAATCACATTATTGGCTCCGCTTGTAATCTTCAAAGCCTCAGGGTGTTCCGCAATAAATGTATTGATGTGGCGCACACGTTTTTCTTCCAAAATCTCATCGACAGCTATCAAGATACCCGTCTCCTCAACATCGCCGAAACCATAGTTGATGGCGGTACCAAAAAGCTTCATGGTAGGACTGAGATTCATATAGGCATTCACCAAAGGAGGTATATTGAACCCCAGCTTACGAATCTCACCATTCAAGATGCGATAGTCAGCCTTGAAATCATCCTCCGTAAAAATAGCAGCCATCTCAGACTCTGGAGTATCTAACTTCAAAGGCTTCATCGGGATCACCAAATTCTCCTTGTCATCGAAATGCTTCTTGAGAAAATAGAGTATCATGTCTCGACCTCGACGAATATAAGAAGGATACATCGTCATCTTGCCAAAGAAATACTTCAAGTCTGGATAAAGCACTGTCAAAGCACCCAAACCATCCCATAGATTATCCAGGGCAAAAATACTCTTGGTGTTTTTACGGACATTCTGATATTCCAACGAGACAAAAGAGCGACCCAACTCTACCGTATAAGGCATATACTCCTTCAAGAACTTATCGGAGAAATGAAACATATGGCTCGTTGCCAACTTTGGTTGTCCTTTCTCATCCAACTGCCAATCCTTACCCAACAGATAACGATAGCCACCGATAATCTCGTCAGCCTCAGGATTCCAAACTATCAGTTGTTTGTAGCAATTGTCACCAAAGTCAAACTCGTCCAGGTCCATCGACTTTCCCGAGCCTCCACCGGCCGTGCGAAAAGCTATCTCACGAAGACGGCCTATTTCTTTCAACACATTTGGAGAGTCATTCGCCGTAACGATATAGATTTCGTTATGGCTCTTATTGGTCATGCGGAGTTGCTTGTCGGGAGTCAGCTCACTCTTCAGCAACGCCTTGTCTATTGGTTGTATAATCTCTTCTTCCATCTTTGTTTTATAAAGATACTCTATAATTCGTAAACTCTGTCTTCAACATACTGCGCCCACTCCGCGGCAGTCTTGCTCTTGTCAAAGGTTTGCCATGGGATTGGCTTTCCAATGGCTATACGGAAATGCTTGCCTACATTCTTGTACATCTCATCGACCAAGAACATCATTGCCAAATTAAATGGCAAGTGCTTATCGCTGAACTTAGCGATGCGATAGAAACGCTCGGAGTTTTGACCTCCGAAATGGATAGGAACCACATCTCGTTGATATTCCACGCTCTTGGAGATAAAGGTTTTCTTCCAAGGGATGTCATGAATCGTTCCATCGTCTCGCTTACGGCTATTAAGTCCTGCAGGGAACATCAGCATGTGGTTTTGGCTTTGAAAGCCAGCCTCCACCATACGTGGGAAGTCACGACTATTGCGTCCCGTCTTATTGATACCGATGCTCACAGGTTTCAAGCCCGGGAGATTCAACAGCAAGTCATTGACCAAGTAGCGGAATTTGCCGTCATAATGCTGCCCGATAATCGACCCAAGTGCCACACCGTCCTGACCTCCCAAAGGGTGATTGGACACAAATGTGTAGAGTTTGCCATCATTTTTGTCCGGCAAGTTCTCCTTTCCCACGATTTCAATGTCCATCTTCAGATACTTCACACACTCCGTCAACCATTCCGTTCCCGAAAGATGGCGACTCTCCCACAAGAACTTGTTGACCTCGTCCTCATGAACGATTCGCTTGAGCCAGGACACTAGAAAACCGGGCACGAACTTTGCCTTCTTGCCCATCTTGCCCTTTAAGATTTTATCTATGTCGATTGTCTTCTCTATTGCTTCACTCATTTCTATATTTCAGCTAACTATCTGCAAAAATAACTCAACTTTTTCAAATACGAGCCTTTTTAGTGAAAAAAAAACAAAAATTACTTGATTTTACTAGTAAATTGCTTTGTTTTCCACCATTTTTGCCATTTTTCGTGATATTTTTCACACGAAACAAATCATCTTATAACACCCAATAAGTCCCTTCATAAAAGATTAATTTCCCCACATAATCAACTTTTTTATTAAGTTTATTAAATTTTGTGGGGAAAAGTGGGGAAATATGGGGAAAAATGTGTACCTTTGGACCCGAATTCTTATATATAAGATGTACGTATGCGTTTTTTAGGCAACATAGAGGCTAAAACTGACTCGAAAGGACGTGCTTTCTTGCCAGCTTCGTTTCGCAAGATACTACAGGTTTCTGGCGAAGAGAGCCTCGTGCTCAGAAAAGACGTTTTCCAGCCTTGCCTCGTCATCTACCCGGAGTCGATATGGAACGAACAACTAGACCAGCTCCGCAAGAAGCTCAACCGTTGGAATGCCAAAGAACAACAAATCTATAGGACATTCATTGCAGATGCCATCTTATTAGCCCTGGATGGGAACGGACGTTTTCTCATACCTAAGAGACTTCTTAAAATGGCAGACATAGAGCAAAGCATTCGATTCATCGGAATGGGAGACACCATAGAAATCTGGAAGAACGAAGGAGAGGAAGAGACAACGTTCATGGACCTGGAAGAATTCAGCAAGGCATTGCAAGACGTGATGTCAATTAATAACGAAGAATAGCACAAAAAGAAAGATGGTAAAGACTGCAGAAACATATCATGTGCCAGTACTACTCAACGAGAGTATCGATGGACTCAACATAAAGCCAGGCGGCATTTATGTCGATGTTACGTTTGGTGGTGGTGGGCACTCCAGGGAAATTCTAGCTCGCATCAACGGCAACGGACATCTCTATAGCTTCGACCAAGATGCCGATGCAGAAAGAAACGTTGTGCCCAACAAGGACTTCACATTCGTGTGTTCCAACTTCAGATACTTAAAAAACTGGATGAGGTATTATGGAGTGGATGGCATTGACGGACTGCTTGCCGACCTCGGCGTATCTAGTCATCATTTTGACGATGAGACCCGCGGTTTCTCTTTTAGATATGAAGCACCCCTTGATATGAGAATGAACAAGAGAGCAGGAAAGACAGCTGCAGACATCGTCAACGACTATGAGGAGAGTCAACTAGCCGACATTTTCTATCTTTATGGGGAACTCAAAAACTCTCGTCGCATAGCCTCAGCCCTGGTAAAGGCTCGAAACGAAAAAAGAATAGAATCAACCACGGATTTCATCAAAGCAGTAGAACCTTTATTCAAGAGAGAACGTGAGAAGAAAGATATGGCAAAACTATTCCAAGCGCTCCGAATAGAGGTCAACCATGAGATGGACGCCTTGAAAGAGATGCTCAAAGCGGCAACAGAATTGTTGAAACCTGGTGGAAGGCTATCCGTTATCACTTACCATTCACTAGAAGACCGAATCGTCAAGAACGTCATGAAATCGGGAAACTCGGAAGGTAAAATCTCACAAGATTTCTTCGGAAGAGTGGAAACTCCTTTCAAGCTCATCAACAACAAGGTCATCATACCTAGCAAAGAAGAGCAAGAGAGAAACCCTAGAAGCAGAAGTGCCAAACTAAGAATCGCAGAAAAGAAATGAACGAAGATAATAAAGATGACAAGACCAATGTGGAGCAGAAAGAAGACAAGGGGAAGCTTGCCTTGAAAGATGTCATCGCCCAACAGGCCATTGAGGAAGAAGCACCTCAATCTTCCAACTTCACGCTTCGCAAGATACTGGGTGGAGACATCCTGACGGCTCAGTTCATCCGCAGACAAATCTGGGTGGTCATCCTAGTCGTCGGCTTCACCATCATATATATATCCAATCGATACAGCATCCAAAAGGACCTCATCGAGATAGACCAATTGCAAAAAGAACTGCAAGACGCCAAGTACAAGGCCCTGTCAAGCAGCAGTCAGATAACAGAGAAAAGTCGTGAAAGCAACGTGCTGGAAATGCTCAAGAACAATAAGGACAGCATCCTGCACATCGCCACACAACCTCCATATATAATAAATGTACCCGAAGAATGAGCAAGTTTGATGCAAAAAAAGTGATGCCTAGATATCGTGCCATCTCATTGGTCATGATAATCATAGCCGTATGCATAGTAGGCAAGTCACTCTATATCATGACTGCCAAACGCGACTATTGGATGAAAGTAGCCGAGCGACAGAAGAAAGACTCTGTAACGGTAAAGCCAAACCGAGGCAATATTCTGAGCTGCACGGGGCAGTTGCTTGCGAGTTCCTTGCCTGAGTTCAAGGTTTTCATGGACTTCGTGGCACTAGACGAGGCAAATGGCGACTCTCTTTGGAACGTAAAGGAAGATTCTATCTGCGAAGGATTGCACAAAATCTTCCCCGACAAGTCCATTGCAGAATTCAAAGCACATCTTGACGAAGGAAAAGCTAAGAAAAAGAGACATTGGGCCATCTACAACGAGCGCATCAACTACAATACATTTACCGAGGTGAAAGAGCTTCCGTTGTTCAAGTTAGGAACCAACAAGAGTGGATTCCATTGGGAAGAATACAATGCAAGAAAGCGTTCTTATGGTTCGCTGGCGGGAAGAACCATCGGTGCCATGTATGGTGCGAAAGACACGGCAAGATTTGGATTGGAGCTGTCCTACGACTCTATCCTCCGTGGCACCAATGGTATCGTACACCGAAGGAAGGTACGCAACAAGTTCCTTGACATCACCGACACCCCACCTATCGACGGTGCTGACATCGTCACTACCATTGATGTGAGCATGCAAGACCTTGCTGAACGTTCCGTCATCAACGAATTGAAGGAAATCAATGGCAATGTAGGCGTTGCCATCGTCATGGATGTCAAGACAGGAGACATTAAAGCCATTGTCAACATGGAGAAGTGTTTTGATGGAGAATATAGAGAGATTCACAACCATGCTGTCAGCGACTTATTGGAGCCTGGTTCAGTTTTCAAGACGGCTTCCCTGCTCGTAGCCTTGGATGACGGTGTGGTTGATACCACCTACTCTGTAGAGACTGGAGGTGGAGTCTGGCCAATGTATGGTAGAGATATGAAAGACCATAATTGGAGAAAAGGTGGATACGGAAGATTGACATTCGCACAAACCTTATGGTACAGTTCCAATATCGGTGTCAGCAGAATCATCGACGACCACTACAGGAACAATCCGGAGAAATTTGTCAAGGGAATATACCGAGTGGGATTGGCTGACGACCTTAAAATACCATTGGTCGGTGCGACTCCGGCTAGAATTAGAATGCCGCACAAGAATAGCCATGGGCAATACGACAACTGGAGCAAGACTGCCCTACCATGGATGAGCATCGGTTACGAGACACAGGTTCCACCTATCTCGACATTAACCTTCTACAATGCCATCGCCAACAATGGTACCATGATGAGACCGAGATTCGTCACAAAAGTCGTCAAGAATGGGACAACCATCATGGAATTTCCTCCAGAAGTGATGCATGAGCATATTGCCAAAGAGCAAAGCATAAAAAAGATGCAAACAATCTTGGAACAAGTAGTCAGCATCGGACTCGGAAAGAAAGCTGGCTCACCTAACTTCAAGGTGGCAGGCAAAACAGGTACCGCCCAAATGTCAAAGGGTGCTGGCGGATATAAGTCAGGCGGAGTCAACTATCTACTTAGTTTCGCGGGTTACTTCCCTGCCGACAACCCAAGATACAGCTGTATCGTTTGCATCCAGAAGTCAGGTCTCCCTGCCTCTGGTGGAGGTATGAGTGGAAAAGTGTTCCATGAAATTTCAGAAGGCATCATGGCACAAGACTTGAAACTAGATGTCAAAGATGCCCAAGACTCAGCTTCCATACTGATACCAGACGTCAAAAATGGCAATGTGCTGGCAGCAGACTACGTACTGACACACCTTGGCATCAAGACAAACACCAACTGGAGTGGAAGTTACCTCAATGGAAATCCTATTTGGGGAAAAGCAGAAAAGATTGGCAACCGCTATGTAAAACTTGAAAAAGAAAAGCAATATGGCAAAGGCATTGTGCCCGACATCATGGGCATGGGAGCACGAGATGCTGTTTATATGATGGAAAGTCGTGGTATTAGAACACGGCTATATGGCAGAGGAAAAGTTGTCAAGCAGACCCTGATGCCAGGAACTCCAGTCAAGAAAGGTGCCTTTTGCATCATCACGCTTGAATAAGCGTATATATATAATAAGGTGTAACATAAAACAAAAACAAGATATGAAGTTACAAGAATTGCTCAAAAACATCAAACCGATCCAAATAATCGGAGATGCTGAAGTTGAGGTTACAGGTGTAAACATCGACTCACGTAAGATTAAGGATGGACATCTATTCGTTGCCATGAAAGGCACTCAGGTAGATGGGCACAAGTTTATCCCTAAGGCTATAGAACTTGGGGCAAAGTCTATTTTGTGCGAAGATGTGCCTGAGGAAAAAACTGAAGGTGTTACCTATATCCAGGTAGAATCTACAGAAGATGCCGTGGGAAAAGTAGCAACCATTTTTCATGGCGATCCTTCTAGAAAGCTAAAACTTGTAGGTGTGACTGGAACAAATGGCAAAACAACCATCGCCACCTTATTATATAATATGTTCAGGAAATTCGGCCATAAATGCGGACTACTCTCTACAGTTTGCAACTATATCGAGGATGAAGCCATCCCTGCCGACCATACAACACCTGACCCTATCGAACTGAACGAGTTGCTAGGCAAAATGGTAGAAGCAGGATGCGAATATGCCTTCATGGAATGTTCCTCACATGCCATTGCACAAAAGCGTATCGGTGGATTGAACTTCACAGGTGGAATCTTTACCAACTTGACTCGCGACCATCTCGATTACCACAAAACATTCGAAAATTATCGCAATGCCAAGAAGGCATTTTTCGATGGACTGCCAAAATCTGCCTTTGCCATCACCAATGCTGATGACAAAAATGGCATGGTCATGGTGCAGAACACCAAAGCTACCGTCAAGACATACTCGACACGTAGCATGGCAGACTTCAAAGCCAAGATTTTGGAATGCCACTTCGGTGGTATGTACCTAGACATAGATGGCAGAGAGGTCGGTGTTCAGTTCATCGGGAAATTTAATGTAAGCAATCTGCTTGCTGTATATGGCGCAGCCATCATGTTGGGCAAGAAGCCAGAAGACATACTTGTCATCATGAGCACATTACACAGCGTGAACGGTCGCTTGCAGCCAATCCAATCACCAGAGGGATATACAGCCATAGTTGACTATGCCCACACTCCAGACGCATTGGAGAACGTACTCAACGCCATCCATGAAGTTCTTGACGGCAAGGGTGGACAAGTCATCACTGTATGTGGTGCAGGTGGGAATCGTGACAAAGGCAAGCGACCATTGATGGCACAAGAAGCCGTAAAACAAAGCGACAAAGTCATCATCACAAGCGACAACCCACGTTTTGAGGAGCCACAAGACATCATCAACGATATGCTAGCAGGCCTCAACGCTCAGCAAATGAAGAAAGTCATCAGCATCGTTGACAGAAAAGAAGCCATCCGCACAGCCTGCATGATGGCACAAAAGGGAGATGTCATCCTTGTAGCAGGAAAGGGCCATGAAGATTACCAAGAAATCAAGGGCGTAAAACATCATTTCGATGACAAGGAAGTTATACGCGACATCTTTGGCATCAAACAGAAATAATTCTTTCCTTCAAGACAAAGGACATTCATAAAGAAAAAAATAAAGAAGACAAAGAAAAATGTTATACTATCTCTTTAGATTTCTAGAGCAATGGGGCATCAGTGGCTCCCATATGTGGGGTTACATTTCATTCCGTGCCTTGCTCGCCCTGATTGTATCATTGGTCATCTCGGCTTGGTTTGGCGAGAAATTCATCAAATATCTCAAAAGCAAGCAAATCACAGAAACACAACGTGATGCCAGCATCGACCCTTTCGGGGTCAAAAAAATCGGTGTGCCATCCATGGGTGGTGTCATCATCATCATAGCGATTCTCGTCCCGGTTCTCTTGCTGGGCAGACTTCGCAACATCTATCTCATCCTGATGATTATCACTACAATATGGCTAGGATTCCTCGGCGGAATGGATGACTTCATCAAGATTTTCAAAAGGGACAAAGAAGGTTTGAAAGGCAAATACAAGATTGTAGGCCAAGTTGGCATTGGACTGATTGTTGGCTTGGTACTTTGGGCCTCTCCTGATGTCAAGATGAACGAGAACCTCGCCATTGAGCGCCAAGGGCAAGAAACCGTTGTCAAGCATCGCTCGGAAGCGACCAAGTCTTTGAAGACTACGATTCCTTTCATCAAGGGGCACAACTTGGACTACTCCAACATCACCAGTTTCTGTGGCAAATACAAGACCGCAGCAGGTTGGATACTCTTCGTCATCATGACCATCTTTGTGGTGACAGCCGTTTCCAATGGAGCCAACCTCAATGACGGTATGGACGGTATGTGCGCCGGAAACTCCGCCATCATCGGTGTTGCATTGGGCATTCTTGCGTATGTATCGTCACATATTCAGTTTGCCGCCTACCTCAACATCATGTACATCCCTGGATCGGAAGAACTGGTTGTATTCTTCTGTGCTTTCATCGGAGCTTTGATTGGATTTCTATGGTACAACGCATACCCTGCCCAAGTATTCATGGGCGACACGGGATCACTTACCATTGGCGGTATCATTGCCGTAGGTGCCATCATCATTCACAAAGAATTGATGCTGCCTATTCTTTGCGGTATCTTCTTCGTGGAGAGTCTAAGTGTCATTGTACAGGTATATTACTACAAATTGGGCAAGCGAAAAGGCATCAAACAGCGTATTTTCAAACGAACACCGATCCATGACAACTTCAGAACACAAGATAGTCAACTGGACCCTGAGTGCAAATACCTGTTGAAAAAACCACACAATGCTTTCCATGAGTCAAAAATCACCATCCGTTTCTGGATCGTAACCATTATCTTGGCAGCATTGACCATCATTACATTAAAAATAAGATAACCCCCATGTCAAGCAAGACTATAGGGAAAGAACATAAAGCAATATGAGTAAAATCGTAATTTTAGGAGCTGGCGAAAGCGGTGCAGGAGCTGCTGTGCTGGCAAAGAAAGAAGGTTTTGAAGTTTTTGTCTCTGACATGTCTAAAATCAAAGACAATTACAAGAAACTCATGGACGACCACAACATAGAATGGGAAGAAGGTCACCACACTGAAGAAAAAATTCTAGATGCAGATGAAGTCATCAAGAGTCCGGGCATACCTAAAGAAGCTCCCATGATTCAGAAATTGATGGCAAAGGGTACTCCAATCGTCAGCGAAATCGAATTTGCAGGCAGATACACTAACGCAAAGATGATTTGCATCACCGGAAGCAACGGCAAAACAACAACTACGTCTTTAATATACCATATCATCAAGACGGCTGGCTACGACGTAGGATTAGCCGGTAACATTGGCAAGAGTTTGGCACTTCAGGTAGCAGAAACTCCACATCAATACTATGTAATTGAACTGAGCAGCTTTCAGCTTGACAACATGTATAAGTTCCGTGCCAATGTGGCCATCTTGCTCAACATCACACCAGACCACCTGGACAGATATGAGTACAAGATGCAAAACTACACCGATGCCAAAATGCGCATCACCCAAAATCAAACAGAGGAGGACTGCTTCATCTATTGGAATGATGACCCTATCGTAACAAAGGAAATCCAAAAGTACGACCTTAAGTCACACCTCTGTCCTTTCGCCGAGACAAAAGAAGAAGGAACCGTAGGTTATATAGACAATGGGGAATTCGTACTCGACTACCCTTCTCACTTCGAGATGCCTCAAACAGACATGAGCCTCAGCGGCAAGCACAACATATACAATAGTCTTGCAGCAGCCTTGGCCTGCAACATCGTCGGAATCGATAAGAAGACCTTGCACAAAGGGCTCAGTGATTTCCCTGGAGTAGAGCATCGTTTGGAAAAGGTTGGGAAATTTGACAATGTATATTATGTAAATGACTCTAAGGCAACCAATGTGGACGCCTGCTGGTATGCCTTGGAGAGCATGACCACTCCAACTATCCTCATCATCGGTGGCAAGGACAAAGGCAACGACTATAACCAAATAAAAGACTTAGTAAAACAAAAATGCGCAGGAATCGTATATCTTGGCGCGGACAACCAGAAGCTACACGACAACTTCGATGCGTTAGGCCTCCCTGTCAGGGACACCCATAGCATGAAAGACTGCGTGAAAGCCTGCAAAGAGCTTGCAAAGCCAGGCGACACCGTACTGCTAAGTCCTTGCTGTGCCAGTTTCGACCTATTTAAGAACATGGAGGATAGGGGCGAGCAATTCAAAGCACTTGTTAAGCAATCGTAAAGCATCGTGAGAGAGACAAGGCATGAGAGGAAACTATAAAGACAAAGGAATCAAATGAACAAGAAAATAGGCAACATATTCAAAGGAGACAAAGTAATCTGGATGGTATTCTTCTTCCTTTGCATGATAAGCATCATCGAAGTATATTCCGCATCGAGCTCGCTTACCTACAAAAGTGGCAACTACATGAAGCCTGTCATCAGGCACATGGGGTTCATCTTGCTTGGAATCTTCAGCATGATTTGCATGCTCAAAGTAAAATGCAAGTACTTCAAGATAGCCACCCCCTTTATGCTTGGTCTCTCTCTGATCATGCTATTCTGGGTGCTGATCGCAGGTCAAGCGACCAATGGAGCCTCAAGATGGGTCAACCTTGTTGGTATTCAATTCCAGCCATCGGAATTTGCCAAGGGAGCGGTGGTGCTAGCAGTCGCCCAGATTCTCAGTGCCATGCAAACAGAGCATGGGGCTGACAAACGGGCCTTCAAGTTTATACTCAGCGTCTCCTCTATCTTCATTGCCCTCATTGGCCTCGAAAATTTGTCAACCGCAATGCTCTTATGTGTCACCATCTTATGTATGATGATCATCGGAAGAGTACCCAAGGCACAAATCGGAAAATTAATGGGGGTAGTCTTGGCTAGCATCGCTATAGCCATAACCTTGGTCATGCTTGTCGGAAAGGACAAAGACCAATCTACGGGCGAGAACACATTGACGGAAAATGTCAGCAAGCAAGAAAAATCGCCAAGTTCCATCGAGAAGCTCTTTCACAGAGCAGACACTTGGAAATCAAGAATCGACAAATTTCTTGACCACAAGGACATTGCACCAGAAGACGTGGACCTAGACAGAGATGCTCAAGTCGCCCATGCTAACATTGCCATCGCCTCATCCAATGTCGTTGGCAAAGGTCCAGGCAATTCTGTGGAAAGAGACTTTCTCTCACAAGCTTTCTCAGACTTCATCTACGCCATCATCATTGAAGAAATGGGCATAACGGGGGCTGTCTTTGTTGCATTTCTCTACATCATTCTCTTGTATAGAGCTGGAAGCATCGCAAACAGATGCGAGAACAACTTTCCCGCATTTTTGGCGATGGGGTTGGCTATACTTCTAGTCACCCAAGCCCTATTCAACATGCTCGTAGCTGTAGGTCTAGCACCAGTTACAGGACAGCCATTGCCACTTATCAGCCGCGGCGGAACATCAACTGTCATCAACTGCCTGTATGTAGGAATCATCCTCAGCATCAGCAGAAGTGCCAAGAAGAAGGAGGACTGTAACCTAGAAGACAACGCCCCAAAAATGGCTGCTGCATAAAAATCACTATAAAAAATAGTGAAAAATTGCGTATTATTGATTTTTTTAATTATCTTTGCGTTTAAAATTAGAAGATTATGGACAATGAGCTAAGAATTATCATAAGTGGAGGTGGTACAGGAGGACATATTTTCCCAGCTGTTTCCATCGCCAATGCCATCAAGGCCAAACACCCTGATGCCAAGATTTTGTTTGTAGGAGCACTCGGAAGAATGGAAATGCAACGTGTTCCAGCCGCAGGATATGAAATCAAAGGATTACCTATTTGCGGATTCGACAGAAAGCATCTTCTCAAGAACATCGCTGTTCTTTTCAAGATATGGAAAAGCCAAAGGATGGCCAAGAAAATCATCAAGGATTTCAAGCCAATGGCAGCTGTAGGCGTAGGCGGTTACGCTAGTGGCCCTACACTGAACGTTTGTGCAAGCAAAGGAATACCATGCCTCATACAAGAACAAAACTCATACGCTGGAGTGACCAATAAATTGTTGGCAAAAAAAGCGGATAAGATTTGCGTTGCCTACGAAGGTATGGAGCGATTTTTCCCTGCTGAAAAAATCATCATGACAGGAAATCCAGTAAGACAAAATGTCCTTGAGACAAACATGACGACAGAAGAGGCGAGAAAGCTATTCGGACTAGACCCCAACAAGAAAACCATCTTGCTGGTAGGTGGCAGCCTGGGAGCCAGAACCATCAATGAGAGCGTCTTAGGCAACCTAGAGAAAATTGCCAACAGCAACATTCAATTTATTTGGCAAACTGGCAAGTTCTACAACGCATCCATTCAGGAACAGCTCAAGGGAAAAGAATTGCCAAACTTGAAGGTCATGGACTTCATTAGCGATATGGGGGCAGCATACAAAGCCGCAGACCTAGTGATCAGCAGAGCAGGAGCAAGCAGCATCAGCGAGTTTTGTCTCATTGGCAAGCCTGTCATTTTGGTTCCTAGCCCCAATGTTGCAGAAGACCACCAGACAAAGAATGCCATGGCATTAGTCAATAAAGACGCAGCCATCTACGTAAAAGATTGCGAGGCGCCAAGTTTGCTCATCGACAAAGCCATCAAGATTGTCAGTGATGAACAAAAGTTAAACTCACTGAGTGAGAACATCAAGAAATTAGGACTTAAGAACTCTGCCGACGTCATTGCCGACGAAGTTGTAAAATTAGCAAGAAAATAACATGGAACTAAAAGATATTAAAGCTGTTTATTTCGTAGGTGCCGGTGGCATTGGCATGAGTGCCATCGCTAGATACTTTCTTCATAAAGGTGTTGCAGTAGGAGGTTATGACAAGACACCTTCCGCTCTAACAAAGGAGCTAGAAAAGGAAGGTGCACTCATCCACTACGAAGAGAACGTAGAAGAAATTCCTGACGTATGCAAAGAGGCTCAATCTACATTGGTCATCTATACACCTGCCATACCAAAGGATCACAAAGAGCTAGTTTACTTCCAAGAACATGGATTCTCCATACAGAAACGTGCCCAGGTATTAGGAACATTAACCAAAACACACAAAGGACTTTGCGTAGCTGGCACTCACGGAAAGACGACTACATCTACCATGTGTGCGCATATCATGCACCAAAGTCATGTGGATTGCAATGCCTTCCTGGGAGGTATTTCCAAGAATTATGGAACAAATTACATTCTTTCAGACAAGAGCGACTATGTTGTGATCGAAGCCGATGAGTTTGATCGCAGTTTCCATTGGCTGCGTCCATGGATGAGCGTCATCACTGCGACAGACCCTGACCACCTCGACATATATGGCACGAAAGAGGCTTATCTGGAAAGTTTCAGACACTATACAGAGCTTATCCAACCAGGTGGTGCTCTCATCATCCATAAGAATTTGGAAATGAAAGAGCATGTGCAAGAAGGAGTCAAGATTTACAACTACAGTCTTACAGAAGGCGACTTCCATGCTGAAAATATCAAAATAGACAATGGTGAGATTACCTTCGACTTTATCTCCCCGATAGAGGACATTAAGGATGTTGAGTTGGGACAACCTGTTCCTATCAATATCGAAAATGGCGTTGCAGCCATGGCAATGGCACAGTTGAACGGATGCACGGCAGAAGAAATCAAACAAGGTATGAAAACTTACGAAGGAGTAGAAAGACGCTTCGATTTCAAAATCAAGAACGACAAGTTAGTCTTCCTCTCTGACTATGCTCACCATCCAAAAGAAATATATCAAAGTGCCAAGAGCATTAGGGAATTGTACAAGACACGTAAAATCACAGCGATTTTCCAGCCACACCTCTACACAAGAACTAGAGATTTCTACAAAGACTTTGCAGATAGCTTGAGCTTATTGGACGAGGTTATCCTCTGTGACATCTACCCTGCACGAGAAGCACCTATACCAGGAGTAACCTCCAAGCTCATCTACGATAACTTGAAGCCAGGTGTAGAAAAAAGTATGATTCACAAGGAAGACGTGCTAGACTTAGTCAAGAAAAGAAACTTCGATGTACTCATCATACTAGGAGCAGGCGACTTAGACAATTTCGTTCCGCAAATGACAGAAATTCTCAAGCAAAAATAATGCGCATCAATTGGAAGAAGACGATCATCATCATATTAGATTTTGCCATAGGCATATATCTAGTGTTTGCATTCACCAAGTTTAATCAACCTGATGAATCAGGCTTGTTATGCACAAAGGTAAACATCAACATCCAAGACGAGATGACCAATGGCTTCCTTGATGCCAAAGAAATAAAGAAAAGATTAGAAGCTAAGAAAATTTATCCTTTGGAGAAACCTCTTAGCCAGGTCAGCACCCGCAAGATAGAAGAAACTCTTAAGCAAAGTCCGTTCGTCAAGTCGGCAGAATGCTACAAGACACAAGACGGATTGGTTGACATCAACCTTACACAGCGAATGCCAATCGTCAGAATCAAGAGCATTAACAATGAGGATTACTACGTGGACGACCACAACCAGATCATGCCCAACACCAAGTACACCAGCGATATGATAATTGCCACGGGATACATCAATAAATGGTATGCGCAAAAATACATTTCGCTACTAAGCAAGGCACTGATGACAAATGAGTTGTGGAGAAACCAAATAGAACAAATCAATGTTCTACCTGACAGAAGCATAGAATTGGTTCCACGTGTAGGCAACCATATCATTTACTTGGGGAATCTTCCAGAGACAAACATCGTCAAGAAAAGAGAAAGAGACATCAATGCCTTTGTAAACAAAAAGATGACACGCTTGGAAAATTTCTACAAGTATGGGCTTTCAAAAGCAGGATGGAACAAATACTCCTATATCAACCTGGAGTTTGACAATCAAATCATTTGCAAAAAGCATTGCAGCAATAGCTAACATGCATTGATACATTAAATTTTAAAATAACGAAATCATTTAATACAATAAAGACTATGCCAAAAGAATTTATAGTAGCAATAGAGCTAGGTTCATCCAAAATGACGGGTATAGCAGGACAAAAGAATCTTGACGGAAGCATCACGGTACTTGCTGTCGTCGAGGAGAATTCGTCATCTTGCATCAGAAAAGGTGTAATCTACAATCTAGATAAAACATGTCAATGCCTGACCAATATGGTCAACAAGCTAAAGAATATTCTTAAGCAAGACATAGCGCAAGTGTATGTTGGTGTAGGTGGTCGCTCCATCAAAAGCATCAAAAACGTCATTGTAAAGGACTTGCCATCGGCAACTATTATCACCCAGGACATGATAAACGAGTTGATGGACATTAACCGCAACATGACATATCCAGACCAAGAGATATTGGATGCCGCCACCCAAGAATACAAGGTTGACAACCAATATCAAATAGACCCTGTCGGAATCCAGTGCAACCATCTTGAAGGGATTTTCCTCAACATTCTGTGGAGAAAGAATTTCTACAACAACATCTATGCTTGCTTTGAAAAGGCGAACATTCCAATTGCAGAAATGTATCTAGCCCCACTAGCTATGGCTGACAGCGTACTTACAGACTCAGAGAAACGTGCAGGATGCGCCTTAATAGACTTAGGTGCAGACACAACCACCGTATCCGTTTATTACAAAAACATCCTACGCCACCTGTCTGTCATCCCTTTGGGTAGCAACAATATCACAAAAGACCTAACTTGTCTCCAAATAGAGGAACAAGAAGCAGAAAAGATGAAGTTAAAATATGCCAAGGCATATACCGACATCAAAAACATAGATCCAACGCTCAACTATTCCATCGACAAAGACAGAGTGGTCGAAAGCAAAAAATTCATAGAAATCGTAGAAGCTAGAGTCGAAGAGATTGTCGAAAACGCATGGTACCAAGTTCCAATAGAATTTGCCGACAAACTATTAGGAGGGCTTATCATTACAGGTGGCGGCAGCAATATGCCAGAAATCGAAAAGGTATTCAGAAGTCACACAAATACCCCAAAGATTAGATTCGCAAAGTTCGTAACGCAAACTGTAAAATCAAAGGATGCCAAAATAAACAACCATGACGGCACCATGAATACAATACTGGGACTTCTAGCAAAAGGCGACATGAACTGTGCAGGTGACGACATAAACAACGACCTATTCAACAATAGCGAAAAAAGCGCCAACACAGATACCCTCCAGAAGCCTCAAAGAAATCCTAATGAAATCGCAGGATCGGGAGTTGTACCAACCCCTGCCCAAAAACGCGAAGAAGAATTAAGGAAAAAGAAAGAAGAGGAAGAAAGACTCGCTAAAATTGCGGAGGATGAAGAAAGAGAACGTGAAGCGAAGAAGAGAAAAGAAAATAGTTTCCTACACAAAGGATTCAAAAAAATCAAAGACTTCTTCCTAGACACAATCTCTGAAGAGGAATAATACAGTATTAATTTTTAAAGCTCATATAGATTATGCAAGATACAAAACCACATATACTTGATTTTGGCGAACCAGAAAAGGAAAACAGCATCATCAAAGTAATTGGTGTCGGTGGTGGTGGCGGCAATGCAGTCAACCACATGTACCGAGAAGGCATCCATGATGTCAGCTTTGTTTTGTGCAACACGGACAACCAAGCCCTCAACGATTCCCCAGTACCCGTACATCTACAACTGGGAAAAGAAGGACTTGGAGCAGGCAACAAGCCTGAGAAAGCCAAGCAAGCAGCCGAAGAGACTCTTGATGATATCAAGAATATGCTTAACGATGGCACAAAGATGGCATTCATCACAGCGGGAATGGGAGGAGGAACCGGAACTGGCGCCGCCCCTGTCATCGCTCGTGTAAGCAAAGAGCTAGGCATCTTGACTGTCGGAATTGTCACGATACCATTTAAATTTGAAGGTCCAAGAAAAATCGACCAAGCCTTGGATGGCGTGGAAGAAATGTCAAAGCATGTTGATGCCTTATTGGTCATCAATAACGAAAGACTTCGGCAAATATATCCTGACCTAGCTGTGCTGGACGCATTCGGCAAAGCCGATGACACCCTTAGTGTAGCAGCTAAAAGCATTGCTGAAATCATCACCGTCCATGGTCTCATCAACCTAGACTTCAATGATGTAAAGACTGTTCTCAAAGACGGTGGCGTTGCCATCATGAGTACGGGCTATGGAGAAGGAGAAGGACGTGTCAAGAAAGCTATTGACGATGCTCTTAACTCACCACTCCTAAATGACAATGACGTCTTCAACTCCAAGAAAATTCTGCTGAGTATCGCCTTTGCCAGCGAAAAGAAAGACAACCCTGGACTCACCATGGACGAAATGAACGATGTTAATGACTTCATGGAAAAATTTGGAGACGATTTCGAGTTGAAATGGGGACTTGCCATCGACCCTGAGCTAGGAAGCAGAGTAAAAGTAACTGTGCTTGCTACCGGATTCGGTCTCGAAGATGTGGAAGGCATGAACAGACACCTCAAGAAGCATACCGAAGAAGAATCCAGAAGAATCGCTGAGGAGGAGGAAAAGAGAGCCGAAAACGAAGAAAGAAGAAAGCGATATTATGGCAGCGACGGGAATACGACCCAGTACAAGCGCCACCCACACATCTTCCTATTCAAACCAGAAGACCTGGACAACGAGGATGTCATTCTGCAAGTAGAAAACACACCTACTTACAAAAGAACAAGACAAATGCTGGAAGAAATACGTAACATAGCCTCGGGGAACAGCGAAGATGGCGAAAGCAAAAATGACGCAGAACCCATACAGGGAGTCATCAGTTTTGCTTAGCCAAACAATTCCCTAAGTACAGACAAAGACTTCATGTCCGGAAATCCCGGCACATGAATTTTATAATAAGAAAGAATCACCTCTACACAATGATTTCGCTGAAGGCGAGTCATTTTGTAGAGGTGCATTGTATTATAATCAAGGCGAAGCAACTGAAGCAATATCCCTGACTCTGCTTGGGACAGAAAATGAGAATGATTGGGCACCAAAGGCACAAATTCACCACCAACAAGATCAAAATACGGCCTATCATAAGATGCCTCGCTGATATTCGGTCCAACACCTATATAAAAGGATAATTTCATCAAAAACAAAATATGGAAATTGGCCACACTCCCTTTGGAATTGTCCAACCATACCAAACTATCGAAGACAAAAGAGAACAAAGGTCCATTGTTTTGCTCACATCGAGTTGCATGGACCAACACCTCTGCCAAAAACAAAGACAAAGAAACTTTCATTGGTGAAAAAGGAATATCAGCAAAAGGACAAGCAACCTCGACATTGCTAATCTTTTGGAACCGAAGATTTGGACGATAATCAAACTCCAAATTGAGCAACATAAGTGATTGGAGATACTGTCTCTTGACAACGCCCCTATTTTTAGAAGACATTTTTACCAGAAATGTCAATCGTCCATGAGACTCCGTCAAGAAATCCACAACAAACAGCGTCTCCTTAAACTTAAAAAAATGTAGAACTATCGCTCTTGTTTTCTCTATCATGATGGCTTATTTTGCGTTTTTGGAGGCAAAAATACAAAAAAAACAGGAATTTGAGAAAATTTCCTCAAAAAAATTTGCGAGAATAAAATAAATGTAGTAACTTTGCACCCGCAAAACATCAAATGGTCCCTTCGTCTATCGGTTAGGACGAGAGATTTTCATTCTCTAAAGAGCAGTTCGACTCTGCTAGGGACTACATAAAGAAAATAAAAAAATTAAATATTTAAGATGGCAAATCATAAATCATCAATCAAGAGAATCCGTCAGGACAAGAAGAAGGCTTTGCACAATAAGTATTACGCAAAGACCATGCGCAATGCTGTTCGCAAATTGCGCAACATGACTGACAAGGAAGAGGCTACAAAGCTTTACCCTACAGTTCAGAAACTTTTAGACAAGTTAGCTAAGATTAATGTAATCCACAGCAACAAGGCAGCAAACTTGAAGTCAGGTTTGGCTCAGCATATTGCTAAGTTGGGTTAATTTTAGCAAAAAGAATACATAAGGTTGCAATCTTTGATTGCAACCTTATTGCTTTTATATAAAAATGTATCGTTTTTGCTATTTTTTTGCAGTTTTTCACTAACAAAAATTGCTTTTTTCAGCTTTTTTCCGTATCTTTGCACGATAATAACACTAAGCAAAGAAATGGCAGAAAATCAAAGCAACGCAAATAATTATTCTGCGAGCAACATTCAAGTACTCGAAGGGCTTGAAGCTGTTCGCAAACGCCCTGCGATGTACATAGGAGACATCTCGGAAAAAGGCTTACATCATCTTGTCAACGAGACTGTTGACAATTCTATTGATGAAGCCATGGCGGGATATTGTACAGACATTGAAGTAACCATCAACGAAGACAATTCCATCACCGTAGAAGATAACGGTCGAGGTATTCCTGTCGATATGCATGAAAAACTTCACAAGTCTGCGCTCGAAGTCGTAATGACTGTATTACATGCGGGAGGTAAGTTCGACAAAGGCTCATACAAAGTCTCTGGAGGTTTGCATGGTGTTGGTGTCAGCTGCGTCAACGCTCTCTCCACACACATGATGTCACAAGTATTCCGCGGTGGAAAGATTTACCAACAAGAATATGAAAAGGGAAAACCTCTTTATCCAGTCAAAGTAGTTGGTGAAACCACAAAGCGAGGTACACGTCAACAGTTTTGGCCAGACCCAACCATCTTTACCCATACCATCTACAAATGGGACATCATAGCCAATCGTATGCGTGAGTTGGCTTTTCTCAATGCAGGAATCAAGATTACATTGACCGATCTTCGACCTGACGAAGAAGGGAAAACCAAGCAAGAGATATTCCATGCCAAAGATGGACTCAAGGAATTTGTGCGCTATGTAGATCGTCACCGCACCCACTTGTTTGATGACGTCATTTATCTCAAGACCGAGAAACAAGGCATTCCTATTGAGATTGCCATCATGTACAACACTGACTACACGGAGAACATCCACTCATATGTCAACAACATTAACACGATAGAAGGTGGCACCCACTTGACTGGTTTCCGCATGGCATTGACACGTACCCTCAAAGCTTATGCAGAGGCAGACCCTACTATCTCCAAACAGATAGAAAAAGCAAAGGTTGAAATTGCACCAGAGGACTTCCGAGAAGGTCTCACCGCCGTTATATCAATCAAAGTCGCCGAGCCACAATTTGAGGGCCAAACCAAGACCAAACTGGGCAACAGCGAAGTACAGGGAGCGGTTCAACAAGCTGTCAATGAAGCTTTGTCCGACTATCTAGAGGAGCACCCTGATGAGGCAAAGCGCATTTGTGAAAAAGTGGTGTTAGCCGCTACGGCGCGTATCGCTGCACGAAAAGCTCGTGAAAGCGTGCAGAGAAAGAACTTCATGACAGGAGGCGGCCTCCCAGGCAAATTAGCAGACTGCTCCATCAAGGATCCAAAGGAATGCGAGATTTTCCTTGTCGAGGGTGACTCGGCTGGTGGCTCCGCAAAACAAGGTCGCGACCGATTCCACCAAGCCATACTTCCTTTACGTGGTAAGATTCTGAACGTAGAAAAAGTGCAATGGCACAAAGTCTTTGAGGCAGAGTCTGTCATGAACATCATCCAAAGCATTGGTGTACGATTCGGAGTAGATGGCGAAGACAGCAAGGAAGCCAATACCGATAAATTGCGCTATGACAAGATTATCATCATGACCGATGCCGATGTCGATGGTTCACACATCGACACGCTTATCATGACATTATTCTATCGTTTCATGCCAAAAGTCATAGAGGAAGGACACTTGTATATAGCAACCCCACCACTCTACAAATGTTCATTCAAGAACAAAGTGAGCGAATATTGCTATACAGAGCAACAACGCCAAGCTTTCCTTGACAAATATGGTGAAGGGCAGGAAGACAAGAACATCCATACCCAGCGATACAAAGGTTTGGGCGAGATGAACCCAGAACAACTTTGGGAAACGACCATGGACCCTTCTACCCGACTGCTCAAGCAAGTAACCATTGAGAACGCAGCGCAAGCTGATGAGATTTTCTCCATGCTGATGGGCGATGATGTAGAACCACGTCGTGAATTCATCGAGCAGAACGCTACATACGCAAACATTGACGCTTAACATAACAAGGGTAGGTTTGTCATAAACCTACCCTATATTCTTAACATCACAAAGAATCATTAAAAAACTTGAGCTCTATCTAACCTTATAATTATGATGACAAAGAAAAAACATATTATTTTCACATTACTTGGGATGAGTACGATTGCTTACGGTCAATCGTTACCGCTAAACTTGTGGTATAATCGTCCCGCTAATGCCTTCGAAGAGTCTTTGCCTATCGGCAATGGCAAACTTGGAGCACTCATCTATGGTGGAGCAGACAACGACTCCATCTATCTCAATGATATTACATTGTGGACTGGGAAGCCAGTAAATCCCCAAGAAGGAGGAGAAGCCTACAAATGGATACCCAAGATAAGGAAAGCCTTATTTCAAGAAGACTATAAGAAGGCCGACTCCCTACAACATTTCGTACAAGGTCACAACTCCGAATATTACCAACCTCTGGGACTTCTGAGTATCCAAGACTACAACCAAGGCGAGATTAGTAACTACTACAGACAATTGAGCTTAGACAGTTCACTTGTCTCCATCACATATACCCGTGGAGGTATTAGATTTAACAAGGAATACTTTGCCTCCAATCCTGACAAGATGATAGCCATTAGGCTAAGTGCCTCCCAAGCAGGTGCCATCAATAGCGACATTTCGCTCACTTCCCTTATTCCACACCAGGTAAAAGCTTCGGCTAACCAACTAACTATGTCAGGACACGTAACAGGAGAAGAAGAAAACAGTATCCATTATTGTTCCATACTACAAGTAAAAAATATAGGCGGAACTATCCAAGCAACAGATTCCACACTTCATCTCCATGGAGTGACAGAAGCCATCGTCTATCTTGTCAATGAGACAAGCTACAATGGTTTCGACAAACATCCAGTCAAAGAAGGAGCACCATACATAGAAAATGTTACAGATGATGCTTGGCACTTAGTCAACTACTCATACGACGAACTAAAACAGCGACATATTGAGGATTATAAGAAACTGTTCGACAGAGTTAATTTTCAACTAAAAGGCGCAAACTTTGACACCAAACGTCCAACAGACATGCAACTTTTAGCATATAGTGATGCCAAAGAACAGAATCCATATCTAGAGTCACTTTATTTCCAATATGGAAGATACTTATTGATAAGTAGTTCTAGAACACCAAATGTTCCAGCCAACCTCCAAGGGTTATGGGCACCAGCCCTATATTCTCCTTGGCGAGGTAACTATACAATCAACATCAACCTAGAAGAGAACTATTGGCCTGCAGAAGTGACCAACCTCTCTGAATTGGTAAAGCCCGTAGAAGGCTTGGTAAAAGGAATGTCTATTACAGGGCGGCATAACGCCCAACATTTCTATGGCATCAACAAGGGATGGTGTGCTGGTCACAATACAGACGCATGGGCCATGTCAAATCCTGTAGGAACAGGAAACGAAAGTCCACAATGGAGCAATTGGGCCATGGGAGGAGCTTGGCTCGTTCAAACTTTATGGGACCATTATGACTATACTCGCGACAAGAAATACTTGCAAGATACTGCATATCCGCTGATGAAAGGAGCTTGTGACTTCATGTTGGAATGGCTTATCGAAGACCCGCACAATCCAAGCCAATTAATAACAGCCCCATGTACGTCACCAGAGGCAGACTACATTACCGACAAGGGATACAGAGGTAGTACACTTTATGGTGGCACAGCAGACATGGCGATCATCAGAGAGCTTTTTAAGAATACAATCAGAGGAGCTAAAGTTCTCGGAACAGATGAAAATTACCAACAACAATTGCAGAGTGCTTTAGACAGACTACGCCCATACCATATAGGTAAGCGAGGCAATCTCATGGAATGGTATCACGATTGGGATGACCAAGACTGGCACCACAGACATCAGTCACACTTATTGGGACTGTACCCCTTCCATCAGATTTCCCTATCCAAGACCCCACAGTTAGCTCAAGCGGCATCCAAGACATTAGAGATAAAAGGAGATAATTCTACAGGATGGAGCACAGGATGGCGTATCAATCTATGGGCACGCCTTCACAGACAGGATAAAGCATATCAAATATTCCGCAAGCTATTGACATATGTTAGTCCTGAAAAATACAAAGACAAGAAGCATCACTCTGGTGGTACCTATCCAAATCTCTTTGATGCCCATCCACCATTCCAAATAGATGGAAACTTCGGTGGAACGGCAGGAGTTTGCGAGATGCTCATGCAATGCGATGGAGAAAAGATGGAGTTGCTTCCTGCATTACCTGACGCATGGAAGGAAGGATGCATTACAGGAATAAAAGCCAGAGGAAACTACACTATCAACCTCCGTTGGAAGGATAAGAAAGTAACAAAAGCAGAAATTACCAGCCACGAAGGCGGTAATTTAGCCGTTGCCTATAACGGAAAGGAAAAAATTATCAAATTCAAAGAGAGAGAAACAAAGATTCTAAAATGACAAAAGCATTTTTCATCATAACAATGCTATTCTGTGTACTAAATTCTTATTCACAAGAATTTGGTACACATTGGATTTCATACCCCATACCAGACGATTCCTCAGAAGTATTGTTCTCTCGTGTATATACAACTTTCCAACGTCCCCAACAGGCTCATCTCTCCTTTGCTAGCAGCGGAAAGCTAAAGGTCTATGTGAACGAAAGAAATATATCAGCAAACATCTACTATCAGAATCCCGACTCTTCCACATTTTATATGTACACTTACGACATCACAAGATTTCTACGACCAGACTCAAACATCATTGCCATCTGGTATGCGCCACAAGATGGTTCTGCCATATCCAAGCAACTATCTCTTGACTACTACGGAATAGAAGCCAATGGCAAACCTTTTTTTCACAAAGCAGATGGTAGTTGGAAATGCAAGATTCTAGAAGGATGTTATGTAAAAGGCAACAACGAGACTTTTGATCGCAGACACTACGACAAACAATGGAAAGCTACAGATTTCAATAGAGAAGAATGGTCCAACCCACTAGGTTCCTACCATCTAGCACATCCATACCATATTATATTATATGACATCTACGACAAACGACTCGTCTTAAGTCATGTCAGCACTTACACAAGCGTCTCGGAAGGACAACATAGTCTGCATTATGACTTCGGCAAAGAATTCTTCGGGACACCAAGAATAACGCTCAGAGAAGCGAAAGAGGGAGAAGCAATAAGCGTAGATGGTTTCAACTATTTTTGCAATGGTGAACTAGACGAACAGGCTTATCGGCAATTCTCAACCATTACAAGCGACTCTGTCACTATCCATGGCGATTCTCATTTTACAAATAATCAAATCACCAACATTGAAGCATTAGACTATTTTTAAGAAAGAGAGTCGGCACTTATTAAACAAACCATAAAACCAACCTAATCCATGAAAACAAACAACTTCTATGAGGAAATATCAATTCCACAAGCCAAAGCAACTTTTCCCAATGGAACATTCAGAAAAGATGACTTTTTCATCATTGAAAACTTAACTTTCAGAGATCTTCCCAAACATTGCAAAAAAGTGAAATGCATCACCTTAATTCTATGTGAAGAAGGAAAACTAAGATATGAAATCGACGGACATACAGTCATCGCAGAAAAAAACGATATCATCATATACTCATTAGGACAAAGAGTGAAAAATTACAAAATACTATCTCCTACCTTTTGCTGTAAAGCCATACTCATAAATGCAGATTGCCTGCCGATGCTAACTGAAAGCATCAACAGTAAATTAATGCTTGAGAAGAAATTACTAGATACAGACACCGTCAAACTGGAGGTAGAGGAAATACAAAGTACTTGTTGGTACTTTACTGAAATCAAAAGATTCACAAGCCATTCAAGGCCCAATAGTTGCTTCCAACCAGCCATCAAGTTAATAGAAGTAATTATTCAAATGGCACTAGAGAAAGTGGCTGATAAAAAAGAAAAGGAACTTCCAAACGACTTAAGACTATGCAATAAATTCATCGAAAAGGTTGACGAAATCGTCTTACTTCATAAGCCCGTTTCCTTCTATGCTGCACTCTTAGAAATTTCAAATAGCACCCTCGAGAAAATCGTACGCAAATACATCGGCACAACTCCCCTAGCATACATTCACAAACGTTTAATCAACAGAATTTGCATCATGGCAGAAAACGCAAGTAAACAAAGCCTTACCATCAAAGAGATTGCCGAGCGTACACACTTCAAAAATGTTTCTGCCCTATCCCGCTTTGTGAAAAATCACATCAGCATGACGTTGTCGGCGTATCGCAAGAAATCAGTTGCTGAGCAACTTCGCATAATTCATCATACCAATCTCGACCAAATCGCTGTACCAAAGGTTCTTCCAAAAAACGATAAACCGGAATATTCAACTCCTCTCCCTTCTTAATGGCAGCTTTGCAAATGCGCCACTTATTATAGTTGATGCCAATCACGTTATTGCCAAAGTCCTTGGCACGTATCGGATAAAGTGCACAGGAGATAGGTTTCTTAAACTTCGACTTTCCTTCTCTGAAAGCACGTTCCAAGGAACAAAGACAACAATTTGGGATGGTATGTCCATCGTTCATATCCTTTAAGTCCTGATAGCAAGTAAACACACAGTCCTTGCCGTTGACGATGCTCGTTACCAAGTCGCCCTCGATATCAGTATAGGCTACGCCCTGTTTGTCAATAACAGCCTGCGCTGAAGCCGACAGGTCATCCCAGACCACGTCCAGCGCATTCTCTATCTCCATGATTTCATCGAGAGTAACAGGGGCTCCGGCATCACCTTCGATGCAGCATTCACCCTTGCAAGCATCAAGGTCGCAACAGAATTTTTCCGTGATGATGTCAGGAGAGACCAAAACATTGCCCACCTGGAAAATACGTAGTTCGTCTTTGTTCATAATGTTTTAAATAAGGTGTTAAGAAGTTAAGGAGTTAAAGGAGTTAAGACAACAGCATTACTGCCACTTAGCTCTAGCCTCATTACCATTGTATAGGCGTGATTCCATTCTGCTGCAGATACTCATTGCAGCGAGAGAAATGATGATTGCCAAACCATCCGCCTCGGTTGGCAGACAGTGGCGATGGATGCACGCTCTGCAATATCAAGTGCTTGCTCGTGTCGATGAGGTTAGCCTTGCTACGGGCATAACCGCCCCAAAGGATAAACACCAAGTGTTCCTTGTCCTTGCTGAGCGCCTTGATGGCAGCATCGGTAAACTCCTCCCATCCTTTGCGCTGGTGGCTCGCTGCCTGATGGGCACGAACGGTCAGCGTGGCATTGAGAAGCAGTACTCCTTGCTTAGCCCAGCGGGTCAAGTCGCCAGACTGAGGCATCGGTGTACCGAGATCCATCTGAATTTCCTTGAAGATATTGACGAGTGATGGAGGGAAAGGGATACCTGTAGGTACGGAGAAGCTCAAGCCCATTGCCTGTCCTGGCTCATGGTATGGGTCTTGCCCAATAATCACCACCTTCACATCATCGAAAGGACAAAGATTGAAGGCATTGAATATCAACTTGCCAGGAGGATAGCAAGGCGTATGCAAGTATTCCTCTCGTACGAAGTTTGTGAGATCGACAAAGTATTGCTTCTCGAACTCATCCCCAATATGCTGTCTCCAGCTATCCTCTATCTTTACGTCCATATTGTTTGTTTTGGGGAGTTAAGGAGTCAATGAAGTTAAGGAGTTAAGACAATAGCCCTATATTACGAGCAAACTACCGATACATTTGTCTTAACTTCTTTAACTACTTAACTCCTTAACTACTATTTTATCTATTAGTCATTAATCAAATTCTCACCAGTCATATCAGCTGGCTGCTCCAAGCCCATGATGTGGAGGATAGATGGAGCTACGTCTGCCAAGCGACCATTCTTTACGGTAGCTGAGTTGTTGTCAGTTACGTAGATGAATGGAACTGGGTTCAATGAGTGAGCGGTGTTTGGAGTACCGTCCTCGTTGATGGCGTGGTCAGCGTTACCGTGGTCAGCGATGATGATAGCCTCATAATCGTTAGCCTTGGCTGCCTCGATAACCTCCTTTACGCAGTTATCTACTGCGTGAACAGCCTTGGCGATAGCGTTGTAGATACCGGTATGACCTACCATATCACCATTAGCGAAGTTGACAACGATGAAGTCATACTCCTGGGTGTTGATGGCACCCACCAACTTATCCTTTACCTCGTAAGCGCTCATCTCAGGCTTCAAGTCGTAAGTAGCCACCTTTGGAGAAGGAACCAAGATACGGTCCTCGCCCTCGTATGGAGTCTCACGACCACCATTGAAGAAGAATGTTACGTGAGCATACTTCTCAGTCTCAGCAGTGTGGAGCTGCTTCTTGCCTTGCTTGCTGAGGTACTCGCCGAGTGTATCCATCACGTTCTCCTTAGGGAAGAGGATGTGAACACCCTTGAAGCTAGCATCGTATGGAGTCATGCAGTAGTACTGCAAGTCCTTGATGGTGTGCATGCCTTCCTCTGGCATATCCTGCTGAGTCAATACCTGGGTCAACTCCTTGGCACGGTCGTTACGATAGTTGATGAAGATAACGACATCACCCTCCTGAATAGTACCGTCAACAGTAGAATTGTTGATTGGCTTGATGAACTCGTCGGTTACATCCTCGTCGTAGCTTTCCTGCATAGCCTTCACCATGTCGTCAGCCTGCTTACCCTTACCCTCTACGAGCAAGTCGTATGCTTCCTTCACACGGTTCCAACGCTTGTCGCGGTCCATGGCATAGAAACGACCTACGATGCTAGCGATATGAGCGTCGTTCTTCTCGCAGCAAGCCTGAACCTGCTCGATGAAGCCCTTACCACTCTTAGGGTCGGTGTCACGACCATCCATGAAGCAGTGTACGTATGTCTCTTTCAAACCATATTCCTTACCGATTTCGATCAACTTGAAGAGGTGGTCCAAAGAAGAGTGAACACCACCAGTAGAAGTCAAGCCCATCAAGTGGAGCTTTTTGCCAGTCTTCTGAGCATAGCTGTAAGCGTTGATGATTTCCTGGTTCTTTAAGATGTCACCGCTCTCACAAGCCTTGTTAATCTTAACGAGATCCTGATATACCACACGACCAGCACCGATGTTGAGGTGACCTACCTCAGAGTTACCCATCTGACCCTTAGGAAGACCTACGTCCTCGCCGCAAGTCAAGAGCTGAGAATGTGCTGAAACTGCTGTCAAATAGTCGAGATAAGGGGTTGGAGTATTGTAGATTACATCCCCCTTGTCATGCTTACCGATTCCCCATCCATCGAGAATCATCAAAAGAGCTTTTTTTGCCATAATTACATAAAATAATTTAAATTCGAATTTCGAGTGCAAAGTTACTGCAAATCGAAGACAATACAAAACAAAAGACTTATTTTTTTGTTTTTTTATTGTTGAGATGCAGCGTAACTTATTAAAAGTTACAACAAAATAGGTAAAGTACAAAATTAAAAAGGCTAAAAATAGTTTCACATCATAAGAAAGATGATTGTAATACAAGACAAGTCAAACTGTTAAACTAGAGTTAAAATTGCCTTTATTTCGCTACGACGGCACTTTTAGATGCATTCGTAGCGAAATAAAGGCAATTAAATTTTGTTTTTCATAGAAAAGTTCGTACTTTTGCAAGCAAACAAAAAAGATTGCTTATGTGTGAGATTATAGGAAGAAAAACATAGCACAGCCCAAGTCATGGATGGAAGCATTCTTCCTACTAGAGAAATTCTTAGATACTTGCGACAATGGTTCACGCCAAGTGGTCTTCATTGATGAATTGCCATGGCTGGATACCGCTCGGTCTGGTTTTCTCACAGCACTCGAAGCATTTTGGAATGGTTGGGGCAATACTCGCCACAACCTGCTTTTAATCGTCTGCGGTTCAGCTACCTCATGGATGCTAGACAATCTCATCAACAATAAAGGCGGACTATATGGGCGTTTAACTGGCGAAATGAAACTGTCCTCCTTTACTTTAAAAGAATGCGAGGATTTCTATAAAAGCCGTGGCATCAGCATGTCTCGCTACAACATAGCACAAGCCTATATGATTATGGGCGGAATACCTTTCTACATGAACTTCTTCAACCCTTCTTACAGCTTGGCTCAAAATGTAGATGCCTTGTTTTTCGCACGTAATGCCAAGCTTGGCGATGAGTTTGAGCGACTATTCAACTCCATATTCGACAATGCAGAAGACTGTATGAAGATTATCAGATGCCTAGGAACCCGCCACGCAGGCTATACTCGCAAGGAGATAGTTGAGAAGACCCAACTAAATCCCAATGGTGATTTTACCAAGATGTTGAGAGCATTAATTGCAAGCGACTTCATCATCAAGTATGTGCCATTCGGAGTATCACGGCGAGAAGAGCATTACAAACTTACAGATTCTTTCTGCTGGTTCTGGCTTCATTTCAAGGAAAGGAAACAGATAGCACAAACTGATTATTGGCAGAAGCATCTCAAAGAGAGCGACATTGCCTCTTGGCGAGGCATTGCCTTTGAGGAACTATGCTTGCAGCATATTCAGCAAATCAAATATGCCCTAAACATCGGAGGTGTTTCCTCGCAAGAGTCATCGCTCATCGTCAAAGGGGATAAAGAGAACGACGGTATGCAGATAGATTTGTTGATAGACCGAGCCGACGATGTCGTAAACATCTGCGAGATGAAGTTCTATCAATCACCTTATATTGTTACAAAGTCTTATGCGCAGGTATTAAGCACACGTTTGCAAACGATGCAAGAGAAATATCCTTCCAAGACATTCCATCTCACATATATCGGGAATACGGAACCTGTCAGAAACGAATATTCCGACTTATTCGTCTCTTGCATTACATTAGATGAGATTTTCATTTAAGGCAAGTTCTCAATAGAAGT
>DKCU01000057.1 GCA_002451555.1 Candidatus Segatella albertsiae
AGCCCTTTTAGGGCGACTTCCTTGATATAATCTTTACCCAGGGTGTTGCCCTGGGCTGGGTGCTATTGGGCTTTCAGCCCGATTTATGACACACCCTCTTTTTTGTTTTTTCAATAAACTCTCGGACCAAAGATGGTCGTTCCGACTCTAACCATGGTAGAGCCATGCTTGACAGCAATCTGATAGTCGTGGCTCATGCCCCAACTTCTCTCGCAGAAGCTATCCTTGTCGGCAAAGTACTTCGCCTTGACTTCATCGAAGAATCGGGCAGCCGTATCAAACTCACCGGCAATCTGACTCTCGTCATCCACATGAGAAGCCATCATCATCAAGCCACATATCTCCACATACTTCATGTCTCGCCACTCCCCCTCTTCTAAGAGTTGGCGGCAAGCATCCAAGGTCAAACCATACTTGGTTTCCTCCTCGGCAATATGGAGTTCGAGAAGCACCTTGATGACACGGTCATGCTTGGCAGCCTGCTTGTTGATTTCCTTCAGGAGTTTCAAGCTATCCACAGCCTCGACCATAGCAATGTAAGGAGCGATATACTTCACCTTGTTGGTCTGTAAGTGACCGATGAAATGCCACTCAATGTCCTTAGGCAGAGACTCCACTTTCTTGGCAAGTTCCTGCTCATGACTCTCGCCAAAGACACGCTGTCCTTCATCGTAAGCCGCCTCTATGTACTCATTGGGATGAAACTTACTGATGGCAACGAGGCGCACACCCTCAGGCAAGTTTCCGAGAACTTCTCGGAGGTTTCCTTTTACATCATAATCCATTTTACTTCTGCTCTGCATTGTCTTGCTGCTCGTACTCAGGAACATCGTTCTTCTCTTCCTTCTTCTCGCCAGCAGCATGATGCTCGAAGACATCCATGATAGGAGTTTCGGCAATAGCGATAGTATCATAGTCAATCATCGTCTTGCCCATCACCTCGTCGATGTATCTCAAGGCACGAGCCAAAGACTTCGCCTGAACCAAATAGTTGACATTGCTACGCTTCTCCTTCTCGCTCTTCTCGTCGATAGTGATGAACTGGAGCTTCGCCTTGTACCACTTGTCATCGTCATCGACATCACTGAAGAAGATTTCACCGAAAGCAGACTTGGTGATACCTGACACATGGAACTCGCCGCTGACATAAACAGACATCTCATCGATGATGCTGCTCTCTGCCTCCGTGAAGCTAAGCGCATCCACTACGTATGTTTCTGATACAACTTTCTCAGTACCGTCTTCCTGGGTCTTCTGATATTTTACCTTGGTTGTAAACCATGTACCTGTTCTAGATCTCATATTCTTATACCTTATTATATTAATAAATGATTTATATTATTTATCAACTTATTCTATTATCAAGTGACTGATATTATATTTTACCTACCTTTATCAAATCTTACGAATCGAATTTCCCGTCAGCATAGTCAAGCCAAAAGACAACTGGTCTAGAATATGGTCAAATGGCTTGGACGCATCTAGGCGAAAATCATTGCAAAGTTATAAAAAAGAAAGCGGATAACCAACATTCATTGAAGTTTTTTATGAAAAAACTAAAAATCTCTGTTGAATTTTCGCCATTTTCATCTAAAATCATTACCTTTGCATCCAAATGCAGAAATGTCAACATCATTTTGTATATGATGAGACTAAAATGCAAACAAGAGACATCGTTATGGAACTCCCATTTCGAGAAACGGATAATTAATAGAAAGAAATAAGATGCCTGAAATTTCAGTACGTGGCATAGAAATGCCAGAGTCGCCTATCAGAAAGTTGGCTCCTCTAGCTGCCGCAGCCAAAAAACGTGGAGTAAAGGTCTATCACCTCAACATCGGTCAGCCTGACCTCCCTACCCCTCAATGCGGTCTTGATGCATTGAAGCACATCGACCGTACCATCCTGGAGTATTCTCCTAGCCAAGGCTACTTGAGCTATCGTGAGAAACTCGTGGATTACTATAAGAAATTTAACATCAACGTAACTGCCGATGACATCATTATCACATCGGGAGGCTCTGAGGCCGTGCTCTTCTCTTTCATGAGCTGCCTCAACCCTGGCGACGAAATTATCGTGCCAGAACCAGCTTACGCCAACTATATGGCTTTCGCCATCTCGGCGGGTGCGAAGATTCGTACCATCGCCACCACCATCGAGGAAGGCTTCTCTCTGCCGAAAGTGGAGAAGTTTGAGGAGCTTATCAACGACCGCACTCGCGCCATCTTGATTTGTAACCCAAACAATCCTACGGGGTATCTTTATACCCGACGTGAGATGAACCAGATTCGCGACCTTGTGAAGAAGTACGACCTTTACCTCTTCTCCGACGAAGTGTATCGTGAGTACATCTATACAGGAAGCCCATACATCAGTGCCATGCACCTGGAGGGTATCGAACAGAACACGGTGCTCATCGACTCCGTGTCTAAGCGATACAGTGAGTGCGGTATCCGTGTAGGAGCGCTCATCACCAAGAATCCTGAGATACGAAAGGCTGTCATGAAGTTCTGTCAAGCTCGTTTGTCGCCTCCATTGATAGGTCAGATTGTAGCAGAAGCTTCCCTGGATGCCCCTGAGGAATATTATCGTGACGTATATGATGAGTACGTGGAGCGCCGTAAGTGCTTGATCGACGGACTCAACAGAATCCCGGGTGTCTATTCTCCTATTCCTATGGGAGCTTTCTACACCGTGGCGAAGTTGCCTATCGACGACTCCGACAAGTTCTGCCGCTGGTGCCTGGAGGAATTCAACTATGAGGGCGAGACCGTGATGATGGCTCCAGCCTCTGGTTTCTACACTACACCGGGAGCAGGAAGAAACCAGGTACGTATGGCATACGTCTTGAAGAAGCACGACTTGAACCGTGCCCTCGTCGTACTTGCGAAGGCTCTGGAAGCCTACCCTGGCAGAGTTGAGGACGAAGGACTATAAACTTTCCAATGTTAAATGTTAAGTGTTAAATGTTAAGTAACAAACTATATTCCAACGTATGCTCAATTTAACACTTAACATTGAACATTGAACAATAAAATCTAGAAGATGAATTTTCCTCTGTTTATTGCAAAGAGATTATACAGCGACCAGGGCGACAAACGTAAAGTTTCTCGCCCTGCTATTCATATAGCTACCGCAGGTGTCGCCATCGGACTGGCAGTGATGATTGTGTCTGTTTGCGTGGTCTTGGGTTTCAAGCATACCATTCGCGACAAGGTCATCGGATTCGGAAGCCATATCCAAGTGGCTGACTTTATGACGCTACAACAGTCGAGCCAATATCCTGTGGTGATGAACGACTCGATGATGACGGTCTTGAAAAAGACTCCGGGTGTCAAACACGTACAACGCTTTGCCATCAAGGAGGGTATTCTCAAGACGGACGAAGACTTTCTGGGCGTCGCCTTCAAGGGCGTGGGACCAGAGTTCGACTCCACCTTCCTCCACCAAAACATGGTAGAGGGCAGCATTCCTAAGTTTGATGACAAGGCAAGCCACAACAAGATATTGGTGTCGCAATTGATGGCAGACAAGCTCCGACTGAAAACAGGACAGCGCATCTTCGCCTATTTCATCGACCAAAACGGCGTGCGCACCCGACGGTTTACTATTGCAGGTATCTACCAGACCAACTTGAAGAAATATGATGAAGTTATGGTATATACCGACTTATATACCGCCGTCAAACTGAATGGTTGGGAAGCTGACCAGACAAGCGGAGTTGAACTGACCGTCAAAGACTTCAACAAGTTGCAAGACACGGAAGACTTCCTCATCAAGAATGTGAACCGCACGGTCGATCACTATGGAGAAACCTACAGCAGCGCCACCATCAAGGAAATCAATCCGCAGATATTCCAATGGCTCAGTTTGATGGACTTGAACGTATGGGTGATTCTCGGATTGATGCTCGCCGTGGCAGGTGTAACGATGATCAGCGGATTGCTCATCATCATCTTGGAACGAACCTCGATGATTGGCGTGATGAAAGCATTGGGCGCACGCAACAAGACCATCCGCCATACTTTCCTTTGGTTTGCTGTCTTCATCATCGGCAAGGGTTTGCTATTCGGCAACATCCTGGCGTTGGGCATTCTGTTCATCCAGAAATATACGGGATTGGTAAAACTCGACGCACAGACTTACTACGTAAGTACGGTACCGGTGGAATTCAACTGGCTCTGCATCGTCGCCCTGAATGTGGCCACCTTGCTTATCAGCGTCTTCATGTTGGTAGCTCCAAGCTACCTAATTTCGCATATTCACCCTGCCAAGAGCATGAGATACGAATAAAACAACACTTTTTTATATAGTTTCGATAAATTCTGCACAGTTTTTTTTGTCCTGTGCAGAATTTATTGTATCTTTGCACAAAATTTTGTAAATTGTGCAATGAATTCAATACCAAGTTTCAACTCGTATATTGAGCAAAGTATCATCAAGAACTGGAATCTTGACGCCCTTACAGATTATAAGGGTGCCACCTTGCAGTATCATGATGTTGCAAGAAAGATAGAGAAACTCCACATCCTGTTTGAGAACAGCGACGTGAAGAAAGGCGACAAGATTGCTGTCTGCGGCAGAAACAGTAGCCAGTGGGCGGCAGCCTTCCTGGCCATTATCACATACGGAGCAGTTGTAGTTCCTATCCAAAACGAATTTAAGCCCGAGCAGATTCATAACATCGTCAACCACAGCGAGAGCAAGTTGCTCTTTGTGGGTGATGTCGTCGCTACGGAAATCAATACCGACGAGATGCCTTCACTAGAAGGCATCATCTATCTCCCTGATTTCTCACTTGTTCTCTCTCGTTCCGAGAAGCTTACTTACGCTCGCGAGAACCTCAATGCCATGTTCGGACATAAATACCCAAAGTATTTCCGTCCAGAGCATGTGAAATATCACGTGGATGACCCAGAGGAGTTGGCGATGATCAACTACACCAGCGGTACCACAGGATTCTCCAAGGGAGTGATGCTTCCCTACCGAGCACTTTGGGGTAACCTCGACTACATGATGACAACCATCGCCCCAAAACTTCAGAAGAACAGCAATGTGCTGGTATCCCTACCGATGGCTCACATGTATGGTCTGATGGCTGATGTCATCTTCAATATGGTATTGGGCAACCACATCTTCTTCCTGACTCGCCTTCCTAGCCCATCGCTCATCGCACAGGCATTCACGGAAATCAAGCCAGACATCATCTTCGCCGTACCTTTAGTCGTGGAAAAGATTGTCAGAAAGAAGATATTCCCACTGTTGCAAACCAACCGTGTGAGACTTCTCATGAACATGCCGGTCATCAACAAGCGCATCAAGGAAAAGATACGCGACTTTGTATTGAAAGAATTTGGCGGCAATGCCTATGAGGTCGTTGTGGGCGGCGCACCACTTAACAAGGAGATAGAGAATTTCTTCCTCAGCATCGGCTTCCCTATCGCCATGGCATACGGAACGACCGAGACTGCCCCATTCATCACCTTCGCCAACCAGGACGAATACGTGGCAGGAAGTTGCGGCGTGGCTGTGAAACACATGGCTGTGAAGGTGCTGAGCGACAATCCTGAGCACGTACCTGGCGAACTCGTGTGCCGAGGCATCAACGTGATGAAGGGATACTACAAGAACCAAGAAGCCACCGATGCCGTCATCGACAAGGACGGATGGTTCCACACAGGCGACTTGGCTACCATCAGCAAGGACGGTCACTTCTTCGTGAAGGGACGCAGCAAGAACATGCTTCTCGGTCCTAACGGACAAAATATATATCCAGAAGAAATCGAAGACAAACTCAACTCGATGGCGATGGTCAACGAGAGTATCATCCTACAGAAGGATGACAAACTCGTAGGATTGGTGCATCCTGATATGGAGGAGGCACATACACTGGGCTTCACCAAGGAAGACTTGGAGAGCATCATGGAACAGAACCGCAAGGAACTGAACGAGCAGATGCCTTCCTTCGCCAAGTTGTCACGCATACAGTTGCATGACAAGGAATTCGAGAAAACTGCAAAGAAATCTATTAAACGTTACCTATATCAGGATGTCATCTAATCTGACCAGAGCCAGAACAGCTCAAAGGATTTCAGACAGAAAGCATGCTGACATAGCTTAGTAAAAGCAAATAAAGTATGGAAATACCAAGCTTTAACGCACTTATCCAAAAGAGCATCATAGACCATTGGGATATGGATGCACTGACAGACTACAAGGGAGCAACCTTGCAGTTTCACGATGTGGCTCGTAAAATCGAGAAACTCCACATCATGTTTGAGAACTCCGGTGTTGTAAAGGGTGACAAGATCGCCCTCTGCGGTCGCAACAGCGCCAACTGGGCGGTGGCATTTCTCGCTACTCTTACCTATGGTGCCGTGGCTGTGCCTATCCTGCACGAGTTCATGCCCGACCAGATTCACAACATCGTGAATCACAGCGACGCCAAGTTGCTCTTCGTGGGCGATGTGGTTGCTACACAGGTCGATGCCACCAAGATGCCAGGATTGGAAGGCATCATCTACATCCCAGACTATTCTCTTGTCGTATCTCGCACAGACAAGTTGACTTACGCACGTGAGCACCTCAACGAGATGTTCGGTCTCAAGTTCCCTAAATATTTTAGAAAGGAACACGTACATTATTATATAGAGGAGAACCCAGACGAGTTGGCTCTCATCAACTATACCAGTGGTACCACAGGATTCTCCAAGGGAGTGATGGTTCCTTATCGTGCGCTCTGGAGCAACGCCGACTTTGCCGAGGACGTGTTAGGCAAGCAAATCAAGGCAGGCGACCCAGTCATCAGCATCTTGCCGATGGCTCACATGTATGGCATGGCATTCGAGTTTATCTTTGAGTTCATCAAGGGTTGCCATATATTCTATCTTACCCGCATCCCTAGCCCAGCCATCATCGCCGAAGCTTTCGGACGTATCAAGCCAGCCGTCATCATCGCCGTGCCTCTCGTCATCGAGAAGATTATCCGCAAGAAGGTATTTCCAAAGATACAGAACAATCGCATGAGATTGCTACTCAATATGCCTGTCATCAACAAGAAGGTACGCGAGAAGATTTGCGAGCAGGTGACCAATGCCTTCGGTGGCAACTTCTACGAGGTGATCATTGGCGGTGCAGCCTTCAACCAAGAGGTAGAATCTTTCCTGCATAGCGTAGGTTTCAAATACACTGTGGGATATGGTGCCACTGAGTGTGCCCCTATTATCTGCTACGAGGATTACAAGAAGTTCGTACCAGGCTCATGTGGCAAGGCTGCCAAGAACATGATGGTTAAGATAGACTCCCCAGACCCTGAGAATGTACCAGGCGAAATCTTGGCTAAGGGTCCTAACGTGATGTTAGGTTACTACAAGAACGACGAAGCCACAGCGGCAACCATCGACAAGGATGGTTGGTATCATACAGGCGACCTCGGCACGATGGATGGCGATGGCAACGTCTTCATCAAGGGGCGTAGCAAGAATATGCTCCTCGGTGCCAACGGACAGAACATCTACCCAGAGGAAATCGAGGACAAGCTCAACTCCTTGGCTCTTGTCAGCGAAAGTGTGGTTGTACAGAAAGGCGAGAAACTCATCGGTCTTGTTCACCCAGACTTCGACGAGGCGCAGAGTTTGAACCTTGGCAGAAAGGAACTGGAAGACATCATGGAGCAGAACCGACAGGAGCTCAACACGATGATTCCTGCTTATAGCAAGGTATCAGAGATCCGCATCCACGAAGAAGAGTTCGAGAAGACTCCTAAGAAGAGTATCAAGCGATTTTTATATACCAACGTTTGAGAATTAGAATATACGAAATAGTAATGAAATGAAAAGGGCTACTTTCTCTTTGAAAGTAGCCCTTTTCTATCTTTTACAGCAGCACACCAGAACGGATTCTCGACAACGTCTCTGGCGTCATTTGGAGATAGTTGGCGATATAAGTGAGTGGAGCACGAAGCACCACCTGGGGATTCAGGTCGCACAATCTCTTGTAGCGATTAGGAGCAGACTCAAATCTTACCAAGTCGGCATGAATCTGCGACTGAATCAAGCTCTCCTCCAGTATCTTACGATAAAGCATCTGGATATTGACATTACGGATAGCCGCAGCCTCCAATTTTGCCTTTGGCAAAGCATAGACGAGCGTTGGCTCCAAAGCCTCAACCTGAAGACGGGTCGGTTCCTCCTTGAACAAGCTCTCGATACACATGAATATCGAATGGTCAACACCCAAGTGCTCCGTCACTTCTTTTCCATTCTTGAAATAGAACTGACGTACCAACCCCTTCTCTATGTAAGAGATGTTACGGCATATCTCCCCCTCCTGAAGAATCTTCTCGCCTTTTGCATACTTGATAGGCTCCAAAAGACTCTCCAATACATCCAACTCATCATGAGTCATCGTACTATACTTACGAGCGAGCTCTCTTGCGATGTCTCGCGTCAGGGGCATGTTTTTGAAATCTGGCATTGTAATGTCCTCCTCTTATTTATATCCCCCTTTCCCATAGTTGAAAGGGAGAAAATTTGACTTGTTTGGGTTTATTAGTCGAGCTTCAGCACGGCGAGGAATGCCTTCTGTGGCACCTCCACATTACCGATTTGCTTCATACGCTTCTTACCCTTCTTCTGTTTTTCGAGCAACTTTCGCTTACGGCTCACGTCACCACCATAACACTTGGCGGTCACATCCTTGCGCACTTGCTTCACGGTCTCACGAGCCACAATCTTGGCACCGATGGCTGCCTGGATGGCGATGTCAAACTGCTGGCGTGGTATCAAGTCCTTCAACTTCTCGCACATTCTGCGGCCGAAAGTCACGGCATTGTCTCTATGCGTCAAGGTACTCAGAGCATCCACAGGCTCACCATTGAGCAGGATGTCGAGCTTCACCAAGTCGGAAGGACGGAAGCTGTCGATATGATAGTCGAAGGAAGCATAGCCCTTGGAGATACTCTTCAGTTTGTCGTAGAAGTCGATGACAATCTCGCCCAAAGGCAACATGAAGTGCAATTCCACACGATTGCCGCTCACGTACTCCTGGTTGATGAGTTCACCACGCTTGTCCAAGCAAAGTTTCATGATAGGACCGATATAATCGCATGAAGTGATGATGGTGGCACGAATATACGGTTCCTCGATATGGTCGATCATCGTAGGGTCAGGCAATCCCGAAGGATTGTGAACTTCCTTCTCCCCACCCTGCTTGTCATATACCATATAAGATACGTTAGGCACGGTGGTGATGACATCCATATTGAACTCACGGTCCAAACGCTCCTGCACAATCTCCATGTGGAGCAAGCCCAAGAATCCGCAACGGAAGCCGAAGCCCAAGGCCACCGAACTCTCAGGAGAGAAGGTCAAGGAAGCATCGTTGAGCTGCAACTTTTCGAGCGAAGCACGCAAGTTCTCGTAATCGCTTGGGTCGATAGGATAAACACCTGCGAAGACCATTGGCTTCACCTCCTGGAAACCAGCGATGGCTTTCTCACAAGGACGAGCGATATGCGTGATGGTATCACCCACCTTCACCTCGGTGGCATTCTTGATACCCGAGATGATGTAGCCTACCTCACCGGTACCCAACTCATTGCGAGGAATCATATCCATCTTGAGCACACCTATCTCGTCGGCATCATACTCCATGCCCGTATTGAAGAACTTCACCTTGTCACCCTTACGGATCACACCATTCTCTATCTTGAAGTAAGCGATGATGCCACGGAAGGAGTTGAACACGGAGTCGAAAATCAAAGCCTGCAAAGGAGCCTTGTCATCGCCCTCGGGATGAGGAACACGATTGACCACTGCCTCCAAGACATCCTCGACACCCTCGCCCGTCTTACCCGACGCACGAAGGATGTCCTCATGCTTGCAACCGATGAGATCGACAATCTCGTCCTCCACCTCGTCAGGCATGGCGGAAGGCATATCTATCTTGTTGATGACCGGGATAATCTCCAAGTCATGCTCGATGGCCATATATAGATTTGAAATCGTCTGCGCCTGCACACCCTGGGTAGCATCCACGACCAAGAGCGCTCCCTCGCAAGCAGCGATGGAACGAGAGACCTCGTAAGAGAAATCGACGTGTCCCGGAGTATCGATGAGGTTGAGGATGTAAGTCTGCCCATCCTTCGCCTTGTACTCCATCTGGATGGCGTGGCTCTTGATGGTGATACCACGCTCACGCTCCAAGTCCATGTCGTCGAGCATCTGACCCTCAGTAATCTTGATGGTCTGAGTTTTCTCTAAAAGACGGTCTGCCAAGGTACTTTTACCATGGTCGATATGTGCAATAATGCAGAAATTTCTGATGTTGTTTATATTCTCCATATAATATTTTCTCTCTTTTGCGTGCAAAATTACCTTATTTTTAGGAGAATACCAAATTTTTAGCGTATTATTTTTCGCCGTTATTGATTATTTATAGACAAATCTCTTGATGTGACACAAATCTTAGGGAAAAGGTCTATACGCCCACCTATCATCGTGGCATATAGATCCTTGTCGCTCTTTCTATATATGATAAAAAGGATAAATATTCCTAAAATAGCATAGAGGTTCTTGGAGTATAAAAGAAAAAGTTGTATATTTGCAAAAATATGGCATATGACAGCAAGAGAAGACAAGGTAAAAGCAAAATTTGTTAGAGAAACCATAACTAAATATTTCTTTGACATGAGTAGATCAACCTACACCATAATGGTATTAGGAGGGCTTGCCGCTCTTTTTGGCATTGTAAAAACAGACCAGGAAGGCACACTTTCTGCAGTTTTGTTAGGAGTATGCTTGACTGTAATTTTGGCAATCATTGGATTTGTAATTTCTAAAAAATAAAGTTATGAATACACTTGGAATGACTTTCGCTATATGTTTAGTTCCTGCAACGGCATTTTTGATTTGGCTATATACGCCTTGGGGGAAGAGGTGGCTCAAAACACTTGATTAGCTTAGCACAAATATTTAAAGTAAGGAATAAGATGGATACTATAAACATTCAGCTTCAAGTGCCAAACACCGGGCAATATACCCTTGACGAGTTCGTCGCCAAGGTAAAAGACTATGCCAACAAACTGGTAAATAACATATCAAAGCCGGTTCCGACATACCAAGAAACATATATGAGTCGCAAGGAGCAAGAAGCCTACGTAGCAGAAAGCCTAAATCGTGCTCTTGACCAAATGGAGGCGCATAAGAAAGATGGTACCAAACCGATGTCAGCAAGAGAACTATTAAGACAACTTGAAGAAGAGGAGGCGTAGGATGCATGTACAAATCTATTTAGCAGCGCCTTGGTAAAGGCGTGCGAAAAGTAAGGATGGCTATTGCCAGCAAAGGAAAATGAAAGAGCGGAGGCGCAAGAGTTATCACCTACAACCTTTACCAAGAAGGAGATACAATTATCATAGATTTGTTGACCATTTATGACAAAAATGAAATCTCCAATATCACAGACGACTTTATCAAATATTTACTTGACAAGCGAACAAACATATAAAGTG
>DKCU01000118.1 GCA_002451555.1 Candidatus Segatella albertsiae
GAAGGCGGGCTGAAAGCCCAACAAGCATAAAGCCCAGGGCAACGCCCTGGGTATAAATGGCAAGGAAGAATGCGCCCTGAAAGGGCAAAAGCATCTAATTCCCCTGAGTTAAAAAGCTTTTGCCCTTACAGGGCGACAGACTTGCAAATGTTCATAACCCCAGGGCGCTGCCCTGGGCTTGGAGCTTCTGCCCTTTCAGGGCGTAAAGGAGCTTCCAAAACTCAAAAAATACAGGCAACAAAATAACAACAAAAAAAATAAATAGAATAACTATGTATAAAATTCAAGCAAACCAATCAGGCACTCGCTCAATAGAAGTAAGTGACCTCCATCTAGAGACTATCGAAAAGTACCAGTTGTTCCGCAATCTTGTAGATAGCAATGGTATCGTCGATGAGGAAGTATTGGAAAAATTAAAACTCAATGTTCGCGCACTCTTGGAGTCAGACAACTGTCAGGACAAGAACTTGCTCGACCTCTGCCTTGATGTCATCTACAACAGCAACATGAAGGCTTTGGGCCTCCACAACCTGGTATTGCTCTACGTGGATTGGAAAGACAAGAGAGAAAGCGAGGAGTCGGCAGACGCTGAATCCGATAATGTCAACGATTAAAATATAGATACGTCAAGGACTATAAACGATTCATGTCAAAGACAATAAACGATTCATGTCAAAGACAATATCGTTGAAATGCCAAAGACGACAAACGAGTAAATGGAATATAAACTAACAGATTTCCTTCCCACGACCAAGAAAGAATGTGAGCTGAGAGGATGGGACCAACTGGACATCATCCTGTTCTCGGGCGATGCCTACATCGACCACCCAGCCTTCGGACCAGCCGTCTTGGGAAGAACTCTCGAAGCCCATGGATACAAGGTGGCGATAGTACCTCAACCCGACTGGCATGGCGACTTTCGCGACTTCAAGAAACTAGGACGCCCTCGCCTGTTCTTCGGCGTATCTCCTGGTGCCATGGACTCCATGGTCAACCGATATACAGCCAACAGAAGAATGAGAAGCGAGGATGCCTTCAGTCCTGACTCACGACATGATATGCGCCCGGACTATCCATCCATCGTCTATACGCAAATCTTGAAGAAACTCTTCCCTGATGTCCCAGTGGCATTAGGCGGAATAGAGGCATCCATGAGACGTATCTCCCATTACGACTACTGGCAAGACAAACTCAAGAAGTGCATCTTGTGCGAGTCGGGGGCAGACATGATACTCTATGGCATGGGCGAGAAATCCATCGTCCAACTGGCTGAGGAACTGGACAAGGGGAAGAAAATCCAAGAAATCAGAGAGATGCCCCAGACTGTCTTTCTCTGCAAGGAGAGCGAGATACCTGGCGGTTACAAGGATGACGACATCATCCTCCATAGCCACGAGGAATGCCTCCACAACAAGAAGGGACAGGCAGAGAACGTGAGACATCTTGAGGAGGAATCCAACAAAGTGCATGCCCAGCGCATGATACAGGCTGTCGATGACAAGGTGGTGGTGGTCAACCCTCCATTCCCTACCATGACAACAGAGGAGTTGGACGCATCCTTCGACTTGCCTTACACCCGTCTGCCACATCCTAAGTACAAGGGCAAGACGATACCAGCCTACGAGATGATCAAGTTCTCCATCAACATCCACCGTGGATGCTTCGGAGGCTGTTCCTTCTGCACGATTTCCGCCCACCAGGGCAAGTTCGTCGTATGCAGAAGCAAGGAGAGCATCCTGAAGGAGGTGAAGAAGGTGATAGCCATGCCCGACTTCAAGGGATACCTGAGCGACCTCGGCGGTCCATCCGCCAATATGTACGGCATGGGCGGCAAGAACAAGAAGGCTTGCGAGCACTGCAAGCGACCTTCCTGTGTCAACCCTCAGATTTGTCCGAATCTGAACACCGACCACAGCAAGCTCCTGGAAATATACCATGCTGTCGATGCCCTGCCTGGCATCAAGAAGAGCTTCATCGGAAGTGGCGTGCGCTACGACCTTCTGCTGCATAAGAGCAAGGACGAGAAGAGCAACGAGGCAGCCAGACAATACACCCGGGAGTTGATTACCAAGCACGTAAGCGGTCGCCTGAAGGTAGCCCCAGAGCACACCAGCGACAAGGTACTCAGACTGATGCGTAAACCTTCTTTCGAGCAATTCTATGAGTTCAAAAGAATCTTCGACAAGATCAACAAAGAAGAGGGACTGAACCAGCAGATCATCCCTTACTTCATCAGTTCACACCCAGGTTGCCACGAAGAGGATATGGCAGAGCTTGCCGTCATCACAAAAGGACTTGACTTCCACCTCGAACAGGTGCAGGACTTCACTCCTACCCCGATGACCATCTCGACCGAGACCTGGTACACAGGTTATGACCCATACACCTTGGAACCAGTGTTCAGCGCCAAGACCCCGAAGGAAAAGTTGGCGCAAAGAATGTTCTTCTTCTGGTATAAACCCGAGGAACGCCGTGCCATCGAAGCTGAGCTAAGGAAGATAGGACGAGCTGACTTGATAGACAAGTTGTACGACAAGCCAAGCTACAAGGCAGGGCGAAACAACAAGGGACGCAATCATCAGCATCCTCGTGCCAACTACGACGAGAAAGCCATCGGTTCTACCTATGACAATCCAGGCGTTGGGCGTGGAGCACGTCGTGGGAAAGACAGAAGACAGAATAATGATAGCAATCCTTCGAAAGTTCGCGGCAAAGCGGAGCGTTTTCAACCGAAAGAAAACAGCAAGAATGACCGTTTTCAGCCGAAAGGCTATGGCAACGTGGGATGCTACGATGAGGAGAAGTACCTCAACAATGGCAAGCCTCTGAATCCTAGAGAATTGGCGAAAGCAGTCAAGGCTCAACTCAAGGCGGATAAAGGTTCGGGGTTCTTCAAGGACAAGAAGAAAAAGAGTTTCAACCCTAACTTCGACAACAACAACCACAAGCGTGGTCGTGGAGGCGAAGGGAAAAGACACTAGAAGAGTAAACACAGATACAAGACGGATATACGTAGAAGGAGAGTAAACACAAGTTCTTGGCGAATATACGTAGAAGAGTTATTTCGGGCTGAAAGCCCAAAAGCTCCAAGCCCAGGGTAACGCCCTGGGTCAGCAATCAATAATGAAAGTCGCCCTGAAAGGGCAAAAGCAACTCGTTATCAATGCTTTTGCCCTTTCAGGGCGACTTTGTTGACATAATCATTACCCAGGGCGATGCCCTGGGCTTGGAGCTGATTGCCCTTTCAGGGCGCACCTACTTCAAATACAATCCAAACTTATGGATTATCTACTTCACCCGACAAACTCTGATGCCGATCTGTGAAGGATGCTTCATCATATAAGTGCGAAGCGTCATCGGCTCGTCGATGACCTTCTTGTGGATACTGCTGGCATTGAGCAGATGGAGACCATCCTTATGCCAGGATGCCAAGCCGATGTGAGTCGTATCGAGTCCCTTCTTGCTGGTGATGATGACTATGATGTCACCGTCATGAATCGTCTTCCGGAAGAGAGAATTATCAACAATTGATTCCTTCGGGATGTAGCGATAAGACTTGCCATTGATACTTTGTTCCAAAGCCTTGATGCCCTTCAGACGACTAGCGTTTCCGTTCAACATCTTGTAGCTTGACGTATGGGTAGTCATCCAATTCACCGAAATATGCTGTACTTGGGTAAAAGGCGGATTCTGCTGAATGTCGGTGACGATGCCCTCCTCTGCATTGTCATTGATCCAAGCAGTGAAATAATGCTGGCGTTTCTCGTAGGCGATGTCACCACCGATATAGCGCACATGCTTCAGTTCTTCGCAGAAATCAGCAAAATCAGTCCGTCCCTTTTCGATAGTTCGGGTCAATGCCGTAACAATCTCAACATACGTAGTGCAGTCCAGCTCGGAAGTATTGACAACGAGCTTTTCCTCCTTAGCCGCATCCAAAGTTCCTCCTACGTATGGAACGCCCACAAACTTTTTGCCGAACCAAAGCATCCAGCTCTCAGGCTTCTGCTTAAGCAGCGAAGCCTCTTGGAGCAAGGATTTGATGCGCTCGACATCCGCAGTCTTACAGGTTACATTTGAAGAACTATCTTTGGAAAAACTGTCTTTGGAAGAACTGTCTTTGGAAGAACCTGACAATTCCGATTTTACCGCATTGGAGGGCGAAGAGGTTTGAGCTGTTCCTGAAGGCTTAGTTGTTTCCTGTACTTGTCCCTGAGGTTGAGCAGAGCATCCCTTAGCCTGCAACAACGTGCAACACAAAGCCATGGCACTCAACTGAGCTGATAATAAAAACTTAAATCTTATCATAATCTTCTACAATCTTATCATAATCTTCTACTAAAAATAAGATGATAACAAAGGATAGAACATTTCTCTATCCGAAACCTAATGAGTTCCGTTTCCTCTAATGGTTCCGTTTTCTTCCGAAATTGACGCCCACATAGATATTGAGCGATCCAAAGGAGTTATTGGTAGAGAACTGTTCTTTCTTGTAATTGTACGAGTGGATGATGGAACTTGCTCCCACATACCACTTGGTATTGTTCCAGACAATGCCGAAGCGACCGATACCATCCAGGTTGAAGTTCTTGAAACTAAAGTCTTTGAAACCAAAACTATTATGTTCCGTATCCGACTTAGACTGGTTGTAGGCGATACCGACAGATGCAGAAGCATTGAAGAGCCAGTTCTTCGCAAACACCCAGTTGTAGGCATAACCACAAGAGACAGATATATCAGAATACTCCACCTTCGAGAAAGCCAAGTTGACATCAATATCAGGTACAGTTTCTCCGCTTTCATTGCCCAGTTTTTCATGAACAAGCGTGCTAAGCTTATCCCAATCCACCTCAAGCGTATGCTGTGTATAGCCAATGCCGAGAAGCATGGACCCCGTGCTTCTTCGCTGCACGGTACTCTGAGAGTAAGCCGCTGGATAAGAGAACCTTCTATGGTTGAAGATATAGTAAAGGTTGAATCCCTTAATGCTTGACTTCAATCCATCGAATGGCACTTTCTTCATGGGGGAAGTGTTTATATGGTCACCCAAATCCATACGTGAAATATGGTAATCGTTACCCGTCTGACGCCAGAACAAGTCGATGCCCAACATACTGCTATAGAGGCTGAGGTCAAACTCTTTCTTGTTGGTATGTTCCGAACTGGCATTGATATGCTTGAGATCAAGCGTATAGCCTAAGAATATCCATCGCCAGCCCAAGTAAGGTCCCAATCGGAAAGTAGGGTCAGGGGCAAAGGATATGCGTTGTCCCTCCTTGCTGTAAAGTGAGTACTGCTCGTAAGTGTTGGTGTTTTGGAGCATTACCGTATAGTTGTAGTGCTGAGGCTCAATGTAGGTGGAGTCCGTATTGTTGAATTCTCGGAAGAAACGGGTAAAGACAGAGCCTACCCGATGGAAAAACGTTTTCTTATGCCGCTCCCGTACAAGACTGTCGGATGAGTTGTGACGAAACATCGAACTATTAAACAAAGAGTTGATGCCAAGGGAATCCACACGCAGTTCGGTCGAGGCATCCGAAGATGCCCCGAAACAGCACAATAAGATTCCAATGATATAACGTCTCAATTCTTCCATAATATTCTATCAAGCACCCAGTTGGTTGGAGTCGCGGAGATGGCAGTACAAGTGCACTTTCCAATCCCCTGTAGGTCTTCTATGACACTCTTGATGATAGGCAATTGCACATAAGGTGGATTAGGCACGACAATGCTCTTGCTTCCCTCGCCATTGACCAGGATTATCGGGTCGTAATTGAAGACGGAGAAAGAGAGCGTACCCTTGTCGCCGATGACCTCGATGCGATCTTCCTTGGCACTCTCGTGTCCCACGAAGCACCAACTGCCACTTCCCGGGATGCCACTCTCAAAGAAGAAGCAAGCGGAAATCGTGTCCTCAGCTTGATAAAGGTGGGCACGATTGGCAGGATAGCCATGAGCACGAGTAATCACGCCGAAAAGATTTTGCAGCAGGTCTATCTGATGCGGTGCCAAGTCATAGAAGTATCCACCACCCGAGATGTCCGGCTGCAGACGCCATGGCATCTCCTTGCCGCTATTGTAGTCTAGGTCACGAGGAGGAACGGAGAATCTCACCTGCACATTGATGACATCTCCTACTCCACCATTCTGAATAATCTCCTTGACTTTCTGAAAATAAGGCAGATAGCGTCTGTAATAAGCCACAAAGCAAGGCACTCCCGTCTGCTCGCTCACACGAATGATACGTATGCAGTCGTTGTAGCTGGCAGCAAGTGGCTTTTCCACATACACTGGTTTGCCCGCTCTCATCGCCATGATGGCAAACGTGGCATGGGAAGACGGTGGCGTGGCGATATAGATGGCATTGACATCCGGGTCGTCGATAAGTTCTTGGGCATCCGTGTACCACTTGCGGATGCGATGTCGCTCTGCATAACTGCGAGCCTTGTTCTCGCTACGGCTCATCACTGCCACCACCTGCGAGCCAGGCACCTCGTTGAAAGCTGGTCCCGACTTCTTCTCCGTGACTTCGCCACAGCCTATAAATCCCCACTTAATCTCTTTCATTGGTTTGTAAAAATATTAAAGCGACTTGTTGATTTGGTCGATGTAGTCAAGCACCTCGTCCCTGCCCATCTTCTTCTCACTACTCGTGATGAAGTAAGGAGGAAGTTCCTCCCAACGGTCTTCCAGGGCATGCATCCATTTCTCGGCATTCATGCGAGCCTTCACAGGTCCCAGCTTGTCTGCCTTGGTGAAGACGATGCAGAAAGGTATGTTGCTCTCGCCCAACCAATCGACAAACTCTCGGTCTATCTTCTGCTGGTCATGGCGCACGTCGATGAGCACAAACACATTGGCAAGCTGAGGACGCTGGAGTATGTAGCTCGAAATCATCTGCTCCAACTGCTTCTGGACAGTCTTCGAACGCTTGGCAAAACCATAGCCAGGAAGATCTACTAGATACCACTCATTGTTGATGATGAAGTGGTTGATGAGCAGAGTCTTGCCAGGAGTCGCCGATGTCTTGGCAAGTCCCTTGTGGTTGCAAAGCATATTGATAAGGCTAGACTTGCCCACATTGCTTCGTCCGATGAAAGCGTACTCAGGCTTGTCATCCTTAGGACACATGCTCACTCTTGGAGCCGATATGGTAAATTCTGATTTCTTGATATCCATTTCTTATTTTTTATATTCTTATTGATATATTCCTATTTTTATATTCTATTTTAACAAATACTATTCATCATTAATAATGAGCCTAGCCTTCTATCTCAGCCAGTTCCAACCATCTCATTTCCTTCTCGTCAAGCTCGTCCTTGATGATAGGCAAGCGCTTGCTTTTCTCCGTCAATTCATCAACAGACAGCGTGCCACTGCAAAGAGCCTCCTCCAAGGCTTTCTGCTCGTTCTCCAGTTCCTTGATTTCCTTGGACAACTGCTCGAACTCACGTTTCTCCTTGAACGACATCTTGCGCTTGTTCTCATGGTTGGCATCACGCTTGGCTGTGCCTGCGCCTCCATTACTTTCTGTCGCCCCCACAGTATTTGACTTCTGTTCCGGCTTGTTCTTGGAAACAGAAGCGTCAGAGGATTTCTGTTGCAGTTTACTCCACTCTCTATACTGGGTATAGTTACCCGGGAAGTCCTGAATCTCGCCCTCGCCCTTGAACACCAACAGGTGGTCAACCACCTTGTCCATGAAATATCGGTCGTGGCTGACTACGATGACGCATCCAGCGAAATCTTGCAGATACTCCTCCAACACCTGAAGTGTCTGGATATCCAAGTCGTTGGTAGGCTCATCGAGCACCAAGAAGTTTGGATTTCTCATCAGCACCGTACAGAGATAGAGCTTGCGCTTCTCTCCACCGCTCAGTTTACTGACATAGTTGTGCTGCTCCTCTGGGGTAAACAAGAAAAACTGCAAGAATTGAGAAGCCGTCATGTGCTTGCCGTTCCCCAAGTCGATGTAGTCGGCGATTTCGGTAATCACATCTATGACTTTCTGGTCCTCTCGGAACTTCAATCCCTCCTGCGAGAAATAACCAAAGCGTACAGTCTCGCCAATGTCAAACTTGCCCGAATCAGGCTGCACCTCACCCAGAAGCAGTTTGATGAAAGTCGATTTGCCCGTACCATTGTTTCCCACGATGCCCATCTTCTCGAATCGGGCAAAGTTATAGTAGAAATTGTCGAGGATAACCTTCTTCTTGCCACGGTCGTCAAAAGCCTTGCTCACATATTGACATTCAAATATCTTGCTTCCGATATAGACAGTGGAAGCTTTCAGACGCACCTGTCGCTCCTCAATTCTCTGCTTGGCCACTTTCTCCAACTCATAGAAAGCATCTTCCCTGTACCGAGCCTTGTGACCACGAGCCTGAGGCTGACGTCGCATCCAGTCCAACTCTCGGCGATAAAGATTCTTCGAGTGTTGGATTTCAGCGCGCAGATTATCCATGCGCTCCTGTCTTTTCTCCAGATAGTAAGCATAGTTGCCTCGATAAGTATAGATGGTCTTGTCATCCAGTTCCAGGATGACATTGCATACCTTGTCGAGGAAGAATCGGTCGTGCGTGACCATGAATATCGTCTTGTTGCCACGGTTCAGATACCCTTCCAGCCACTCTATCATCTCCAAGTCGAGGTGGTTGGTAGGCTCATCGAGCATCAAGAAATCGGGCTCGTCGATAAGAACGTTGGCAAGGGCCACACGCTTTTGCTGTCCACCGCTCAACTGTCCCATCGGCTGCTCCATATTGGAGATATGAAGCTGAGTCAAGATCTGGCGAGCTTTCAATATCTTCTCAGGATCGCCCTGGTGGTTGAAACAAGCCTCCAGCACGGTCTCATTCTCATCAAACTTCGGAGACTGCTCAAGGTATCCGACTTTCAAATCGCGTCTATATATAATATCACCGCTCTCATGTCCCTCCTTGTCCATAAGCACAGACATCAAGGTTGATTTTCCCGTACCGTTGCGCGCCACGAGTCCCACCTTCTGTCCCTCGGATATAGAAAAGGAAATTCCATCAAAAAGAACCTGTGCGCCAAATCGTTTGGTCAGGTTCTGAACGTCTAAATAGGGTACTTGATTTGCCATTTCTTATTTTTTGAGTACAAAGTTATAGAAAAATATTGTAAAACACGAAAAAAATGAAGATGAATATGCACAAGAGCACAAAAAACACAGGTGAAGAGGCACTAGATGAGAAAAAAAACAGATTAATTTGCATAAGATAAGAAAAAAATTTGGTAGAAAAGATTTTTTTGATTAACTTTGCAGTCGAATTTCAATTCAATATGTGTTTCTGTTCTAGAAACACCTTATATTTCATCAAGAATCATATACAATATAACTATAAAATAATGTATAGCAAAGACGAATTAACTTCTAGGAATGTCGCAGAATTAAAGGACATTGCTAAACAGATTGGCGCAAAGATTAAATCTAGCGACAACAAGGTGACCATTATTTATGCCATCCTTGACGCTCAGGCGGAAATGCCAACACCAGCACCTGCCAAAAGGAAGCGTGTGCGCATTTCAAAAAAAGAAGACAAAGTATATACTGTCAAGGGAAAGGATGGCGAGAACTTTGACGTTATGAAAAACCAAGCTACAGGACCTGTTCATCAGCAGGAGCAACCTCTCTTTAAGGATATTACGCCAAATGCAGAGGCAGAGCAAAAACAGCCTGAAGAACCTGTGGATAAAGAACCCGCTAAGAAAACCAAGAAATCGACTTCTACAGCATCCGATTCCGAAACACCAGCAACAGAAGAGGCTGCTTTGGCTTCTTTCCCTAAGCATAGAGGAAGAAAGAGCAAGGCTGAGCTAGAGGCTATCGCCGCCGTCAAGGCCGCCGCCCTCAAGAAACAGCACGAAGAGAGAATGAACGCACAGGCAAGAGCTGAACAAGAAGCACAGGCTAACGAATCCAACAACGAGTTGGAAAATGCGCAAGATGACATACAAGGCCTTGCCTCCCAAGATTCAGCACAGGAAGCCAATGCTTCCGAGACAGCGACAGGAAACGCCGACGAAGCAACAGCAGCTGAAGCTACACAAGATGCAAACGAAAGCGAAGCTATTCCTGAGGCTTCCTTCGGTACAAGCGCAGATGGAAATGGAAACAAAGAGCTTATGGAACAGCTCCAAGCTAAAATGAACGCACAAAACGAGGAGAATTTGCCATCCGACGACCCTGCCACCCAAAATTACGCACCTGCCTACAAGAAGACAGTACCAGCTTCTAAGAACATGGTCAATAACAGCAACGGCGTTTGGGCAGGAGACCCTGGCGATGGCACGGACTTTATTCCTGTGGTAGATTTGCCTATCGAAGACCAAGCTGCCATTCCTACATTCGACATTTTCGATCGTCCTATGACACATGCCAACGTGGAAACAACGATGGCACCTGTAAATAAGCAAGTCCAAGAGCCTCTCTACGACTTCAACAATATCATCAAGTCAAACGGTGTCTTGGAAGTGATGCCTGACGGATATGGATTCTTACGTAGCAGCGACTACAATTACTTGTCTTCCCCAGACGATGTATATGTCTCTGTCAACTTCATCAAGAGATATGGACTGAAGACAGGAGATGTCATCCAGTGCTGTGTTCGTCCTCCTCATGAGGGTGAGAAATACTTTCCACTGACTTCTATCGAAAAGATTAATGGCCGCGACCCTTCCGAGGTAAGAGACCGTGTGCCATTCGAGCATCTCACCCCTCTCTTCCCTGATGAGAAATTCAATCTGTGCGGTGATCCTAAGACCACCAATCTCAGCACTCGCATCGTAGATTTGTTCTCCCCTATCGGAAAGGGACAGCGTGCGCTCATCGTGGCTCAGCCTAAGACTGGTAAGACCATCTTGATGAAAGACGTGGCGAATGCCATTGCCGCCAATCATCCAGAGGCCTACCTGATGATGCTCTTGATAGACGAGCGCCCTGAGGAGGTCACAGACATGGCTCGTACCGTTAATGCAGAAGTCATCGCTTCTACTTTCGACGAACCTGCCGAGCGTCATGTCAAGATTGCCGGCATCGTATTGGAAAAGGCAAAGCGCATGGTGGAGTGTGGTCACGATGTCGTTATCTTCCTGGATTCCATCACTCGTTTGGCACGTGCCTACAACACGGTTGCTCCTGCCTCAGGCAAGGTGCTCACCGGTGGTGTCGATGCCAATGCCTTGCAGAAACCTAAGCGTTTCTTTGGTGCTGCCCGCAACATCGAGGGTGGCGGTTCGCTCACCATTATCGCTACTGCATTGATTGATACTGGTAGTAAGATGGATGAAGTCATCTTCGAGGAGTTCAAGGGTACGGGTAACATGGAGTTGCAGTTGGATCGCTCCCTCAGCAACAAACGTATATTCCCTGCTGTCAACCTCGTGGCTTCTTCTACTCGTCGCGACGATCTCTTGCAAGACAAGACGACCCTCGACCGTATGTGGATTTTGCGCAAGTACATATCAGACATGAACTCTATAGAGGCTATGAATACCATACACAACAGCATGCAACGCACTCGCAACAACGAGGAGTTCTTGCTGTCCATGAACTCATAGAAATATCTTTACATTTCAATAGCGAAAGGAAGGTGTTTCATAAGTCGGGCTGAAAGCCCATAAGCCTCAAGCCCAGGGCAACGCCCTGGGTAGATTATGCCAAACAAAGTTCGCCCTGAAAAGTCAAAAGCACTGACAACGAGTCGCTTTTGCCCTTTCAGGGCGAACTTGTTTTTAACCTTCCCTAGGACCACTTTTATTTTTTCCTGCGTAGGAAAAAATTTTTCCCTGGGCAGGAAAGAATTTTTCTCTGCGCAAGAAGCGATTCCTATCTGGGCTGAGAAGCATTCCTAAAAGCACAAGAAAAGTATCTTCCCATGGTAACAATGCAAAAAAATCCCTGGGCAGAACAAAGCGTTCATAGCCCAGGGATTATATCATTTATATATCAAGTAAGACATGACTATCGCCATGATTTTTTCTTACAATTCCTTCTACCAACAGAATTACAATTCCTACTTTTGATAGAATTACAATTCCTTCTATTAATAGAACTTGAAGTAGTTGCGTGCATTGTTGTATGAGATGTCCTCCACCATGCGAGAGAGGCTCTCCATATCGTTAGGCAACAAACCCTTCTCTACATCATTGCCCAAGAGGTTGCAGAGCAAACGACGGAAGTACTCATGACGTGGGTAGCTCAAGAATGAACGAGAGTCGGTCAACATACCAACAAATCGGCTCAAGAGACCCAATACTGACAAAGCGTTCATCTGCTTGGTCATACCATCAAGCTGGTCGTTGAACCACCAACCAGAACCAAACTGAATCTTGCCTGGGCAAGAACCATCCTGGAAGTTACCAAGCATAGTAGCGATTACCTCGTTGGCACATGGGTTCAAGCAATAAAGAATGGTACGAGTCAACTTACCCTCTACATTCAACTCATTCAAGAAGTGGCTCATGGCACGAGCGGTTGTGAACTCACCGATAGAGTCGAAACCTGTATCAGCCCCAAGCTTGTTGTACATCAATGTGTTGTTGTCACGAATGGCACCATAGTGATACTGCTGGGTCCAGTCTGCAGCATGATCCATTTCAGCGCAAACCTTCAAGAAAGCATGCTTGTACTGACGAACCTCGACATCAGATAACTGCTGACCACGCATAGCCTTGGCAAAGATAGTCTCAATCTGAGAATCAGTATAAGGTTCATCATAGAACTCCTCGATACCATGGTCACTCAACTTGCAGCCATTCTCTGCAAAGAAGTCATGACGCTTCTGGAGAGCATCCACCATATCCTGGAATGTAGTTACGGTAACTCCGGCAACCTCACCCAACTTATTCATATACTCTGCGAATTCAGGCTTCTCGATATTCATCGCCTTGTCTGGACGCCAAGCAGGAATCATCTTGATTTCGAAACCACTCTCACGAGTCTGCTTGTGATAACGAAGGTCGTCGATAGGGTCGTCTGTCGTACAAACGCACTCTACATGATAACGGCGCATCAAGCCACGAGCACTATATTCAGGCAACTGCAATTTCTCATTGCACTCGTCGAAAATCTCACGAGCTGTCTTAGGGCTCAACTGCTTCTCGATACCGAAAGCTGTCTTCAGCTCCAAGTGAGTCCAATGATACAAAGGATTGCGGAATGTATAAGGAACAGTCTCTGCCCACTTCTCAAACTTCTCCCAATCTGTGGTGTCGGTACCAGTGCAGTATTTTTCATCTACACCATTGGTACGCATGGCACGCCACTTGTAGTGGTCACCACCCAACCAAAGTTCGGTAATGCTCTTGAACTTGTGGTCATTCGCTACCATCTCAGGGATTAAGTGACAGTGATAGTCGATGATTGGCATCTTAGCCGCATGATTGTGGAAAAGATCTTGCGCAGTCTTAGTCTCAAGCAAGAAATTTTCATCCATAAATTGTTTCATAATCGTATAGTAGTTTTTAAATGTTTTGCATTTTTACCATTCTTGATGAAGAAGTAGATTATCTTCATAACGTTGCAAAATTACTCGTTTTTTTTGAAACGACCAAACAATCCCAAGGAAAAATCAAGTAAAATTCACTCAAACGATTACGTTTAGACTAATTCTTACACAAAAACGACAGATTAGCATTCGAGCAAGTTCCTTCCATCTGCTAGTTGGAGACCTTTGCCCGTTTCTATTTTCATACATTTACGGTTTCTCCACAACTCTTTTTTACAGAAGCAAGCCAAAGGCCTAAAAATGTCAATGCACCATTTAGCATGAGAAGTTCGTAGCCAAACTTATAACCCATAAACTGACTAGTTGCCGTATCCAAGGCAAAGCAGACTACAGGACTAGCCACCGCTATCCATGGTGTCGCCTTATCCTTGACTTGTCGATTCTTAGCAAAGATTCCGAAGGCAAACAGTCCCAGCAAAGGACCATAAGTATATGAGCAAAGGATATAGATGGCATCGATGACGCTTGTCGAGTTGATGGACTTAAACAAAATGATGAAGACAACAAACGAGAAGGCAATTAAGGCATGTACAAACTTACGTAGCCTTTCATCGCTTGGACGTTCGAAAACATCTATGCAAACGCTTGTCGTGATGGCGGTCATGGCAGAATCGGCACTGGAGAAACTTGCCGCCACGATTCCGATGGTGAAGAATATGATGACAGAGTCGCCGAGAATGCCAGAACTTGCGAACATCGGCAACAGGTCGTCAGGCGACTGAGGTATGGCAACGCCTTGTTTCTGCGACAGCATCAACAGAAGAATACCCAACGACAAGAAAAGGAAGTTGGCAGGCACAAAGGCAAAGCCATAAGTACACATATCTTTCTGAGCCTCAGGCAAAGACTTGCACGTCAAGTTCTTTTGCATCATGTCCTGGTCTAGTCCGGTCATCACTATCACCACAAAGATACCACTGAGAAATTGTTTCCAAAAGTTTTGGCGAGATACGAAGTCGTCAAAGACAAAGATACGAGAATGAGCATCTTCCGAAATGGCTTGCCAGGCACTCGACAGCGTGAGGTCTAATGCGCCCATGGTATGTGCAATAATAAGAACAAGAGCCGTAAACATACAGCAAGTTTGAAAAGTATCGGTCCAAACGAGTGTCTTGATGCCCCCTTTGTTGGTGTAAAGCCAAATCAAGAATACCATGATAGGAACTGTTATCCAGAAAGGAATGTTCATCTGGTCGAAGACAAAATTCTGGAGGATGATACATACGACATAGAAGCGCACAGCTGCCCCTGTAACCTTGGACAACAGAAAAAAGGACGCTCCCGTCTTATAGCTTCTCTTGCCAAGTCTATATTTAAGATAGGTATAGATAGTGGTAAGATGATACTTATAATAAATAGGTAGAAGCACAAACGCCACGACAAAATAGCCCACGATGAAACCGATGCACATCTGCAGGTAGGTCATATCGGTCTTGATGACCATGCCAGGCACACTCACAAAAGTAATGCCGCTGATAGACGCCCCCACCATCCCGAAAGCCACCATATACCATGGCGAACGGTTGTTGCCCCGATAAAACGTTTCGTTGTTAGCACTGCGGGAGGTCATTTTACTGAAAATCAGTAAGACGCTGAAGTAAGCCAATATCGTGAGAAGTATAAGCATTGCGTTCTTTTTATGAGTTCTTTTTATGAGTTCTACTGATGAATCCTATTAAGGAGTTCTACTTATGAGTCCTATTAATTATAATTCAATGTATTCTTCGAGAGAAATGAAGGTTAGATTCGGTATTTGTTGTGATGCTTCGCCTGGGTGGGAAGTCCATGGAAGCCTCCACCACTAATACCAGGAGAAACGTGTCTTCTTCCACCCACAACACCACAGTAGTCATCCCATCTCGAAGTGATGCGATCGACATAACCCGCTGTCTCCGTACCCCTCATGTATCCATGTTTGACCACAGGGTCTTTGTAGAATGTAGGAGAGGCCAACCTCAGAATATATTCTCGGACAGACTCCCACCTGTATGGGTCGTCACCATGTTTCCGGGCAAGAGCCATCGCATCCCTGATGTGGTACATACCACCATTGTAGGAAGCCAAGGCAAAGAGGATGCGCTGTCCAGGGTCTCTCACATCAGAGAAATGAGCTTGCAGTTCCGCCATGTATTTCGCAGCCGCCGCCACATTAGGTTCTGGCTGATGTATCATTTCCATAGGAAGACCTAGGTGAGAGGCGGTGGAAGGCATGATCTGCATGAGACCGCAAGCCCCAGCCCAAGACTTGGCATTGGGGTCGAAGCAACTCTCCTGATAGCATTGAGCTGCCATCAAGCGCCAATCCATTCTAGCCTGACCTGCGTATTTCTGAAAAAGATAATCATATCTAGAGATAACACCCTTGGAACGATTCAAGAATGAAGAATATACATGTCTCTTGACGCTCTGAGAAGACAACAGCCAATTCTCTTCCTGCTTGACAGATGCAATCATGCCGGGCTTAAACCAACTATCGAGCGAGTCTGCCAGACTCTTGTTATCGCCCGAGACCACCCATTGCGTCTTGGTGGAATCAGGGGTCACCCCACAGAACAGCAAGTCGCCCTTGGTATGTTTTCGCGAGAGAGGCACGGCGATGACATCTCCCTCGCCCTTCTCCAACTTACTTATCATCTCGGCGGTATCCTTGCATTCCTCCACGCGCAATGACACTCCAATTTTCTCAGCGAACTTCTCGCATAGCAAATACTGTACGCCCATACCATGACCATGATAATCATAATAGGTCGAAGGGCCATTGACGGTGAGCATAATCAGTTCTCCGTTACTCACGATGTCATCATAAGAAAAACCTTTTTGCGTGCTTTCATTTTCAGATGAGTCACCCTCACCTATAGTTGTTCCCCAAGGTGTAACTTCAGGTTGAGACTTCTTGGAAGAACATCCAACCAGCCAAAATATTGCAAATAATGCAAATAAATATACTTTATTCATGTTTCGGGCGACAAAGTTACATATTTTTTTGGATATTCAAGCAATTTTGAGTACTTTTGCAATGTTTTTTAAACAAAATGAAGAAATATGTTACGAATAGCAGTACAATCTAAAGGTCGTCTTTTCGATGACACAATGAATTTACTATCTGAGGCTGACATCAAGGTTAGTGCCTCCAAGCGCACACTTTTGGTGCAGTCTTCCAACTTTCCTCTAGAGGTGTTGTATCTACGTGATGATGACATTCCTCAGAGTGTAGCGAGTGGTGTGGCTGACATCGGCATCGTGGGCGAGAACGAGTTTGTAGAGCGTGGGGAGAACGCACAAATCATCGACCGCCTCGGGTTCAGCAAATGCCGTTTGAGCTTGGCCATTCCAAAGGAAATCAACTACACAGGTTTGCAGTGGTTTAATGGCAAGAAGATTGCCACATCTTATCCAAACATCCTGCGCAACTTTATGAAGAAGAACGGCATCGACGCAGACATCCATGTCATTACAGGTTCTGTAGAAATCAGTCCGGGCATTGGTCTGGCAGATGGTATCTTTGACATCGTAAGTTCTGGTTCAACCCTCGTAAGCAACAACTTGGCTGAGGTAGAGGTCGTCATGAAGAGCGAGGCTCTCTTGATTGGCAACTGGAAGATGGATGAGCACAAGCATCAGATACTGAACGAGATGCTTTTCCGTTTCGAGGCAGTTCGCTCCGCCCAAGACAAGAAGTACGTGATGATGAATGCGCCTAAGGACAAGGTAGAGGCCATCACAGAAGTACTCCCAGGCATCAAGAGCCCTACCATCATCCCATTGGCCGACGAGAAATGGTGCAGTATCCATACCGTTCTCGACGAGAAGCGATTCTGGGAAATCATTGGCAAGTTGAAAGAACTTGGCGCACAGGGCATCTTGGTAACTCCTATCGAGAAGATGATTTTGTAATATAATAAATAATGTATCAAGACAGAGGCCGATGCCTCTCATGATTATTTGAATTTTTAAATGAATTTGGAATGAAGGTAATAAAGTATCCTGCAAGGGAAGAATGGGGCGAGATAGTAAAGCGCCCACACCTCGACGTATCGCAACTGAATGCTACGGTAGAAGGTGTTCTCAATGATGTAAAGAACAATGGCGACAAGGCCGTCATGCATTATGAGGAGAAGTTCGACCATGCCCATCTTACCTCTCTGGCAGTGACAGAGGAAGAGATCAAAGAGGCAGAAGGGTTGATTTCTCCAGAGTTGAAGCATGCGCTTGAACTGGCCCATCATAACATTGCCACATTCCATCAAAGCCAAAAGTTCGAGGGCGAGAAGATAGAGACTGCCAAAGGTGTTACTTGCTGGCAGAAAAGCGTAGCGATCCAAAAGGTGGGACTCTATATACCAGGCGGCACCGCTCCCCTATTCTCCACTGTCCTGATGCTTGCCACCCCAGCAAAGATAGCTGGTTGTAGCGAAATCGTACTCTGTACTCCTCCCAACAAGGAGGGCAAGGTGAACCCTGCCATCCTCATGGCTGCCAAAATCGCAGGTGTCAGCAAGATTTTCAAGGCTGGTGGTGTACAAGCCATCGGTGCCATGGCCTATGGTACGGAAAGCGTGCCTAAGGTCTATAAGATCTTTGGTCCGGGCAATCAATACGTAATGGCTGCTAAACAACATGTTTCTTTACACGATGTCGCTATTGATATGCCTGCGGGTCCTTCTGAGGTTTGCGTAATAGCCGATGAGACCAGCAATCCTGTGTTCGTGGCTGCCGACCTCTTGTCGCAAGCCGAGCATGGCGTCGATTCTCAGGTTTTCCTCATCTCGACTTCCGAGGAGATGATAGGGAAAGTCAAGGAGCAAGTCAATGAACAGTTGAAGGCTCTTCCTCGTCTGGAAATGGCACGTAAGTCATTGGATAACTCTACATTCGTGTTGGTCAAGGACTATGACGAGGCCATCGACTTGAGTAACACGTATGCCCCTGAGCATCTGATCATCGCCACCAAGAACTACGACCAGCTTGCCGAGAAGGTTATCAACGCCGGAAGCGTGTTCCTGGGCAACTATGCTTGCGAGAGTGCGGGCGACTATGCCAGCGGCACGAACCACACACTGCCTACCCATGGCTATGCACTGGCTTACAATGGTGTCAACCTGGATAGCTACAACCGTAAGATTACTTTCCAACATCTCACGGAAGAAGGTATTGCCAGCATCGGTGAAGCCGTGGTTACGATGGCGGAAAACGAGATGTTGGAGGCTCATGCCAATGCTATGAGACTCCGTGTCAATGAGGTAAAAAACAAATAAACGATTGGTCTATGAAAGAACTCAAGGATTTGTGCCGAGCTAACATCTGGAATCTAGCTCCATATAGCTGTGCCCGAACGGAATTCAGCGGCAAGAAAGCTCACGTGTTTCTAGATGCCAACGAGAACCCATACAACGAGCCGTACAACCGCTACCCTGACCCTTTGCAAATAGAATTGAAATCTGTTCTGAGCAAAGTCAAGGACGTTGCTGTAGAAAATATCTTCCTGGGCAATGGAAGCGATGAGGCCATCGACTTGGTATATCGAGTATTCTGCAATCCAGGCATCGACAATGTAGTAGCTATCGCACCGACTTATGGTATGTACGAGGTTTGTGCAGACATCAACGATGTGGAATATCGCAGCGTGTTGCTCGACGAACAATACCAGATTACAGCAGACAAATTGCTTGCTGCTTGCGATGAACACACCAAGGTCATTTGGATATGCAGCCCTAATAATCCTACGGGCAACCTCATCAACGCTGAGGCTATCGTAGGTGTGCTACAGAGATTTGACGGCATTGTCGTCGTAGATGAAGCATATAGCGACTTCGCTAGCATCCAACCGTTCAGGAGTTATCTGTCTAAATTCCCCAACATGATCGTGCTCAACACCATGAGCAAGGCATGGGGATGCGCAGCTCTCCGACTGGGCATGGCTTTCGCAAGCAAGCCTATCATCGACATATTCAATAAGGTGAAGTATCCATACAATGTCAACTTGCTCACGCAGGAACATGCGATGGAAGTCCTGAAAGACCCATTCCAAACAGATGAATGGATCAAAAACATCCTTCAGGAAAGAGGCAAGGTTATGACAGCATTCTTGGACTTACCTATCTGCGAGAAGGTTTACCCTACGGAAGCTAACTTTTTCCTCGCTAAGATGACTGACGCACAAGCTATTTATCAATACCTAGTCAACCAAGGCATCATCGTGAGAAATCGCAACAAGGTGCAACTATGTGGAAATTGCCTGCGCATTACCATCGGCAAGAAAAGCGAGAACATCGAGTTGTTGGCGGCTTTGAGACAATATGGAGAAGCATGAGTAAACAATCGCGAATATAAACAATTCTGAAATAATGTTAGAAATAAAATAAGTTTTTAGCTAGCAATTAGACAAAAAGACTGTCAAGCATCAAAGCTTGACAGTCTTTTTCTTTCCTTTACTTTCGTTGCCCACTCTATCTAGAGAAGTAACCACATAAGTAGGTTTACTACCACTTACATAAGGCACCTTGAAAGTAAGGTCGCAAGTTATCTTCATGATCTTAGAGGCATCATTCAAGTTGACATTCTCGCCTTCCTTGAAACGATAAACCACAAACTTATTGACCTTGTCTCCCCATTTCTTTCCTTTTGGAGCTTTCCAAGAAAGTATAGGTCCGTCTGCCGTCCACTTAAACTTGAGACTTTTCACGTCCTTGGGAGCCTTATTGTCCAAGAACGGCATGGCAGGCTGCAAGGCAGGATACTTCCAGTAATAGTCTCTCAAGGTATGCCCGATGTTGCCCACGTTGTCAGCAGCCGTCTTGGCATACCAAAGTACCGTACCATGCACATTGTTCATCTGCTGATGCAACTTGTGCTTGGCAGGAAGTTGATGACTTCTAGGATTGGAAGGATCAGCAAACTTTGCCGTGCGCTCGATGTCTTCGCCGATGTAAAGAGGGCGATTACCTGCGTTTTTGTTCCACCAAGTAATAAGCGTCTTGTAGTCGGCGGCACGATTCCCGATTTCCCAGTAAAGTTGTGGTACGCAATAGTCAACCCAACCATTGTTTACCCACAAAAGGACATCTGCATAGAGGTCGTCGAAATTCTGCAGACCATGAGTGTCAGAACCATTCGGATCATTCTTCTTGTTGCGATAGATGCCGAAAGGTGACACGCCAAACTTGACCCAAGGCTTCACACGATGAATCGTCTCCCCCAACTGCTTCACGAAGCGGCTCACATTATCTCTTCTCCAGTCTGCGATATTCCAAAATCCATGCGACTCTTTCTGGAAGAGTGCTTGGTCAGGTATCTGTTTGCCTGCCACGGGATAAGGATAAAAGTAATCGTCTATGTGCAGGCCATCGACATCATACCGCTCCACTATGTCTTTTACGACCTTGCAAGTATAATCTGCAGAGGCCTGAAGACCAGGATTGAGCAATACCAAATTATCGTAGGAGAAGCAGAGGTTAGGTTGCTTGACTACGACACTGTTGCTAGACAACTGCGACATGGATGTAGAACCATGCTTCGCACGATAAGGGTTAATCCAAGCATGGAGTTCCATACCGCGTTTGTGACACTGCTCAACCATCCACGCCAAAGGATCCCAATAAGGAGATGGAGCTTGTCCTTGCACACCCGTCAGGAACTTGCTCCACGGCTCCAATTTACTTTCATAAAGAGCATCACACTCAGCCCTGACCTGAAAGATGATGGCATTGACACCATCCTTCTGCAACTCATCCAGTTGAGAACTTAACATGGATTGAATCTGCTGGGTGCTCTTACCCATAAACTGTCCATTGACGCACTGAATCCATGCACCTCGGAACTCTCTCTTGTTTTGTGCCGTCATTCCTAATGTAAGAAATAGAGCGACAGCAAAGGCTACTAGTTTTTTAATCATATTTTATGTTTAAGTTATTATCATTTTATTCTTAAGTTATGACCTGCAGAAGGCATAAGCTATGACTTACAGAAGGCATAAGTTATGACCTGCAGGAGGCATAAGCTATGACTTACAGAAGACATAAGCTAAGTTGCAACAGAAAGGCAACCTCGCCTAATCCTCGTCCCTCAACTTCGGCAATGAGATGTGATACTTCACCGCCAAGAAGCGGATGATACAAACGACAGCAAACGCTGCGATAACTGTGATGTATAAACTAACACCAAGATAACTCAGCAACCAATAAGTCAGTCCACCCAATACACACGCCATCGCATAGATTTCCTTTCTGAAGATGACAGGTTCCTCATTGAGTAAGACATCCCGGATGACGCCACCTGCCGCCCCCGTGATACATCCCATGATAATGGCCACCCAAAAAGGGAAACCACAATCCAAGGTTTTCTGAATACCCGCAATATTGAAAAGCGCCAACCCTAACGTATCGAAAAGGAACCAGGTGTTGTCCAACCTCTTCAAATAGTTGTGGCACACGATGACCACAACTTGAGCAAACAACGTACATATCATGTAAATAGGACTCAGCATCCAGAATGGTCGAACACCCAGCATGACATCCCTTATAGTTCCTCCTCCTATGGCAACGGCTATGCCACAGACGAAGCCACCCAACCAGTCGTAATGCTTGCTCGCTGCCAGTCGGATGCCCGACAGGGCAAAGGCAAAGGTACCTATGAACTCGATGAACCTCTGCAGGTTCATCACAAATTCCGGGTCATGGTTCAATATCATTTTTTCTATTTCCTTCTAAATTATTCTAGTCCTTATTCTAATTATAAATATTATTCTATCAGTGCGATTGAGACGGGCTGAAAGCCCAAAAGCAACTTACTCCTTGAATCTATCCCCCCAGCAAGTAACCATCCAGTTATACAATCTCTCTTCCGATGGAGAATGCTGGCCATGCCAAAATCTAGCATTCTTTATTTCATCAGGCAGATATTGCTGTTCGGTAAAGTGTCCAGGATAATCATGGGGATATTTATACCCATCATGATACCCCAGCTCAGCCATAAGCTTGGTCGGAGCGTTGCGAATATGCAAAGGAACAGGAAGATTGCCCGTCTCCTTCACCTTGGCGATGGCAGCATCGATGCCCAAATAAGCCGAATTACTCTTAGGACTAGTGGCAAGATAAACCACAGCCTCAGCGAGTGCTATGCGTGCCTCTGGCCAACCAATCTTCATCACTGTGTCGAAGGCTGCGTTCGCCAAGAGCAAGGCATTGGGATTCGCCAAACCGACATCCTCGCTTGCGCTAATGACCACACGCCTTGCAATAAACTGCGGGTCTTCCCCCCCTTCTATCATCCTTGCCATCCAATAGAGAGCAGCATCGGGGTCACTTCCTCGGATACTCTTGATAAATGCAGAAATGATGTCGTAGTGCATATCCCCCTGTTTATCATAAGCAAGAGGATTCTGTTGCAATTGACGCTCCACCATCTCGTCGGTAATGACGACTTGATCGGAATTGGCAGATTCAACCACCAATTCCAGGATGTTGAGCAACTTGCGGGCATCTCCACCACTGAATCGCATCATCGCCCCAGTCTCCTTCAACTGGATATCCTTCGCCTTCAGTTCGGAATCCTTGTGGATGGCACGCTCCAGAAGTTCCTGCAAGTCTTCTTTCCCCAAAGACTTGAGTACATAGAGCTGGCAACGCGAGAGCAGAGGGCGAATCACCTCGAAGGAAGGATTCTCCGTCGTGGCGCCTATCAGCGTGACGATGCCTTTCTCGACAGCCCCCAACAAGGAGTCTTGTTGGCTCTTCGAGAAACGGTGTATCTCGTCGATGAAGAGTATCGGGGAAGCCGAGTTGAAAAATCGCCCACTCTTGGCTCTCTCGATGACTTCCCTGACATCCTTCACACCACTGGTCACAGCACTCAAGGTATAGAAAGGAACCTTGAGCGTCTGAGCCACGATTTGCGCCAAAGTCGTCTTGCCCACCCCCGGAGGTCCCCAGAGTATAAACGAAGAAATACGTCCTGCATCTATCATCTTGCGCAGGATGGCTCCTTCACCGACAAGATGCTTTTGACCCACATATTCATCCAATGTACGAGGTCTCATTCTTTCTGCTAAAGGTTCACTCATAATTTCTGATATTATTTACATTACATTATATCACTAGTGTCTCTTAAAATTA
>DKCU01000024.1 GCA_002451555.1 Candidatus Segatella albertsiae
CATTCTATACTCAACATTTTATATATGATATGCTCATCATTCTATACTCAACATTCCACTTCTCTTCCGTCTCTTCTGAATTTTAGTTTTTCAAAACTGTCACAACTGTAACGTAACGCTTGGTTGCTTCCTTGCATTGCCTGGTTGCTCCCTTGCATTGCTTGGTTGCTCCCTTGCATTGCCTGGTTGCTCCCTTGCATTGCTTGGTTGCTTCCTTCTTGTGTTCCATTTCCCATTGTTGAGTCGTACTTCCGCCTGATGTACCCACGGTGAATCCAGGTGCGGAGCATATTGCCGGTGCCTTTCTGGTCCAAGCCGTTCTCCAGGCGGACGGAAACTACATCGTGCAAGGTGAACTCGTCGGGCAACTGCTGGAGCATGTTCCTAGGTCCTCGTTTCGAACTCTTCACACCCTCGTTGTCCGCCTTGGCGATGGCATCGCCGAAGAAGCGCATCTTGCACCACAGGTCGTAACGTTCGCTCCAGCGGATGAACTCGTCTATCTCTCTTTCCCACTGGCATCCGTTCGCCACGTACAGCACGCACGCCTTCAGGTAGGCGATGACGTTGGCACGGAAGGAGAGGTTCTCGTAGATGCGGCTCTGGGTCATGCGGGCGAAGTCGGCGTTCTCGTCCTTCAACTTGAGTGCGAGCTGGTAGGCCTCGGGACAGTCGATGCTGCCTGTGGCACGGCATAGGTTCTCGATGTAGGGCCGCAATGCCTCGGTGAAAGCCTCGTCGTAAGTGCCATAGATAGGCATGTCGGCGCCGATTTCCCTTTCGGGGATGGTGCAGAAGTTGATGCGAGAGATGGGACCGTCGGTGAGCACCCGGGCGAAGTAACGTTGCCCCTTCTGGATGGTGGTCGATGCGTTCCAGTTGAAGCGGATGCAGACACGCTCTGTTACGCTCTGCGTGCCCACTCGGGTCTGACCGTACTGGTTGCCCGGGTCGAAGGCGAGGCACATGATGCGGAACTGCTGTTGCCCCTGCCCCTTGAGGGCATCAAACTGGTCTATCTCGTTGAGCGAGGTGTAGAGGAAGTGGTCTTGCGCCTCGGCGGTGCGCATCACGAAGGCAGGGTTGGTCATGTCGGCGTCTATCTCCTGTATGATGAGGTTCTCGGGACGCTTTCGCTTGTCCTTGTTGGCACCCTTTCGGGTCACCTCGTCCTTCCACGCCTTCTCCCGCGCCAGGTTCTCCTGGTCACGCTTGCGGATGTCCGCCATGATGAGGTTGATGGGCATCTGCACGCAGTTCTTTCCTGCGCCCGTACCTGCGAGCAGGGCGCACATGAGGGTCGCCTCGTGGTCCACGTTGTCGATGTATCGGAAGGTGGTCTTCCAGAGATGCGTGGCTAGGGGAGGGAAGATGGCGTTGGCGACGGCAGGCTTGTAGATGTCGGGAGTCTTCGATACGAGCAACTTCACGAGCTTCGGCAGTTTCTCGGGCATCGGAGGCGGAGCGGGATATTCCGTTTCAGTTTGATAATAGTCATCAGGCAAAGCTGTTGAATTCTTCACTCTTCGTTCTTCACTCTTCACTTCAAATGCGCAACGCTCTGCTTGCGCATTGATGCGGATGACCTCTCGCGACATGGGTTTGGTGCTGTCGCAATATCGTTCGTAGAAGTCACGGATGAGCTGTTTGCAGTCGTGCTCCTGTGCGAACGACGGCATGCGAATCTCCACCACTCTCTGCAAGGCATCGGCGTTCATCACACGGCTCGCCCCTGCGCTCATGATGGCGAGGAGGGAGGAGTGCCGTGAACCCTCTGCATTGATGTCAACGCCCCTCAGCCCAGCCTTCTCCTGGAAGAGGTCGAAGGCGATGAGGTTCTTTTTAAGTGAAGAGTAAAGAGTGAAGAGTGAAGAGTGAAGAATTCTCTTGTCCACTTGCTTCTAGGTTCTTCGTACTGTCTGCGCAGTTAGGCATCGGATGGCTTCCATCAAGGCTCCGATGATGATCAGGAGCAGCACCGCCAACACCAGCTGGGGTGTCGCAATGAGTAGGATGAGCAGGAGAATCAAGAGGAACTTGAGAGCCTCCCACAGAGGATGGTTGGTGCGTCCCAGTATCCGAAACGGATTGGGCTTGCGATGTGGCAACACCACCGCTTGATAATTGTTGATTTTCATTTTTTATCGGATTATTTGAATTATTTGGATTATTTGCTCTTCCATCAACGTCGAGTCCACGCTTGCGGAACGCCTCTTGGTATTGGGCTCTTGTGTCCTCGTCGAGGATGGCGTACCACTCGGGCGAGCGGTAGATTTCGCTGTCCTTGTCGGTGATGAAGATGATGCGTTCGGGCGAGAAACAGCTCTCGTCGCACGGCACACCGAGGGCTTCGCAGTAGGCACGTTGCGCCTCCTCGATGGTCATGCCGATGGGCATACGGATGTCGATGTGGAGCTTCTTGCGGGCGGAATACTCCAAGTGCAAGAGCTTGCCCTTCCAAGTGCCAGGGGTGTTATCCAACAGCTTCGCCATTTCGAGGGCAGTCTCCACGAGGTCCTTCTCATCAACATCGACGGTGGTCTGGTAGAGGAACGTCTCGGGCAGGATGTTCGCCTGTCGGCGCTTGTTATCACGGAAGGCGGCGTAATGGGCGCAGCGGAAGGGGAGCTGGCTCTTGATCCTTGCCACTTCCTTTTTCAGGGGCTCGCCAGTGAGCGGTTCTTCGACCGTCACCTTGCCGTTGGCACCCAGTTGCCGCTTGCCGTAGATGGGCGCGTCGCCACGGATTTGGGCTACCATCTGGCGGAGCCAAGGGTAGCCGATGGTCTTGTCATACTCCGAGAGGGGCAGGGAGCTGACGCTCCCCTTGTTGCCCCCTCGGAAGGGATTGAATGAAATCTGATGGTTCATGTTTTTGATGAATGATTAAAATAAATGATTAAAATGAATGATTAAAGATGAATGATTAAAATGAATGATTAAAGATGAATGATTAAAGATGAATGATTAAAATGAATGATTAAAGATGAATGATAGGGAATTGGAATTTAACGTAGCAAGTTGCAACGCCCTGTTCGCAACGCCCTGAAAGGGCAACAAGCTCCAAGCCCAGGGCAACGCCCTGGGTAGTTGGATGGGGATAAGTGCGCCCTGTAAGGGCAAAAGCTTTACCCCCCTAAAGTTTGCTGGTATAATGCTTTTGCCCTTTCAGGGCGTATTCTATTTGCGTACGCTACCCAGGGCGTTGCCCTGGGCTTGGAGCTTCTGCCCTTTCAGGGCGCATTCTATTTGCGTATGCTACCCAGGGCGTTGCCCCGGGCTTAGAGCTTCTGCCCTTTCAGGGCGCATTCTATTTGCGTACGCTACCCAGGGCGTTGCCCTGGGCTTAGAGCTTTTGCCCTTTCAGGGCGTATTGGACAATTTCAACCTTGTAGGTTGATTTATTTTTGAGAAGCTGGTGGATGAACTTCCTGCCTCGCTCCGTCCACACGAGATAGGTGTGGGTGTAGATGTGTCCAGCCTTGAAACCGTTCTCCCCGACATCGAGCAAGGTCTCGCCACATTTCGTGCGGCTCTTCGCCAAGCCCATGTGGGCGAAGTCGGCGTAGAGCAAGTACTGACCGCTCTGGTAGTACTGCACGTGGAGGGCGCAGAGCAAGCGGTTGAGTTCCTGTGCGGTGCAGCCCAGTTCCTTCGCCACCTGAGTGGTGGTGTAGCAGGAGATGGAGTCGAGCACGTTGTCGGCGTAGAGAGCCTTCGGGAGGAGACGGTCGATGTCGTGCTCCAAATCGACGATTTCCTCAGCCGACTTCTGGATTTTCACCAGTTGTTCATCCACCTGCTTGTTGAGGTTTTGAATGCGAGAAATCTGCTCGTCGAGGAGTTTCTTCTGCTGGTCGAGCATGGAGTCTTGGAAAATGATTTTAGCATCCTTCTTTCGAATGGCTGCATCCCTCTCTCGAATGGCGGCATCCCTCTCACGAATTTTTTGGTCCCTCTCACGAATGGTGCGGAGAAGTTCCTCCGTGTTGCGACCGATGAATTCGGCACGCTCTCGGATGTCCTCCTCGGTGTCGCCATCCTTGACCGGGATGTAACCGCCCGTCTTGCGAATCTGCGGCAGCACCACGGAGGTGACCCAGAACTTGAACCGCTGCGCACTTTCGAGCTTGGACCCCATCACCAGGGCGTAGAAACCGCTCTCGGTGACGAAGAGCAACTGGCGTAGTTGAGTTTTGCCAGAGCAGGTGCCTCGTTGATTCTTGATCGGGGAGGCTATACTGCGTTTTACCGTATCACGTCCATTAACGTGCTGTCTTACAGCGTCATAAGGTCTATGATACCCCAGCACTTCGCACACGTCCTTGCCACAGAAAAGTGGCTCGCCGTTTTCATCTGTCACTGTGCGAATCTTACCGAACTCAGGGTTCTCGAAAATCATCACTTGGATGTTCTTGTCGTTGGTCTTTGCAGTAGCATTAGCTTTGCCATTACTTTTGTCAGTAGCATTAGCTTTGCCTGTAGTATCGACCTTACTCTTAGTTGTACCTTTGGCAGTGGCAGCCTTGCCGCCACCAACCATTTTGCTAGTTGATTTTTTCATATGCGATAAAATTTAATAAATAAAAAATTTGAATTAAAAATCTGTCGAAACATTTGCAAGTTATCGAATAAATGTCTATCTTTGCAGAAATTTATTCATGATATGAAGTTTATTCATTAAATAACATTACAAATATGGCAACAGAAATCAGAGTGATTCCTACTCTTCAAGGCGAAGAGGCTAGGAAGTTTTTAGAAAACGCAGAATGGACGGAAGCCCATCCTGGAAGAATCAAAGTTAACAAAGAAGACGTTGACTGGTTGACGAACTATTGCAAAGAAAGGGGCTTGTAAGTATGACATACAGAGACCTCTTGGCTGTATGCGACTTAGAGCTTGCTACTGCCAAACGACTCGCTATGTGTGAGCCATTTATTTGCGAGAACCAAGACCTAAACGACTTCTTTGCTAACGATGCTGTGTTATATTCCAAACATCTGCTGGGCAAAACATATATGTTTTGTCTTAAGGAAAATCCAAGAGTAATTGTGGCTGCCTTTACATTGTCAAATGACAGTATCCGCATGACCAACAAACTTAACGAGGAGTCGAAAAACGATTTTCTTAAGTTTGCAAACTTGGAGAAAAAACGCTTGCGGCGTTATCCAGCCATTCTTATTGGTCGATTAGCTACCAACAGGGATTTTGCTGGCAAAGGAATCGGAACAGCGGTTATGGACTTCATAAAATATCGCTTGAGATATAACAACAAGTCTGGTTGTCGCTTCATCATCGTTGATGCCTACAATAGTGACTCTACACTTCATTATTATCAGAAGAACGATTTTAAGTTCTTAGTGGAGGATGAGCGACTTGAAGCCAAATATATGGGAATAGGTATGGGTAAGTTACCTCTTAACACTCGCTTAATGTATTTCGACTTGCTCAATATGCAGGCAATAGATGAAGATGACTAGATGATCTCTAGGATATTTTTTCAGATTAGTGTATCACCTAGATTAGTGTGTCAACCAAATTAGTGTGTCAACCTTGTCAAAGAGCGCGAGGCTGACACGCCGTCCCCACTTACGATGTGGCGACAAAATCCATCCCATGCGAGGGGATGGAAACGCAAAAGCCCCCGGAAACCAGAATCGGTGTTGTTCTGATTTCCGAGGGCAAAGGTACGATGATTTTTTCAATCACATTTCATCCGTATTCATACACCGTATGCATCCGTATGGTACGAGAGAATGCTATCAGATGGGCATCCGTATGCCGTTCAGATGTCGTAGATTCTCTTGTAGAATCTTCGGGTAGGCTCCGAGTCCTTCCCCCTGCCAAACTGGGTGCGCAGGAGCTCCGAGTCGATGTTCCAGAGGCATCCGAAGTCCTTCCATTGCGACTCCAGTCCCAGCAAGCCGCCTATCTTGATGACGATGCACCCCATCTGTGGACGGGTGAGGTTGATGGGCTGGTAGAACTCATCGAGGAATCCCGCCTTCTGATACTTGGCGAGTTCCGCCTTCGCTTCGTCAGTGGCAAGGTTCTCGTTGAGGTAGCCCGACGAAGTCTTCGCTTGCTTGCTGTTTTCCGAACTACTAGTGGCAAAGTCCTTGCCTCCATTTGGGGAAGGCGAAGCCGCCACGCTCTGGGCATGGTAGTGCTCGATATAGCCGTTGCCCTCCTTGATAAACTGGCCTATGCTGCCGTTGAAATTGAATGTATCTCCCATAAAAGTCTTGATTTTATTTTTTTGCGATTTGTTATTTTCTGCGAGTTTGAAAGGATGCTAGTTTGTCATTATCCATCACCCCGGTCGATGAACTGGTCGATGTTGCCATGACCCCGGTTGATGAACTGGTCGATGTTGCCGTCACCCCGGGCGATGAACTGTCCTACGCTCCCATCGAAGTGAAATTCGTTCGGTCTTTCCACCCTGTTGTTGCGTTCCATCCGCCACACCATGAGCATTTCGCGGCATCGGTCAGCCACCACGTTGCCCACCATCAATCCGAGCAAGTGCTCCAGGTTCTTTACCTCCTGCATATCTCCGATGCGTATGGTGGTCTTCGTCAGTTTCACGAGATTATCCTCGTCCATCTGTTCGAGGACGGTTCTTTCTCCAGCCATCTGTTCGAGGGCGGTTCTTTCTCCAGCCATCTGCTCGAGGGCGGTTCTTTCTCCAGCCATTTGCTTGATGGCGGTTCTTTCCTCTGCCATCTGCTTGATGGCGGTTCTTTCCTCTGCCATCTCTTGCGAAGTCGTAGCCTCTGCGTCAGATGGCATTTTTTGGCTCGCCAAAACGACGGAAGTCTCGGCTGTACTGGCAGTCTCAGCAGTACTTGAAGTCTCAGAACTGCTGGAAGCGTCATTTATTTCTTCGGAATCATTGCAATCTTCCCCCATCACGTCGTACGCCTTCGACTGTCTTCTGTCGGCGAAGTCGAAGAAATGCTGTACGATGGCATCAGTACCCTGATTGTCGATGAAGAGCGCGAAACCATCCCAGAGGAAACGGAGCATGGACTCTCCCTCGGCGAGGAAGTAAGGTTGTCCAGACACCATGACGCATCCGCAGGAAGGCATCCTCACGCATCCGCAAAGTTCGGTGGGCGAGAGAGCCTCGTCGATGTGTTCGAAGGCGGACGTGTTGCCAGCCTGGGCGAAGTCGGTCAGCCCCCATGCCACGCTCAGTGCGAGCAGCATACGCCTCGTGCCGCAACTTTTCTGGAGTTGTGGATACTTGCTTGCCAGTCGGTGAATCAGCCTCGCCAGCCTACGGCCTACGCGCCTTCGAAAGTCCTCCACCGAGAGGAAGGGATGTGCTATGTTCAACAATTCTGTCATCTTAATTCTCATATTAGTCTCTTTTTTAAGTGGTGTCGTCTAGATTGATAGTCTGGTTTTGTAGATTGCCCTGTTGGACTTATCTATTTTGTAGATTGCCCCCCTGTAGGACTCGTCTATTTTGTAGATTGCCCCCTGTAGGACTCGTCTATTTTGTAGATTGTCCCCCTGTAGGACTCGTCTATTTTGTAGATTGCCCTTTGTAGAACTTATCTTTTGCAAAGGTACATAATATTTTTGATAATCTGCAAGAAAATATGGAAATTTTTAGAATTATTTTTTTTCGTGGATATTTACCCACTCAGAACCAACAACTTGCGAAAAACAGGATGTCTTGTCGCTCGTTTCTACCACCCAATTATGTGATTGTTTTTTGTAATAAAATAACGCCTAAAAAAGCAAAAAATAGCAGAATGATGCTTTTATTTTGAGTTTCAAGTGGTTGTGGCAGTCGTTGGCTT
>DKCU01000097.1 GCA_002451555.1 Candidatus Segatella albertsiae
AAGACCCAGGGCGTTGCCCTGGGCTTAGAGCAGATTGCCCTTTGGCTTTCCCTTCGGCCGCCGATTTTCAATTCAGGGCGCATTGGATTATTTCCCGTGCATGTGATCCCATTTCAGATAGATTCCTGCTAGGATAGTACCTGAGATACTGTGCCAAGCGCAGCTGATGGCGCAAGGCAATACGGCGAGAGGCTGGGCGGCGAAGAAGTTGCCAGCGAGCACGGTGGCAAGTCCGGCGTTCTGCATGCCCACCTCAATAGAGATGGTACGCTTCTTGGCGGTGTTGAAGCCGGCGCATCTGCCAGCCAGCCAACCGAGGCAATAGCCCAAGGTGTTGTGGCAGAATACTACGGCGAAAGTCCAGAGGAAGAGCATCAAGCCACGAGCTATCAAGTCGTCGTGAACGGTAGAGATAACGCCTCCTACGATGAATGCCAAGCAGGTGACGCTCACGCCAGGCATCAGGCTCTGAATGGTAGGGAAGCATTCCTTCTTACCATAGATATAATTGAGGGCGCAACCGATGGCAACAGGGATGATGGTTACGATGAGGATGTTGATGAACATTCCGACGGCATCCACGTGTATGATCTCGCCTGCCGTAATCTTCATCAGGAGCGGAGTCATCACTGGGGCGAGGATGGTGGAGGCGCAGGTCATACCCACGGAGAACGCTACGTCGCCATGGCAGAGGTAACTCATGATATTGCTCGATACACCGCCCGGACAGCAGCCTACCAAGAGGATACCCAACGCCAATGCTGGGTCGAGGTGCCATACGTGAACCAAGGTGTAAGCCACACCTGGCATGATGATGAATTGGGCACAGGCTCCGATGAACACATCCAGTGGACGCTGAGCCAAAATCTTAAAGTCGTTGGTGGTCAAGGTCAATCCCATCGTGAGCATGATGATGCCGAGAATGACGGTTTGGGTTGTTCCGCGCACCCAGTCGAAGGTATGTGGGAAGAAGAATGTGAATACTGCTACACCTATGATAAAGATGGAGGTGTAATTAGCTAGCAAACGGCTGAGCCCTTGAAAAAACTTAAGCATAATTCTATTTCTTTTAAAAACCTATATTTCTCTCTCGTTGTAAAGTTCTATATTTTCTTTTGTTGCTTCCTCTCTTTCAAATTCGGCTGCAAAAGTACTGATTTCTTTTAGAATGACAAAATTTTAAGCGAAATAATTTCGGATTATAAGAAAATAATATGTTTTGTCTTTCGTTTTAGCACAAAAGCCTTGGAAATGTGCAAAGAAAAAAGTATTCATCATATTTTCATTTTTTGGTTTATTTATTTTGTCTTTCCCCCAAATACTTGTATCTTTGCACCATATTATCGATAATATTATAGAATGAACGAAGATTTTGACATAAGAAATGAGTCGGTTTCACCAGCCGAGAAGGAATTCGAGAAGGCATTGCGCCCACTGAAGTTCTCTGACTTCAGCGGACAAAGCAATGTGGTAGATAATCTCGAAGTGTTCGTTGAGGCTGCCAAGTATCGTGGCGAACCGCTCGACCATACGCTCTTGCATGGTCCTCCGGGACTGGGTAAGACTACCTTGAGCAACATCATCGCCAACGAACTAGGTGTGGGATTCAAGATAACATCGGGACCAGTGCTCGACAAGCCGGGCGATTTGGCAGGTATCCTGACTTCCCTCGAACCTAATGATGTGCTCTTCATCGACGAGATTCACCGTCTCTCGCCAGTGGTGGAGGAGTATCTCTATTCGGCGATGGAGGACTATCGCATCGACATCATGATAGACAAGGGCCCTTCCGCCCGAAGCATCCAGATAGACCTGAATCCGTTCACGCTCGTGGGAGCGACAACGAGAAGCGGTCTGCTGACAGCCCCATTGCGAGCTCGTTTTGGCATCAACCTGCATCTGGAATATTACGACCCTGAGACCTTGCAGAAGATAATCAAGCGTAGTGCGATGCTTCTGAAGGTGCCTATCGAGGACGAGGCTGCGGTGGAAATCTCTCGCCGCTCTCGTGGCACGCCTCGTATCGCCAACTCTTTGCTAAGAAGAGTTCGTGACTTCGCTCAGGTGAAGGGCAACGGAACCATCACCTACGACATCGCCCAGTTGGCACTGAAGGCGCTGAACATCGACCAGTATGGTCTCGACGAGATAGACAACAAGATTCTCACCACCATCATCGACAAGTTCCGTGGCGGACCAGTGGGCGTCACTACCATTGCCACGGCTATTGGCGAGGATGGCGGCACGGTAGAGGAGGTGTATGAGCCGTTCCTCATCATGGAAGGCTTCATCAAGCGAACACCTCGTGGACGAATGGCTACGAAGCTTGCCTACGAACACCTTGGCAGAAATCCGTATGCTGGCAACATCATGCAGGGAGACTTGTTTGAGAGTTGAGTGAAGAACGAAGAGTGAAGAGTGAAGAATCCAATAGCTTTGGAGCTTCAGTCTTCGTTTCTCACTTGAAAATGAATAGAAGAATAACCAGAAGGGCAAGAGAATTCTTCACTCTTCACTCTTCACTCTTCACTTAAAACATGAAAGTCGGAATATTTACGGGTACATTCGACCCATTTACGATAGGGCACCAGAACATTGCGGAGCGAGCCTTGCCGATGTTTGATAAGTTGGTCATTGCCGTGGCGATGAGCAAGCTGAAGCATGCGCAGGAGGAAATCTCCAAGCGAGTGGAGGATATTAAGAAGGTCTTCCCGAAGGAGTGTGCAGAACTGGTGGATGCTCACGATGCTTCGAAAGGCTATCGCCTGGAGGTGGTGGCTTACGATGACTTGACCGTGGATTTAGCGCATCGCATGGGAGCCCAATTCCTGGTGCGTGGCGTCCGCTCAGCCAAGGATTTCGAGTACGAGCGAGAGCAAGCGGATATTAATAAGCAGATAGGTGGCGTGGAGACTATCCTGTTGTTCTCTGACCCTCGCTATAGTAGCGTAAGTTCTACGCTCGTTAGGGAGCTGAGATTCTTCGGAAGGGACGTGACTGAGTTTTTGCCTTCACCGAAATCAGCAGAGTAATAACAGGTTGGCTATAAAGTGAAGGGATTTTGAAATAGATAATAAAAAAGTATAATATGGAGCTATCGAGCAAAAAGGCAGTTGTCTTGACTCCTTTAACTCCTTAACTCCTTAACTCCATAAAAATATGATTACATACAATGTAGATGGCGTGAAAATGCCAAAGATAAAGCGTCGCGACACCAGTGCTTGGATTCGCAAGGTAGCGGCATCCCATGGCAGAAAGGTGGGCGAGATTGGTTATATGTTTGTGGATGACGAGAAGATTCTCGAAGTCAACAATGAGTATCTGGGTCATGACTATTACACCGATGTCATCACCTTCGATTATGACGAGGATGATGTCATCAATGGCGACATCGTGATTTCTCTCGATACCGTGCGCACCAATGCCGAGAAGTTCGGCAAGACCTACGATGATGAGCTTCATCGTGTTATCATCCATGGCATCCTGCATCTCTGCGGCATCAACGACAAGGGACCGGGAGAGCGTGAGATCATGGAAGATAATGAGAACAAGGCGCTTGCCATGCTCGAAGGTGCTTCGATATTGAAGTGAAGAGTGAAGAACGAAGAGTGAAGAATTCTCTTGTTTTTCTCTTGAAAGTATAGAAAAATAAACTGTTAACTGTTGACACTGTTGACAGAATAAAGAATAGGAAATATAAATATGGCAACATCAATCAAAGCAATCCCAACGTTGGAAGGCAAAGAAGCGGAAGTCTTTCTTCGCCATGCAGAGGAAGCTGAACGTAATTTTAAGGGTTTCAAAGATATAGAGAATCATCCTTATTGCGTTATGGCTCGTAGTATTTTGGAAAAGGCAGGAATGAGATAAGAAAGGAGGTCATTATGTTCCTTGATTCTGAATGCTTTTTCGGTGAATTGACAGATGATGTAATTTTAACCTGTCAACCTTTTTCGTGTGGTAATGATGATTTGGATGATTTTTTCAAAAATGATGCCACACGCTATGCTTATTATTTGATGGGGAAGTCATATTGCTTTCGCAAAAATGATGACCCCACCAAGATAGTTTGTGCCTTTACGGTTTCTAATGACAGTATTCGTATCTACGATTTGCCAAGAAGCCGTAAAGACTATATGAAAAGTCTTACCCATCATGAAAAGCCACTCCGTAGATACCCAGGTATACTTATTGGTCGTTTAGGTGTTGGCAAAGAGTTTTGTGGCAAGGGCATTGGTAGCGAGGTAATTGATTTTGTCAAGGGTTGGTTTATGGCTCATGACAACAAGTCTGGTTGTCGTTTTGTCATTGTCGATGCTATCAATGCTCCTGAGGTTATCTCTTTCTATCAGAAGAATGGGTTTCAGCCTTTGTTTACTTCTGAAGAGCAAGAGTTCCTTTATACGGGAGGAAAGAAAGGACAACCCATAAAAATGACTACTCGTTTGATGTACTTTGACTTGCTGTGGATGAGACAATAAATTATCAACAATTATTATATATATATGATGAAGAAATATTTTCTATTATTATTCCTATTAATATCAGTGTTTGCCAATGCGGAATTATGGACATCTTTTAATCAAAGAATGAAGTATGAGGATTTGACAAAAGAAGGTCAGATGTACATAGATTCTATAGTAAAATCACAAGGTATTAGTCGTGACGATTATTTAGAGCGCATAAATGTATATAGAGCAACAGAAAATTTGATGCATGCTCCTTCTGTGTTGTTAAATATTAGTGCTTGGCGTTTGAATTCTGTAGGTGGTATAGAAATGGATTTAAATGTAACAAATTGTACATCTAAAACAATTAAATACGTTGATTTTATTTGCTATTTTACAAATCCGGTAGGAGATATTTGTTATAATTCTATTGGTGGTGGTAAATTTATGAAAAAGTCTTTGGTTGGGCCTATAGGACCACGACCAAATATGGAGGATACAACAGATAGTTCGATAGAAAAAATGAACGAATGTGAAGGGGAGTATACATTAGATGACCCTGTCTTTTATAATAAAACAGCTGATACAATTCATTTTACTTCTGTGAAGGTTACCTATATGGATGGGTCAGTAAAGGTGTTCTCTGGGAAAAGTTTGGATAATATACTTTCTTTTGAGTACAATTGGGGAAAGTCTGAATATAATCCTTTAAATTGTGTGGAATATTTACGAGGTGAATAAAGGATAGTTATAAAGGGAGATTCCAACGATGGTGTTTGGAATCTCCCTTTATGCTTATTTATTCTATCGCCTTGATTTTCTCTCGGCATTCCTTTAGAATCCCTAATAGTTCCTCCTCCTTGTTGGCTCTCAGCATGGCGATGCGTGTCTGCTTGAAGTCGGGGATGCCCTTGAAGATGGGGGAGGCGGCGAGATGACGGCGAGTGTGGAGGATGCCACGGTACTCGTCGATGCGCTCGATGTTGATGCGAAGCTGCTCCTCCAGGAGGTCGATTTTCTCATCCACTGTCAATGGAGCGGCACCTGTATCGTCGAGATAATCACGGATTTCCTTGAATATCCATGGACGACCGAAAGTAGCTCTTCCTATCATCACGGCATCCACACCGTAGCGGTCGAAGGCTAGCTTGGCTTCCTCGGGAGTCGTGATGTCGCCATTGCCGATGATAGGGATGTGGATGCGAGGATTGTTCTTTACCTCGCCGATGAGGCTCCAGTCGGCCTCGCCCGTGTACATCTGGCTTCGGGTCCTGCCGTGGATGGTGAGGGCTTGGATGCCGCAATCCTGAAGTTGTTCGGCTAGGTCGGTGATGATGAGGTTGTCATTATCCCAGCCCAAGCGAGTTTTTACGGTCACAGGCACGTTGACCGCCTTTACCACCTCGCGAGTGATGTCGAGCATCAAGGGGATGTTGCGGAGCATTCCGGCTCCAGCACCCTTTCCTGCCACTTTCTTGACAGGGCAACCGAAGTTGATGTCGATGACGTCGGGATGTGCTTGCTCCACGATTTTGGCAGCCTCCACCATGTCGGCGGTAGTCCTGCCGTATATCTGAATGCCCACAGGACGTTCTTCGTCGCTTATCGTGAGCTTGCTAACCGTGCTTTTGATGCTGCGCACCAAGGCTTCCGCCGATACAAACTCAGTATAGACCATAGCGGCTCCAAATCGCTTGCAGAGCATGCGAAAACCTATATCTGTCACGTCTTCCATCGGAGCGAGGAAGAGGGGCTGAGGCCCAAATTCTATATTTCCTATTTTCATGAATTAAGTGAAGAGTGAAGAACGAAGAGTGAAGAATCCAATGGCTTTGTGGATGTTAACTCTCGTTCTTTTGTTTTTGTTTTGTTATTTCGGTGCAAAATTACATCAAATTTTTGAAATAAAAGAAGAAAAGAAGCAAAGAGTGTTGGATTCTTCACTCTTCACTCTTCGTTCTTCACTTCAAAAGATGATACATTCCCCCTGCCAAAGTCCTCAATATCCCTTTCATTTCGAGCGTGAAGAGGAGGGCGGTGAGCCGCCCGATGTCGATGCCCGACTGCACGGAAATCATGTTGATTTGCAAGTCGTTGTTTCTTGACAATACATCCACGATGGCTTGTTCTTCTGCCGACAGCTCCGGGAAGAGACTGCGCTCGATGCCCTGTTGCTTGGCTCGCATCAGCGTGGCATCGTCTTGCCAGCCCATGTCCTTCACGAAGTCGGCGGCACAGGTGATGAGCGTGGCTCCATTGTTGCGAATCAGGTTGTTGCACCCCTCGCTGTAAGCATCGCCGATTCTGCCCGGGAAGGCGAAGACATCCCGATTGTAAGCCTGAGAGATTTCGCAGGTGATGAGACCACCGCCATGCGACTTGCTCTCTATCAAGATACAAGCGTCCGACATGCCTGCCACGATGCGATTGCGGCGCACGAAGTTGATTTTGTCGGCGTTCGTCTGGGTCAGAAACTCGGTGAGCAAGCCGCCATGCTCTACCATTCTCAGAGCCGTCTCCTTGTGGCGGCTTGGATAGAGGTCGTCGAGACCATGAGCCAGTACGCCCACCGTCTCGTAACCCTTGTCGAGTGCCTGCCGATGGGCATTGATATCCACGCCATAGGCGAGACCGCTCACGATAAGCACTTGTGGACAGAGTTGTTTCAGGTCTGTGATGAAACGGCGGATGAGGTCTTCGCCGTAAGGAGTGCATTGGCGAGTGCCCACGATGTTGATGACACGCTGCTGGTTCAAGTTGGCGTTGCCCTTGTAGAAGAGCATGAGCGGAGCATCGTCGCACTCTGCCAAGCGTTGTGGGTATCGCTCATCGTTCATGGTGATAGGCGTGATGCCATATCTGATGTCATACTCCAGTTCCACCTCGGCTCTTCGTCTCGCCTCGTCAGTATTTTGGAGGGCGTTGACGAGCTTGTCGGAGGCATCGGGAAGGATGTCTCTAATGTTGTCTCTGTTCTCAAGTATGGTTGTCGCCGAACCGACCTTGCGGTACAGTTCCAGCATTCCTGCTAGGCTGAAATAGTTCAGTCTGGTCAGGAGAATTGTATTCAATATTTCTTGTTGGTCCATGTTTGTTATCTTTTTAAATATTCGTACCCGATTCTGCATCTCAGGCATTCCTTCTTGTCGCAATACTCTTTCTTGAGTTGGATGAGGGCTTGCGAGTCGCCGGCGTTCTCTACCGTCAAGCCGCATTGTTGCCACATACGCACGATGTGGTTGTTCTCGGCTTTCAGAGCTTCGAGGAAGTCGAAGGCCCTGTCGCAGTACTTCTCCTCTCCTCGGTGCCGTCCGTAGGCGAAGAGGATGGGCACGACGGTGTTGATGATGAGCAGGTTGAGCGAGAAGGGCGACACGTGTTTCTCGTTGCGGATGCTCTCGCTTCCGAAGGTGTAGTGGGTCTCCCAGTAAGGAGTGACCGATGTCTTCAATACGTCGATGGCTTCCTTGATGGTGGATGCCTCCAGCAGTTGACTGAGACTTGCCTTCCGCATATAGTAGAGGTTGGCGAGTTGCGAGATGCGGATGTGTGGGAAGTTCTGAGGCCGGAGACGCAGGAATCTCCATAGCTTGAAGTCCATCGGCGTGAGCGAGAACTTATGGGCGAGATAGAGGTATTCATTTCTTAGTTTGGAGAAATAACCATCGTTCAGGGCATCCTTCTGATAGCGTTCGGGGATGGTGTTGAGTTCCAGCAATCCCGCTTGTCCCAAGAAGATGGCTTCTATCTGGAAGAGGTCGTCGCGATGATGGTCCACGGAGTGGAGAGGGATGCCAAGTGCCCATTTCTCGAAGGCGTCGCCGTTGATGCCGAAGCCATAGTTTCTTGCCAAGGTCACGAAGTAAGCGTTCTCCCAGTCGCCGTTGCATAGTCGCACACGCTCCTCGATGGCTTCCGTCTTCTGCGAGAGTCGCTCGGTCTGAAGGGCGCTCATCCATGAGTGTACGGTGAGCCTAGTGAGGGCAGGGATGATTTGGTAGCAAGGAGGATATTGGTCGATGGAGAGCAGTTCCTTGTAGTGGCGGAGCACGTTCTCGGGGATGGAGAGTTGCATCTGTAGAAGTGGCTCGCCTTTCGAGTTCTTGGCTTCCAGGTCGATGAAACCGCATACATGGAGGATGACGTTGTCGTATCGCTCGTCTTTCTCGTGATTGTGTAGGTACCAGTCTGATGCCTTGTCGTGTATCTCGACATTGCCGACCCATAGCGTGCCGTCGATTTTCAACTTGGCATTGAAGAAGTCGGGACCGGCATTGCGGTTGTGCAGCCCGGGGTCGATGACTTCCACCCTTTGGTGGAGTGTTGTCTCCAGGGGGGATAACGGAAACAGCTTGTGCTTCCAGACATAGTGAAGTAATTGCTCCATAATTTTGTTTTCTTTATTTGGTGATATTTTAATATTTCTTTTTATATTCCCTTGAATCTCGTTAATAGAAGAGCTTTCGCAGATTTTCGCCTATAGAAAAAACGACTGTTAACTGTTGACTCTGTTGCAAAGAGAAGTGCTGGATGTTGAGTGTCGAGTGTTGAATCTGTCCTTTAAAGCTATTGAATTCTTCACTCTTCACTCTTCGTTCTTCACTTAAAATACTTCTCGAACGCCTTGTCGTAGTCTTCGCTGTTGCCCAGCTTTCCATTGATGAGGCACACCAATTCGACCGTAGCCTTCAAGCAGAGCTTCTCGTCGCTGGCACGGAAGATGTCCTGGTGGAAGACGTATCTCACTCCTTGCTTCTCCAGCCACAGGCGAGAGAAGAACTCGTCGTCGCACTGTAATGGAGTCTTGTATTGCAAGTTCATGCGAGCCACCACCGCATCCACGCCCTTGCGGTGCATCTCGGCGAAGCTGAGGCCGCATTTCTGTAGGAAGAGGTGGCGGGTATGCTCCATGTAGTGCAGGTAGTTGGCATTGTTGACGATGCCCTCGATGTCGCACTCATAGTCGCGAACCTCCATCTTTGTCTCAAATATGTATTTGCTCATAATTCTCTTGTTTTTATGATAGTTTGGACGATAAATGCCCTAATTCTCTGCAAAAATACGCAAAATTTTCTATTTATTACTATAATAAAGAGGTTTTTTCAAGAAAATTGATTATTTTTGCCGAAAACTAAAATAGATAGATATGAAAATTGCTTTGATCGGCTACGGCAAGATGGGACACATGATTGAGGAAATCGCCCTGCAGCGTGGCCACGAAATCGTATGTAAGATCGACGTGAATAACCCTGAGGACATCGACAGCCCTGAGTTCTGCTCGGCTGATGTCGCCATCGAGTTTACCAACCCTACAGCCGCCTATGGCAACTACCTGAAGGCTTTCGCCCACAACGTGAAGGTGGTCAGCGGTTCCACTGGTTGGATGAAGGACCATAAGGAAGACGTGGAGAAACTCTGCGCCGACGGCAAGCAGACGCTCTTCTGGGCTTCCAACTTCAGTATTGGCGTGGCTATCTTCAGTGCCGTGAACCGCTACTTGGCGAAGATTATGAACGGTTTTCCACAGTACAACGTGTGCATGCAGGAGACTCACCACGTCCACAAGCTCGACGCTCCATCGGGCACTGCCATCACCCTTGCCGAGGAAATCATCGACAACATCGACCGCAAGAAGGACTGGAAGCGTGGCGTGACTTACTGGACCAACGATGGTCATCAGGACGAGGGCGACCAGGACATCAAGGAAGATGACTTGGTCATCAACTGCGTGCGCGACGGCGAGGTGCCTGGCATCCATGCCGTAATGTACGACTCTGAGGCTGACATGATTACCATCGAGCACAGCGCTCACTCTCGCAAGGGATTCGCTCTCGGGGCAGTCCTCGCCGCTGAGTTCACCGCCAACCACTCTGGTTTGCTCACAACATCAGATTTATTTAAGTTCTAGACAATGATTGACAAAGAGAAACAACAACTCAATATGAAGGTGCAGTGGACGAAGTTCGCCATCGTACTCGTGCTGTACCTTGCTTTCTTGCTCTGGGTGAAGAGCTGGCTAGGCTTGATAGTCGTGCCATTCATCTTCGATGTCTATATCACCAAGAAGATACGCTGGCAGTGGTGGAAGGACGAGGAAGGTCCCGTGCGCTTCATCATGAGTTGGGTGGATGCCCTGGTGTTCGCCCTCGTGGCAGTGTATTTCATCAACCTCTTCTTCTTCCAGAACTACGTGATTCCATCGTCTTCCTTGGAGAAATCGCTCCTCACGGGCGACTACCTCTTCGTGAGCAAGGTGAGCTACGGACCTCGCATCCCTGAGACTCCTCTCACCATGCCTTTGACCCAGCACACCATGCCGCTGGTCAACGTGAAGAGTTACGTGGAGTGGCCTCACTGGGACTACCGCCGTGTGAAGGGACTGGGCGACGTGAAGCTCAACGACATCGTGGTGTTCAACTATCCTGCGGGCGACACCCTCGTCAACGAGGAGCGTTACCAGGCCAACGACTACTATCAGATGGTGTATGGCTTCGGCGAGCAGATATTGGACCAGAACGGACAGGCTCAGGACGTTCGCACGATGAATCCATTGCAGCAGCGCCGTTACTTCGAGCAAGTGTATAACGTGGGTCGCAGCTACATCGTGGGCAACCCCGGCGAGTATGGCGACATCATCAGCCGTCCTACCGACCGCCGAGAGAACTATGTGAAGCGTTGCGTGGGATTGCCAGGACAGACCTTGCAAATCAAGAACCGCATCGTGTATCTCGACGGCAAGGCCAACAAGGAGCCTGACAACGTGCAATATACTTACAAGATGAAGCTCAAGGGCGAGATGCCTGCAGAATTGGCAGACGAGTTGGGCATCACCAACGAAGACCTCTTGATGTACAACCAGAGCGGTGTCATCCCTCTCACCAAGAAGGCTTACGAGGCGTTGAAGGCCAACAAGAATCTCGTGCAGAGCATCTCCATCAACACCGACGCCACCTATGGCGACCTCTATCCACTGAATGCCTATACCGGTTGGACGCGCGACAACTACGGTCCGGTGTGGATTCCTAAGAAAGGCAAGAGCATCGCCTTGACCTTGAAGAACTTGCCTATCTACGAACGCCTGATCAAGGTATATGAGGGCAACGACCTCCGTGTGGATAACAAGGGCAATATCTTCATCAACGGCAAGTTGGCGAAGAGCTACACCTTCAAGCTCGACTACTACTGGATGATGGGCGACAACCGCCACAACTCAGCCGACTCTCGCTACTGGGGCTTCGTGCCAGAAGACCACATCGTGGGCAAGCCTATCTTCATCTGGTGGAGCCACAGCCCAGACCATCCGGGCTTCTCGGGCATCCGTTGGAACCGACTTTTCAAGTTTGTAGATAACATCAAATAGAAATCGCAATAATCTGCCGAAAGTTTTGAAAGCAGTCGCAAAATTTATCCTTGCGTTGGCTCTGGCATTGCTGCTTGCATGGGCAATCCGCACCTACGCTTTCACTGTCTTCTCGGTGCCCGGGGGTGGGCTTCCGCCCCAGTTGAAGGAGGGCAACCGAGTGATAGTGAACAGGATAGACTGCGACTTTTTCGAGCGAGGCGACGTGGTGGTTTTTGCCGACTCGGTGGAGAGCAAGGCTACGCCGACCTCCAAATACACGGGGAAATCCTTGGATGGCTCCTATGTGATGGGGTGGGCTGAGGCTGATTTCATCGGTGTTATCGAGCGTTTGCCTGGCGATACCATTCGCATGGGTAAGAATCGGTATGTGATTCCTACCATCTGCTGCAAGCGATGCGGATGCAAGGATTGCCGCTACTATCTCGTTAGAACTGCTTCTGGAAAGACGCTCGTGCACAAGCACCAAATCGTCGGGAAAGCCTACAAGCTGTTTTAAAGATAAATAAGTTAAAAGGTAAAAAGCAAAAAATGAAACGAGCTGTATGGTTGAATTTCATTTAGAGATAAATTTGAAAGGATAAAGTTTTGAAAGCATTATTATCTTCCACATATTTCGGTCCGGTGCAGTGGTATCAGAAGCTGAACCGCTACGACGAGTGCTTGATAGAGCGCCATGAGAGTTTCATCAAGCAGACGTATCGCAATCGCATGATTATCCCTACCACCAATGGTCCGCTCTCGCTCACCATCCCTACCAACCACGACACGTCGATGGCGATGAAGGACATCCGCATCTCCGACCACGCCAACTGGCGACACGTACACTGGAACGCCTTGATGTCAGCCTACGGAGAGAGTCCTTTCTTCGAGTATTACCAGGACGATATCCGTCCTTTCTACGAGAAAAAATATGAGTTTCTCTTCGATTTCAACATGGAAATCATGGAGAAGATGATAGAGTTGCTCGACATTCGACCGAACGTCTCGGTTACTGACCGATACGTTTTGAGTGAAGAACGAAGAGTGAAGAGTGAAGAATACACTAGCCTTGAGGCGCAAGCCCAACTCAACACTCAAATGAGGGATTTCCGTGATGTGATTCGTCCGAAGAAACCGTTGCCTGATGCAGAGTTTGAACCGAAGCGATACTATCAGGTGTATGAGCAGAAACACGGCTTCCTGCCCAACATGAGCATCCTCGACCTACTCTTTAATGAAGGGAATGAGGCGATATTCTACCTATAAAGTGTAGAGTATCGCCTCATTTTTATTCTTTGGAAGTAAGCAAAAGTATGCGAAAACTAACTGTTAACTGTTGACACTGTTAACTCTGCCATAAGAAAAAGTAATGTTTCTGTTCGAATAACTGGCTTAAATCCACGGAACTATGCTGGGACGCCCTTAAATCCATGCCAAGGAATACTTCTAGCTTGATGTCGTTTCACCAATGGTGAATGCTTTTTGGGCCTTTCTAAAAAGTTAAAAAACTAACACGTAGTTTTGTCACCGATAAGTCGTAGCTTTTCACTTCGGAAGTCGTAGCTTCGTCTCGCACAACAACGATTGTCAACAGAGTCAACAGTTAACAGTCAGATTTTGCATACTTCCCCCTCCAAGACAAAAAAGAGTATATATATATTATTTAACCTGTTGGCGGAATTAATTTA
>DKCU01000035.1 GCA_002451555.1 Candidatus Segatella albertsiae
GCTTAACCACATTCTCGCAAGAGTTGCGACGGTCGTTGTATGGAGAACCTGCCAACTCGTGCTTAACCTTGGAGTTGACCAAGCAGAGCTTGTAACCCTTAGGCTCGAATGGGAAGTACTCAAACTCACGGCTGTTGCAGTCGAGGCGCATCAACTTGCCCTCCTTGCCAAATACAGAGGCAAACTGGTCCATGATACCACAATTTACACCAATATACTTATGCTCGGTAGCTTGGCCAGCCAATACGAGGTCCCACTTAGAAACCTTGTTGTCGCCGAAGAGGTCGTTGAGAGCGAAAGCGAAGCAACTCTCCAAGGCAGCAGAAGAAGACATACCTGCACCGAGAGGCACGTCGCCATAGAATGCTGCATTGAATCCTTTAACGTCAACGCCCAATGCCTTCATCTCCTGGCAGATACCATAGATGTAGCGAGCCCAAGAAGCGCGAGGTCCCTGTGGGTCGTCAACCTTGAACTCTACACGGTCCTTCAAGTCGATAGAGTAGAGCATGACTGTGTTGGTGCCGTTAGGACGAATCTCTGCCATGATACCCTTGTCAACTGCGCCAGGGAATACGAATCCACCATTGTAGTCGGTGTGCTCACCGATGAGGTTGATACGACCTGGAGACATATAAATATTACCTGTTTTGCCATCGAAATGCTTGATGAAGCGGCTTCTTACTTTTTCGATATCCATAATTTTGAATAGTTTTGATTGTTAATATTAAAGATTTGTTGATTATCAATGATTCCCAAGAGAGAAGATGCTCTTGGGAATGGGTATTTTTAGAAGATATTAATCTACAGGAATGTCCTTGTTGATGTTCTTGCAACCTGCCACGGCGTAGAAGAACATGTAAGCCATAGAAACAAGAGGTACGATGTAGCTCAACATATAACCTGCGTTGTCGGCGATGAAGTTCTGTACCAATGGCATCAAGCCACCGCCTACTACCATCATCATGAAGATACCAGAAGCCTGGGCGGTGTATTTGCCAAGACCCTCGGTGGCAAGGTTGAAGATGGAAGACCACATGATAGAGGTGCAGAGACCGCAAAGTACCAAGAACATGGCTGAGATAGGCACAGTTACCATTTGGAATGATGAGCCTGTGAACACTGGCATTTCCACTGTGGTTGACTTACCGAGAAGTACTGCCAAGAGGATGAATACCATGCCTGCTCCGTTGGCTACAATCATCATGGCACGGCTAGATACCTTGTCGGCGATGAAGCTGGAGCAAAGACGACCTACCAACATGAGCAACCAGTATGTACCTGCAACGAAACCACCGATGGCTGCTGCGTTGGCCAAAGCTGCGCCGTTGATGAAACCACCACCGTTGGCTGTTGTGTCAGAGATGTAGAAGTTCAATGTTCCAGGGATACCTACCTCAACACCTACATATACGAAGATGGCGATAACGCCGAGGTTGAAATGGCGGAATGCCCAAGGTGAATGCTCGAAAACTGTCTTGTCTGTAGTCTTGCCCATCTCTGGGTCTTGAATAGGAATGAAGAGCAAGCAAACGAAGGCTGCTGCAAAGACAGCAAGGGCGATGTAGAGTACCAAGTTGACATCTACCATCTTGGTGTTGGCTGTCACGGTACCAATGAGAGCACCTACGAGCATAGGGGTTAAAGTACCAGACAAGGAGTTAAGCGTACCACCGATGAGGTTCAACTGGTTACCACGGTTGCCACCACCGCCGAGAAGGTTCAACATTGGGTTTACTACTGTGTTCAAGATACATACAGCGAAGCCTGAGATGAAGGCACCGAACAAATAAACGCAGAAGCCAGATACATCGGCTCCAAATTTACCTGAAAGGAACTGGATGAATACGCCTACGAAACCTGTTGCGATACCTGCCAAGGCTGTTTTCTTATAACCAATCTTGGTCAAAAGTTTACCAGCAGGGATACCCATGAAGAGGTATGCCAGGAAGTTCATGGCGTTACCCAACATACCGATCATGTTGGCACTACCGCTGTCGGCGAATACATTTTTCCAGATGACTCCGATAGGAGCTGCGAGGTTGGTTACGAATGAAATCATCGCATAGAGAAACATCATAGTGATGATGGCGATGATATTACCATTTTGTTTTTGGTTTTCCATTTTTTTAATAGTTGATATTGTTTAATGTTTTGTTTTAGACTTTGAAAGGAGTGACAGTTTTTGAGCTGCCACTCCTATGTTAGTTGTGTTTTGGATGTTTTTGTTACCTCATCCCAAAACGGCTATTTCTTTTATTTGTCAACGCCAAACTTATAGATGGTCTTCTGCATGTAAGTTTCTCCTGGCTTCAAACGGCAACTTGGGAAATAAGGATGGTTTGGTGTGTCAGGGAATTTCTGTGCCTCGAAGCAAACAGCGCTGCGACGTGGGAATGTGGCACCGTGCTGACCAGAGATACCTTCCAAGAAGTTACCGGTGTACATCTGCATACCAGGTTCTGTAGTATAGACTTCCATCGTACGGCAGCTAACAGGGTCTTTGATGCGAGCGGCGAAGCTCAACTCGCCTTCTTCCTTCTTGTTCAATACATAGTTGTGGTCATAGCCTTGGCCATTCTTGATCTGCTCATTGTCAGCGTTGATGTCTTGGCCAATAGGCTTTGGAGTACGGAAATCGAATGGTGTACCCTCTACCTTCAAGATTTCACCCGTTGGAATGGATGTCTCGTCAATAGGCAAATAATAGTTGGCATTTACCTCGCAGATGATGTTGTCGATGGTTGGGGTAGGGTTGCCAATGCCCTGGATAGAGAAGAAACCATGGTTGGTCAAGTTGACGATGGTCTCCTTGTTGGTTGTTGCTTGATACTTGATGACCAACTCGTTGTCATCAGTCAGGGTATAAGCTACCCAAACGACCAATTCGCCTGTAAATCCTTCCTCGCCGTAAGGGCTTGTGTATTTCAGTACGACAGCGTTGTCGCTCATGCGTGTAGCATCCCAAACCTTGGTATGGAAGCCTGTAGGGCCTCCGTGCAGATGGTTCTTGCCATTGTTGCAAGCCAACTGATATTCTTTGCCATGGAGAGTGAACTTACCATCGCAAATACGGTTGCCATAGCGGCCGATAAGCACGCTCAAGAATGGCTCTGGTGAATTGATAACATCTTGGATATTATCATGACCTTGGATCAGGTTAGCATAGTTGCCGTCTTTGTCAGGCATCATAATAGCTACAATAGCACCACCGTAGTTTGTCACTGCGACCTCGTTGCCTTGGTTGTTCTTCAAAATGAAAAGATCTGTCTGCTTTCCATTCACAGTGGTCTGAAAATCCTCTCTTTTCAGACCACAGAGGTTTTCTACTTCTGCGCTCATAATATCATAATTTTTTAGTTACTTTATCGTTTAAGTTATTAACTACTGCAAAGTAACTAAAAAAAAATGATTTTTACAAATTTTTTTCCAACTTATTGATTTAAAAAAACAAAAAATATCTTACGAAAGGAAATCGGCTACGATGTAGCTCGATCCGCCCACGAAGATGAAATCCTCTGTGCTTGCATCTGCCAATGCAGCCTTAAATGCTTTATCTACAGAAGAATACGGCTTTCCAGACAATCCTGACGATGCTCCTAAATTGGCGATTTTTTCTACTTTTATGGCTCTTTTGGTCGTTGCTTGCGTCCAATAGTAAATTGCGTCTTGAGGAAGCATTTTCATCACTGTTGTTACATCTTTGTCATCTACCATGCCGAAGACGATGCGAAGTTGCTTGCAAGGTTGCGACTTGATTTGTGGGGCTAGGTATTGCCATCCGCCGACGTTGTGACCTGTGTCGCAGATGACCAACGGCTTGTCTTGCATCTTCTGCCATCGTCCCATCAGACCTGTCAGTTCGTTTACATGAGCAATGCCATTTTTGATGCTTTGAGGATTTGAAATGATTGGTTGGACAGAGTTTTGTACAGAATGTGATGATGTCTTGCATTGCGAGTTGGAGGCGTCTTGTTTTGCCAAAAGATTACAAGCGTTGAGTATGGTGTTCATGTTCTTGGCTTGATAGTCGCCGCGAAGCTCGCCAGTGAGTTCTCCCCAGCTCCTTGTGCTGTATTTCATTCCGTCAGGGCAATGCCTTGCCTCCATCACCTCTTGGTACTCCTTGTCTTGTGCGAAGAGGATGGGAGCTTGCATTTCCTTGGCTTTTGCTTCGAAGACAGGTCTTGTCTCTGGGATGTCTTCGCCGATGACGACGGGTACCCCTGGTTTGATGATGCCTGCCTTTTCGCCTGCAATCTCTGCCAAGGTGTTGCCCAAGAATTGGGTGTGGTCAAGGCTGATATTGGTGATGATGGAAAGGATAGGGGTGATGATGTTGGTGCAGTCGAGTCTTCCTCCAAGTCCCACTTCTATGACGGCAATGTCAACCTTTTGCTCAGCGAAGTACTTGAATGCCAAGGCGGTGGTCAACTCGAAGAAGGAAGGATGCAACGGTTCGAAGAAAGCACGTTCCTGGTCAACGAAGTCAATGACGTATTGCTCGGGCACGCATTCTCCGTTCACTCGGATTCTTTCTCTGAAATCCACGAGATGTGGAGAGGTGTAGAGTCCTACCTTGTAACCTTCGGCTTGAAGAATGGCAGCAAGGGTGTGCGAGCAAGAGCCTTTGCCGTTGGTTCCTGCGATATGGATGGTCTTGAATTTGCGATGGGGATGACCGAAATGCTCATCCAGGGCTTCGGTTGTTTGCAATCCTGGCTTGTAGGCGGGTGCGCCTACTTTCTCGAATACGGGGGTGCTATTGAAGAGATATTCAATGGTTTCTTGATAATTCATCGTGTTTGTGTCGTTTGGTAGGATGTTTGTGTCGTTTGGTAGAGACCTCTCTGCTTTACACCTTATTATATAAGTAAAGAGAAACTTTACATGATATAAATAAAGTGAAACTTTCGTTATAAGCTATGATATGTAAGGAGAAGCTTTCCAACGTTTGGACGTGAATTTTTTTATTCAAAGCAAAAGGAGCAAACCTATATCCTTCTTTTTAGAATATAGGATGCCCCTTTCTTTGTAAAGCTTTCTATCATTTATTTAAACAAGTTCTTGAAACTCTCGAAGAGAGACTTCTTGGTGGCGTTGTCTGCCTTGAAGTTCTCGCACTCCTTGAATTTCAAAACGAGCTCTTTCTCTTCCTTTGACAGAGTCTTTGGTACGAATACGGTTATGTTGACGATGATGTCGCCCTTGCCATAGCCATAGCCTTGCACGGCAGGAAGACCCTTTCCTCTGAGTCGCATTTGCTTGCCTGGCTGTGTGCCTGGCTCAATCTTGAGTGTGGCCTTGCCGTCAAGTGTAGGTACTTCTACCTCGCCACCGAGTGTGGCTGTCGTGAAGTCAAGTACTAAGTTGTAGTACAAGTCTTGTCCGTTGCGCTCGAAGATGTCGCTCTTCTCTTCCTGGATGAGCACCTGTATGTCGCCATTGATGCCATTGTGCTTGCCGGCGTTACCCTTGCCGCGAACGGTTACGACCATGTTGTCTTCTACACCAGCAGGAATGTTGATTTCAACGACCTCGTCTCCTTTGACGATACCCTCGCCTCCACAGTGTGGACATTTCTTCTTGATGATGGTACCCTCGCCATGACAATCAGGACAAGCTACTTGGGTCTGCATCATGCCGAACATGGAGCGAACGGTTTTTATCGTCACACCGCTACCATGACAGGTAGGACAAGTCTCTGGCTGTGCACCGCCTTCGCAACCTGTACCATGACAGTCTGGGCAGGTAACGTCCTTGCGAATCTTAAACTTCTTGGTTACGCCTGTAGCGATTTCCTGCAAGGTGAGCTTTACCTTCACGCGCAAGTCGCTTCCTTGGTATTGCTGGCGAGCACTGCCGCCACCAAATCCACCGCCGAAGCCGCTGAATCCACCGCCATGGCCACCGAAGATGTCGCCAAACATGGAGAAAATGTCATCCATGTTCATGCCGCCACCTCCGCCGAAGCCTCCGAATCCACCTTGTGGACCGTCGAATCCGAACTGATCGTATTGCTGGCGTTTCTGAGGGTCACGCAAAACATCGTAAGCCTCTGCTGCCTCCTTGAATTTTTCCTCAGCCTCCTTGTTGCCAGGGTTGCGGTCTGGGTGATACTTGATGGCTATCTTTCGATAAGCCTTCTTTATTTCGTCCTCTGATGCTGACTTGTCAACGCCAAGCACCTCATAGTAATCTCTTTTTGCCATTTTATAGAGTGAGCCTCAAAGCCCGTTGTCGTTTACTTGTTTATGTTGAATCCTTTGGTTATTGGCCTACTGCTACCTTTGCGTGGCGAATGACCTTGTCGTTGAGGGTGTAGCCTGTCTGAACGCAGTCGATGACTTTGCCCTTCTTGTCGTCTCCCATGCCAGGAACCATAGCGATTGCCTCGTGGAAATCTGTATCGAAGTCCTTGTCGGCTGTCTCAATCTTCTTGACACCCAGACCTTCGAGAGCCTTGGTGAACTTGTTGAAAATCATCTGTACACCTTCCTTGATGACCTTCGGGTCCTCGCTCTTGTCGGCGATGGCGCGCTCGAAGTCGTCGAGTACTGGCAGGATGGCAGAGATGGTCTTCTCTCCACCGTTGAGGATCAAGTCTGCTTTCTCCTTGAGGGTGCGCTTGCGGTAATTCTCAAACTCTGCTGTCTTATAGAGCAACTGTTTCTTGAGTTCCTCTACTTCTTTCTGTGCTTGCTCAAGAGGGTTGAGCTTTACTTCCTCTGCCTTTTTGTCGGCAGACTCTTCACTTTCCGCCTTTTTGTCAGCAGATGTGTCAGCCTTAGCTTCTTCTGTCTCTTTCTCGCTGTGGTTCTCTGCTTGATCCTCGGAAGAGTTCTCTGAAGTAGCCTTGTTATGCTCCTGCTCGTTAGAAACCTGCTCGTTATGAGCTTGCTCCTTGACGTTTCCGTCTTCTATCTTTATTTCTTTCTCTTTAGACATAGTTGTAAATTTGCTTTTTAATTTTTTGAATATCATATTCACAAAAAGTGTGCCAACCTTATGAAAGGCTGGCACCTGCTATATATTATATATAATGTATAATCTATAAAACTTTCTATTTTAGAAAAAATGATAGCAATACTTGTTCGCAATCATGCTAAAGATTATTGCAAACCGTACATCTTGGCTTTCTGCTCCTTGATGGCCTCGTCGTAGATGTACTCATCGTATGACATGAGTTTGTCGATGGTACCTGCTGGAGTCAGTTCGATGATGCGGTTGGCCACGGTGTTGATGAACTCGTGGTCGTGGCTGGCGAAGAGGATGTTGCCCTTGAATGCTACCAAGTTGTTGTTGAATGCCTGGATGCTCTCCAAGTCCAAGTGGTTGGTTGGAGTGTCGAGAATCAAGCAGTTGGCGTTCTGCAACTGCATACGGGCAATCATACATCTCATCTTCTCACCTCCGGAGAGCACGTTCACCTTCTTCAATACTTCCTCGCCGCTGAAGAGCATACGACCTAAGTAGCCTTTCATGGCCACCTCGTTGCCTGGACCATATTGGCTCAGCCAGTCAACCAAGTTCTTGTCGCTCTGGAAGAAAGCGGTATTGTCGAGTGGGAGGTAAGCGGTCGTGATGGTCACGCCCCACTTGTATTCACCTGCGTCGGCCTTGCGGTTACCGTTGATGATCTCGAAGAGGGCGGTCATAGCCTTAGGGTTGTGAGAGAGGAATACCACCTTCTCGCCCTTTTCGATGTTGAAGTTGACGTTGTCAAAGAGTACTGTTCCGTCCTCATCGACAGCCTTCAAGCCTTCTACCTCCAAAATTTGGTTGCCTGGTTCGCGATCCATCTGGAAGATGATGCCTGGGTACTTGCGGCTTGATGGGCGGATCTCCTCAACATTCAACTTCTCCAACATCTTCTTGCGGGAAGTTGTCTGCTTGCTCTTTGCCACGTTGGCTGAGAATCGACGGATGAACTCCTCCAACTGCTTCTTCTTCTCCTCTGCCTTCATCTTCTGGTTCTGAGCTTGGCGGAGAGCCAACTGAGAACTCTCGTACCAGAAAGAGTAGTTACCTGCAAACATGGTTATCTTACCGAAGTCAATATCGACGGTCTGTGTACTAACAGAGTCGAGGAAGTGACGGTCGTGAGATACCACCAATACGGTTTGCTCCACGTTGCTCAAGTATTCCTCCAACCACTCTACGGTGTCGAGGTCGAGGTCGTTGGTAGGCTCGTCGAGGAGGAGGTTGTCAGGGTTGCCGAAGAGGGCTTTTGCCAACATGACACGCACCTTCTCTGTATTAGAAAGCTCACCCACGAGTTTGTCATGCTGTTCCTCCTTCACGCCGAGGTTTTGGAGAAGCTGTGCAGCGTTGCTCTCAGCCTCCCAACCATTCATTTCTGCGAACTTTAACTCCAAGTCGGCAGCGCGGTTACCATCTTCCTCTGTCATCTCTGGTTTAGCGTAGAGACGCTCACGCTCCTTCATGTTTTCCCAGAGAGGCTGGTGACCCATGAGGACAGTGTCCATTACACGATATTCATCGTATTTGAAGTGATCCTGTTCCAATACGGAAAGACGCTCGCCTGGACCAAGCTCCACCGTACCCTTGTTGGGTTCCAAGTCGCCGCTGATGGCACGGAGGAATGTTGACTTACCGGCACCGTTGGCACCGATAATACCATAGATGTTACCATGAGTGAACTTGAGGTTCACGTCCTTGTAAAGAACTCTCTTTCCGAATTGAATTGCAAGATTTGTTACTGTAATCATTATATATTATACCTTATTCTTTTTAGTTTTGGGTGCAAAATTACGAAAAAATATTTGAATATCAATAATTTATTGTGGAAACTTGCTTAATTTTTAGTTAAAATGTATCTGAAACTTGGCGGTATTGCCAAAAAGACGTACTTTTGTAAGCCAAAATTAAGAATATATCCAATGGTACATCAAAGCAATAAATGGCAGAATCATGCCAAGAACTATCGAGGGGGCTACGGCGTTCCTCACGACTACGACCACTATACGGTCGGCAAGCCAGCTCCGCTCTTGGAGTGGCTTCTTGCGAATGTGAAGAGTGAGAGCAAGACGAAGATTAAACAAACTTTACAGGGTAGGGGCATCAAGGTGGATGGCAAGGTTGTCACCCAGTTCGACTATGCCTTGCGCCCAGGTATGAAAGTTGCGGTAAGCAAGACGAAGAAAAACAATGAACAGTTTAAGAGCAAATATGTCAAGATTGTTTACGAGGACAGATATCTTGTCGTGGTAGAGAAAAACGTCGGCATCCTGAGTATGGCGGCAGGTCATTCCACTCTCAATGTCAAGGCTGTGCTCGATGATTATTTTCATAAGACTCGCCAAAACTGCCAGGCGCATGTCGTCCATCGTCTCGACCGTGACACTTCGGGCTTGATGATCTATGCCAAGGACAAGCAAACGGAGTTGGCTTTGGAGGATGACTGGCATCATAATGTCTATGACAGAAGATACGTCGCTGTAGTCTCTGGAGAAATGGAGGAAGACGAGGGTACGATTGCCAACTGGCTCAAGGACAACAAGGCTTATATAACTTATAGCAGTCCTACGGATAATGGCGGTAAGTATGCTGTTACTCACTTTCATACGCTTGCTCGTTCGACCGAACATTCTTTGGTGGAATTCCGTTTGGAGACAGGGCGCAAGAACCAAATCCGTGTGCATACAGCCGACATGGGACATCCTGTCTGTGGCGACATCAAGTATGGTAATGGTGATGACCCTTGCCATCGTCTTTGCCTCCATGCCTATGTGCTCTGTTTCTATCATCCCGTGACCCATCAGCCGATGGAGTTTGAAACACCGATACCAGCGGAGTTCCGTCGCCTTTTCAAATAAACTTCGCTTGGATGTTGCTGTCAGAAAAGCATCGTTTCAGGCATTAGTAAAAGTAAAATATTAAGAAAAAATGGATAATTTCGGATATTATGTTTTCGCCTTGGTAGTGCTCATTGTTGGCTTCCTGATTGTAAAGAAAGTTGCCACTTGTATGATCAAGGCTGTAGTGGCAATCATCGTGCTTGCAGTGTTGGCAGGTATTTATTGGCTGTATTTCTCCTAAGTATAGGATAAGAAGGTAGGCTGATTGTATTTGTTTTAGATTTTGATAGGTAAATGAAGAAACGGAGAATTGTTTTCCTTGGCTACTTGTGCTTTGTTATTTTGTCTGTCGGTATGTTCTTTTCAGCTTGTAGCCGTGGTGCAGGGAGTAACAGCCGACAAATCAAGAGCAAGGAAGATTTGAAAGGTGCTGTTATTGGTGTACAGTTAGGTACAACGAGTGATGGACTCGCCACTGAGTTGGAGAGGAAGGGCGACGGCACAAAGGTGGAGCGATACAACAAGGGAGCTGATGCAATTCAGGCTCTTCGACAAGGTAAGATAGACTGTGTGGTGACCGATGAGGCACCAGCTAAGGCTTTCTTGCGAGTGAATCCTTCGCTTTGCGTTTTGCCCGAGACTTTCGACGAGTCAGGATTTGCCATTTGTGTGGCTAAGGGTAATGAGAATTTGCAAAAAGCACTGAATAGTGCCATTCGTCAACTTCAAGTGAATGGTACGATTGATTCCATCGTTCAGCGTCACATGGTGCAAGGCTTGGCTGTCGCTTATACTCCCAAGGCATCGGATGCCAAGAAGATAGGACAGGAAGCCTTGTCGCAGCTAGGTTTGAAGAAAACACTCCGATTTGCCACCAACGCCACATTCGAGCCTTTCGAGTATTACCAGGCGGGCAAGATTGTGGGCATCGACGTAGATGTGGCTCATGCCCTCGGCGATTGCCTTGGAGTGGATGTCGAGATGCTTGATATGGAGTTTGATGCCATCATTACTTCTGTTCAGATGGGCAAGGCGGATGCAGGTATCGCGGGCATCACGGTGACCCCTGAAAGAGAGAAAAACATCAACTTCACTGATAATTATACCAATGTGCGTCAGGTGATTGTCGTAAATACAAGTTCGGAAGCAGTTGCTGGCAACCAGCAGGGATTTGTGGATAAGTTCAAGTCTTGTTTTGTGGAGGATGGTCGCTATCAGTATCTATTGACTGGCTTGGGCAATACACTTGTCATAACCTTCTTCGCCATTATTCTCTCAGTTATCTTGGGTACACTGATAGCTATTGTTCGGGCGACGCATGAGCGACAGGGTAATCTGCGTTTCCTAGATATGATTTGTCAAGTTTATCTTACGATCATTCGTGGTACGCCTACGATGGTACAGTTGCTCATTATTTATTATGTCGTTTTTGCATCAGCTGACATCAACAAGATTTTCGTGGCGGTCATCGCCTTTGGTTTGAACTCAGCTGCTTATATCGCCGAGGTGATTCGCTCAGGCATCATGTCGGTGGACAAGGGACAGATGGAGGCTGGAAGAAGTCTAGGACTTTCTTATGGCAAGACGATGCGTCTCGTCATCTTGCCACAGGCGTTTAAGAATGTACTGCCTGCCATGGGCAACGAGTTGATAACTCTGCTCAAGGAGACATCCATCAGCGGCTACATCGGGTTGGTGGATTTGACCAAAGGCTCTGATATTATCCGCAGTATCACTTACGAGGCTATGTTGCCATTGGGAGTGGTGGCGTGCATTTATCTCGTTATTGTTCTCGGACTTTACACGGGTGTTCGTCGATTGGAGAAGTATCTTAGAAAGGGCGAGAGAAAATAAATAAAACGTAATCATCATGCAAGAGAACAATTTGAAATCGTCAAGTGAGATTGAACTCATCAAGATCGAGGGACTTGTAAAGCGTTATGGCGACAATACGGTTCTGAAGGGTATCTCTACTTCCATTCGTCAGGGCGAAGTGGTGGCTATCATCGGTCCTTCGGGTTGCGGAAAAAGTACCTTTTTGCGTTCCATCAATCTCCTGGAGCAACCTTCCGAGGGTAAGATTTGGATTGAAGGCACGGATATCACTTCACGTGAGAATGACATCAATAAGATGCGTCAACGAGTCGGAATGGTGTTCCAACAGTTCAATCTTTTTCCTAATATGACCATTCGCCGCAACATCATGTTGGCTCCCGTAGAGTTGGGTAAGATGAATAAGACTGAGGCGGATGCCAAGGCTACGGATTTGTTGGATCGTATCGGCTTGCTCGATAAAGCGGACAGTTATCCCGATAGTCTTTCGGGTGGTCAGAAACAACGTGTGGCGATAGCGCGAGCCTTGGCGATGAATCCCGAGGTGCTGCTTTTCGACGAACCAACTTCTGCGCTCGACCCGGAAATGGTAGGCGAGGTGTTGCAATTGATGAAAGAGGTAGCGGCAGGAGGAATGACGATGGTGGTGGTGACGCACGAGATGGGATTTGCCAGGGAAGTAGCCAATCGTGTGCTTTTCTTTAGCGATGGGTATATCACCGAAGAAGGAACGCCCGATGAGGTT
>DKCU01000105.1 GCA_002451555.1 Candidatus Segatella albertsiae
CAGATGGAGTCCACTTCTCCCATATGGATAGACGGACTCTGGCAGGACGACTTCACGGAGAGCCTATTGAAACAAGGCGAGACAAAGCCAGGACAACCAAACATCAAAACAATACCAGTCAAGGATGAAATTTAGCCATATCATAAAGAATGTAGTAAGTTCCTTTGTCTTTGCGTTGCTCCCCCTGTCCGCATCAGCCAAATGTGGCAATGTGGACTATAGCTGGGGAGCAGACGCACTGGCTGGGATGCACGACTATGTGGTGACGATGATGCTGTATGTGCTGTATCTGACATACGCCGTCGCTGCTGTGATGGTGATTATATCCGCTTTGCAGATATACATCAAGATGAACACAGGGGAAGATGGAGTCACCAAGTCCATACTGACGCTGATAGGAGCCTGTCTGTTTATGATAGGTGCATCCATTCTGTTCCCAGCATTCTTTGGCTACCAGATTTAAGACTCAACTGCAGAAGAGTATATATCAAAGAGGAAGCAGTACCATCGAGCCGTATGCCAGAATGAAAATACGCCAAAAGCGTGGAAGAAGACTGGGGATAAGGGTGAGAACGAACTGCGAAGAGAAATCATTAACAAGTAAAACAAGAAAGAATGTTTAAGAAAACGACCAACTATTTGAAGAAGACCGCCAAGAGCGTTCTCTCTTCAGGACGCTTGAAGACATTGGCATTGATGCTCCTTGTGGGCGGTGGCATTGCCATGGCGCAAAACTCGGCAGGTGACTACACGGCAGGTACCACCGCGCTTACAACAGTGACGGAGGAAATTGCCAAGTATGTGCCTATCGTGGTCAAACTCTGCTATGCCATTGCAGGTGTTGTAGCCGTAGTGGGTGCTATCAGCGTTTACATCGCCATGAACAATGAGGAGCAGGATGTCAAGAAGAAGATCATGATGATTGTAGGAGCATGTATCTTCCTCGTGGCAGCAGCACAGGCATTGCCATTGTTCTTCGGTGTGACCAACTAACGAGTGAGAGTTATTCCGTGCATATTCAGTAAGTGAGAAACGACGTGAAGAATGGCAAGAGAAGAGCAGAAAATCCGCTACCCCGACTACCCACTGTTCAAGGGACTCCAGAAGCCCCTTGAATTCATGGGAATACAGGGGCGATACATCTATTGGGCAGCAGCCACGGCAGGAGGAGCCATCATCGGCTTCATTGCCGCCTACTGTCTGATGGGTATCATTGCAGGACTGATAGTGTTGGTCGTGGCAATCACTACGGGTGCAGGTCTCATCATGTTCAAGCAACGGAAGGGACTGCATACCAAGAAGAACGACCAAGGAGTGTTTATCTATGCCTACAGCAAGCGCATATAAAAATGTGAAACAAAAAAGTATCGACATGACCAAGATGTGGATGACAAGTAGAAAGTGAACGACTGGTAGGCTCATTCTCCCCCCAAGGGTGTGGGTCTACCTTTATTTGTTTCAGCAGAAAACATTGCATCTTCGCTACTAAAGTACAGTTGTGAGTATGAAAGGAAAGAATATTATAATAACGGCATTGGCAGTGACATTGCTGACCGCCTGTAAGGACAAGACCTACAAGCCACCCACATTGGATGCGATGAGGAGTGCTGACAAGGCAAGAGCAGCTTGGGCGAGAGAGATAGAAGAACATCCTGCAACCGTGGAAACACCAATAAGCAGGGCGGATTCCACTGCAAAAGATAGTGTATCAACCCTTTATGGCGAAGAAAACTCCAATACCTCTTATCAAGAGAATGACAACAAATCATCCAGTATGGGAGAAAATCATCTATCATCCATCGAAGAAACAGAATAATAAACGAGTATGGTACTATATGTAATCTTATTTTTCGTAGCTACATGTATTGGCATGGCCATATCGGTCTATGCCTTTGGCACTGGTGGCAAACGGAAGAAAATCTTTCAGGACATCTATTTCTCCGTAGAAGAAACAGACGGTATCGGTGTGCTCTATACCAAGACTGGAGAGTATTCTGCAATCCTGAGAATGGAGAATCCTGTGCAGAAGTATTCTGCCAATATAGACAGCTATTATGAGTTCACCAACCTGTTTGCTGCCATTGCACAGACTCTGGGTGAAGGCTATGCCCTGCACAAGCAGGACATCTTTACCAGAAAACAGTTCAAGGATGAGAGTGACAAAGGCCATGAGTTCCTGTCAGAATCCTACTTCCGCTATTTCAACGGAAGAGAATATACGGACAGCATGACTTATCTGACCATTACGCAGGAGAACAAGAAGAGTCGTCTGATGTCTTTCGACAACAAGAAATGGCGTGATTTTCTGGTGAAAATCAGAAAGGTGCAGGATCAGCTGAAGGATGCTGGCATCAAGTCAGAGTTTTTGAGCAAGCAAGAGGCAAGTCTGTATGTTGACCGCTTCTTTGCCATGAACTTCCGAGACAAGACGATGAGCATGACAGGATTCAAGGTGGATGACGAGATGATTGGCATGGGTGACAGACGCTGCAAGGTGTATAGTCTGGTGGACGTGGATTGCGCCAACTTGCCGACACAAATCCGCCCATTCACCAACATCGAGGTGAACAACACCAGCATGCCAGTGGATCTGGTAGCATTGGTGGACAGCATTCCAAGTGTGGAGAGTGTGGTGTATAACCAAATCATCTTTGTGCCGAACCAGAAGCGTGAGCTTGCCCTGCTCGACAAAAAGAAGAACCGCCATGCCAGCATGCCGAACCCAAGCAATCTGATTGCCGTGGAAGACATCAAGCGAGTGCAGGAGGTGATAGCGAGAGAAAACAAGCAGCTGGTATATACCCACTATAATCTGATAGTGACGGTGAAGCCGGAGACGGACATACAGAAGTGCACCAACCATCTGGAGAATGCCTTTGGCAGGATGGGCATCCATATCTCGAAGCGAGCCTACAACCAGTTGGAACTGTTTGTCAACTCATTCCCCGGCAACTGCTATGGGATGAATGACGACTACGACAGATTTATGACCTTGGGCGATGCTGCTACCTGCCTGATGTACAAGGAGAAGATTGTGCATAGCGAGGACACCCCATTTAAGGTCTATTATACCGACCGCCAAGGAGTGCCAGTAGCCATCGACATATCGGGAAAAGAGGGACGAAACAAGCTGACCGACAACAGCAACTTCTTTGTCCTCGGTCCTTCGGGAAGCGGCAAGAGTTTTTATGTTAACTCCATGGTGCGCCAAGCCCATGAGCAGGACACCGACATTGTGCTGGTAGATACTGGAAACTCGTATGAGGGACTGTGCGAATACTTTGTGGGCAAATACATATCGTACACCGAAGAGCATCCTATCACGATGAACCCTTTCAAAATCAAGCGAGAGGAATGGAACATCGAGAAGTTGGGATTCCTGAAGAACCTGGTGATGCTGATATGGAAAGGAAGTCAAGGCACAGTGAGCAAGACCGAGGACAGGCTGATAGAGCAAGTCATCAATGAGTATTACGATGCATATTTCACCACCAAGCGTGTGAGCAACCTCTGTTTCAACACCTTCTATGAGTTCAGTACGGAGCGACTGCCGAAGATATGCGAGGAGAACGGTCTGCATGGCATAGACCTGTCATCCTACAACTATCTGTTGAAAGACTTCTATAAAGGAGGCAGTCACGATGTGACGCTGAATGAGAATATGGACAGCAGTCTGTTTGATGAGACCTTCATCGTCTTCGAAATCGACAGTATCAAGGATGATCCACTGCTTTTTCCACTGGTGACACTCATCATCATGGACGTGTTCCTGCAGAAGATGCGCATCAAGAAGAACCGAAAGATGCTCATCATCGAGGAGGCATGGAAGGCCATCGCCTCGCCCATGATGGCGGAATACATAAAATATCTGTATAAGACCGCCAGAAAATTCTGGGCAAGCGTGGGTGTGGTGACACAGGAGATACAGGACATCATAGGCAGTGAGATTGTGAAGGAAGCCATCATCAACAACTCGGATGTGGTGATGCTACTCGACCAGAGCAAGTTCAAGGAACGCTTTGACACCATCAAGGCTATACTCGGTTTGACCGATGTGGACTGCAAGAAAATCTTCACCATTAACCGTTTGGAGAACAAGGAAGGACGCAGTTTCTTCCGTGAGGTATTTATCAGGCGAGGACAGACCAGTAATGTGTATGGTGTGGAGGAACCGCATGAGTGCTATATGACCTATACCACGGAGCGAGCGGAGAAGGAAGCGTTGAAGCTATACAAGCGAGAGTTGAAATGCAATCATCAGCAAGCCATCGAAGCCTATTGCAGGGATTGGGATGCAAGTGGTATCAGCAAGAGCCTCGCTTTTGCTCAAAAGGTGAACCAAGCAGGAAGAGTATTGAGGTTAAGTAACACAAACAAATAAAGATTGAATCAGATGAAAAGAATTGATATAGTTGACTTTATAATTTTCCGTCGTGAAGATTGGGACATACGTCCAAGTATGGTGGAGAAGACACGTCAGGCTTTCCATGACTCAGAAGTATGGACATATAAAGACTTGTGTGCTTGTACAGAGAAGCAACTGTTGAAAATACGACATGTAACGCCAGAGTTGGTGGAGCATATAAAAGAAACTCTCGAAAGTGCAGGACTGCATCTTGGCATGACAGAAAAAGAGTTGGATGCCTATCATGATGCAGAATATGACGCAAGACATCCAATCGCAGAGCAAAAAGAGACAAACATACATGACAATGTACTGAAAATGTTTGATAGAACCAACATATTGGAGGTTTTGCGCAAGAAAGCGAGACCAGAAGTCTTGGAAAAAGAAGGAATGCCCATACCAGAGAATGCTGCTACGGAACAATTTGTAGGAACATCCGAGGAAGAGATAGCGAAAGATGAAGCAAAAGAAGATGCTGCTTTTGCCGATACGGATGGTATACAGAAAAAATGGAATGAGCTGTTGCAAGAGACAGAACCGTTGCATGAAACGGAGGCAAAGCATAAAAAGGAATTTGATGCTCAAAAAGCCTATAATCATGCAATGGCAAGAATACTGCGTGATCCATGCCAAATGCTAAGAAGTGACGACTTGGAGTTTATGCGGCACCAGTTGGTGATGTCGGTATTGGAGCAACAGAATTGTTTGATGAAAACATTCTGTTCCTTCAACTATCGTGTAAAAGTGGCTATGCGGAAAGCGAATTATATCATGCAAGAGTACAGACACGACATGGGACTACGTTCCACTGTCTATCAGCACCTGGAGTATGAGGGAAGAATTAAAGAGCTTGAAGCATAATCAATAAAATAGCAAAGAAAACGCTAACATGTTAGTGTGAGAATTCGGTAATAACGATAAAAATACAAGTAAGAAAGAATGAAGCGACTTCTATCCATCATAACACTGATAGTCTGTGTGTTGGCAAAGGCTGACGCACAGTACTACAGCGTGAACTATGACAAGCAGACTGTGGCTGCTATGGCTGCTGCCTACGGAACAGAAGCCGTGGCAGAGGCATACTATAACGAGCAGGTGCAGAACATATTGAAACACTATAATGCTGCGGAAGTAGCGAGTGCCGGTATCTATGCCTCCAAGTTCTTGGAGCGCAAGGCAATGACAGAGTTGGGCATCTGGAACAGTAGCACAGAGAACTACTATTACCGCCGTATCTACAACATGGTGAGTAACAAAATCATGCCCAAGATATGGACGGTAGCTGGCATGATGCTGAAAAGTCCGCAGACCGCCCTGTATTGGGGAACCTATCTGATGAAAATATGTGACGACACCAAGAACCTGTGTATGCAGTTTGAGAGTGTGGTAACAAACAGCACCCTCACCTTCTCGGACATCGCCTTTCTGCAAATCAACCAGGAGATAGCAGCCATCTTGAAACTTTCAGAGATTGGCAACGTGGATTGGAAAAAGATGCTGGATGACCTGTCGAAGGTGCCAGGCAATTTTACAGTGGACAATCTGAAATCCGACATCGACAATCTATATAAAGCAGGAGCCAACCTTGCAGGAGCAGGAATGAACAATATCGGCAATGCCCTGTTGCAGAGTAGTCAGTTCAACGACCTCTTCCAAGGCAAGCTCAGTGCAGCCATCGACATTGTGGATAACTATTCCTC